>JBCDFD010000121.1:0-10313 GCA_039178645.1 Pseudomonadota bacterium | reverse complement strand
GTGCCTGTTCTGTTTCGTTCAGTTTGAACGGTGGGCGCTGGAATGAGTATTTTGGGAACAATGAAGTTGCTATTTTGGATTTATTCGAAGGTCGGTTTGGCCCCGGTCATTCAAAAAGGGTCCGTTGATCCGGTGGCTTTGGCGCGGTGAGGCCCAAATGGTCCCAAGCGCGTTTGGCCAAGAGGCGGCCTCTGGGTGTCCGTTGGATCATGCCTTGTTGGAGGAGGAAAGGTTCGATGACCTCTTCCAAAGCGTCACGGGACTCGGACAAAGCGGCTGCGATGGTGTCGATGCCCACTGGGCCACCGCCATAGGCTTCGGCAAGCAAACGAAGGTAGCGGCGGTCTGCCCCGTCCAAGCCGATGCCGTCCACGCCCAAACGGGTGAGCGCCGTATCAGCGAGCGTTTGAGTGATACGACCGTCGCCCTCCACCAACGCGAAGTCGACCACGCGGCGTAGCAACCGACCCGCGATGCGTGGCGTGCCACGGGCGCGAGCGGCGATTTCGGTGGCACCGGCATCATCGCACGGGATGTTGAGCAGTCGCGCCCCACGGGAGACGATCAAATGCAACTCGGGAACGGTGTAGAATTGCAATCGAATGGGTATGCCGAACCTGTCGCGCAAGGGGGTGGTGAGCAGACCCAGGCGGGTTGTGGCCCCGATTAAGGTGAAGGGTTGCAGTTCGATCCGAACGGTGCGGGCGGCGGGGCCTTCGCCAATGACCAAGTCCAGTTCGAAATCCTCCATGGCGGGATAAAGGACCTCTTCCACCGCTGGGGTGAGCCGGTGGATTTCATCGATGAACAGCACATCGCGGGGTTCCAGGTTTGTCAGGATCGCCGCCAAGTCGCCCGCTTTGGCGAGCACTGGCCCCGAGGTCATACGGAAGCCAACGCCAAGCTCATTTGCCACAATCTGCGCCAAGGTGGTTTTGCCCAGCCCTGGCGGGCCGTGAAAGAGCGTATGGTCCATGGCCTCGGCGCGCTGGCGGGCGGATTGGATAAAGACGCCAAGGTTCGCGCGGGCCTCTGCCTGCCCGATGAACCCGTCCAGCGCCTTGGGCCGCAACGCGCGATCCCGGTCGTCGGGCTGCTCTTCGGGATCGACGTCTGGGGCGCGGTTGGTCATGTGTTCAAGCCATAGGTTTTCGTGCCCAAGCGCGCGATCCAGGTCATTTCGCGGGCGATCACCTCGTCTGCGGGCGTGTCGGGGCCCATGCGTTCCAAGATACTGAACTGGAAATGGTCGGGGCTGCGCGTTTTCAAATGGGCGGTGACGCCTAGGTCCCCGGCCACATGGGCGGACCACCGTCCGAGGAGGTTGGTTTCGCCATAGGCAGATCCAACGTACCTGGCACCGTCCATGGCATCAATGATCAAGTAGATGCCCCGCCAAGCGCTCAACCTATCCGCCCAGCTGATGGGCAGCGCCCGCAACTCACCGGCAGTGACAATCCAATCGCGCCAAGGGGGTGGGGGCGCGTCGAAGGCGCTATCCTCCGACAGAGACAGCACAGGCGCGTCCAAGTTTTCGGCCACTCTGAGGTAATTCTGAGTGAGCTTGATGGTGCAGGTCAGCCGACCTGCATAGTGGTCAAGTAGGGGGCTTCGCTTCAGGTCGAACCAGGTCAAGTGACCGTCGTCGCCCCACCGGTCGGTGTAATCCACACTGTGGACATCAATCAGATACTGGACCTCTGGGCGCGCGCGGAGGTCGGCGAGGCTCACCGGTCTATGGCCACGATTTTCATACATGCCCAAGAACAGCATGGGTCTGCGTTTGTCGGGACGGACATCGCCCGACGCTAGAAAAACTGCCACGTATGGCCGGCCTTTCTTCAGGGCTCTTTCGGCTTGGGGGCTGTGGGTGGCTTGGTACGCCTCGACGATCTCGGGCTGGTCTTTGGCGAGTGCAGGAAACACCCGGCGCAACGATGGCTCTCTGGGCGAATGGAGCATGGCGTTCACCGTCTTTGGCTCCACCCCTTCCAACGCGAGTATGCTTTGAAACGACAGCACCGGGTCAGCCTTTCGGGGCCAGGGCTTTCAGGCCTGCGCGGATCAGGGCGGCGGTGTCGGCCTCTGGGGCGTCTTGGGCGGCGGTAGCCACGGCGGTGGCAGCTTCGGACGTGGAATACCCCAAATTGGTGAGCGCAGAGATGGCGTCCGATTGCGCCGTCGTGTCAGGCGGAGGTGTCGGCATGGGTGCGGGGGAAAGATCAGGTTCCACAACACTCGTCTCGGCCACAACCGGCGGAGGCGCAGCGGCGATTGGGGTGGCCATGGCCAGCACATTGGCGGCTTTGTCCTTAAGCTCGTTCACAACGCGCTGCGCCAGTTTTGGGCCCACGCCTTGGGCGGCTTGGATCGCACGGGCATCGCCCAGAGTGATGGCACGCCCAGTGCCGTCAGGACCTAGGGCCGACAGGATCGCCAGCGCGGCCTTGGCCCCCACGCCTTGGACGGAAATCAAAAGCCGATACCATTCCTTCTCGGCCAGGGTGGTGAAGCCCATCAATTGCAACAGGTCTTCGCGCACCAGCAAATCGGTATAGAGCGCGACGGTGTTCCCTGGCGCTGGCAGCGCGGCCAACGTGCGTTCCCCACAGGTGACGAGGTAGCCCACCCCTTGGACATCCACCATGGCGTGATCGCTGCCACGGTAGACCAATTGACCAACCAACCGCCCGATCATGCCCGCGCCTTTGCGATGGCGGCGGACAGCTTATTGGAGGCTTGGGCGTGGCGCAGGTGACACAGGGCGATGGCGAGCGCATCGGTGGCGTCGGCATTCGCCAGTTTGATCCCAGGAAACTGGAGCCTGATCATGTGATCCACTTGCCGTTTGTCCGCGTGTCCGACGCCCACCACCGCCTTTTTCACCGCGTTGGGGGCGTATTCGCCGACCTCAAGACCAGCGCGGGCGGGAACCAACAAAGCGATACCACGGGCTTGGCCAAGTTTCAGGGTACCTGCCGCATCCTTGTTGACGAATGTGGCTTCCACGGCGGCCCCATTGGGGGCAAAGCGCGCGACCACGTCGGTCAATTCCTCGAAGAGCTTTGTGAGCCGCAACGCCAAGGCGCCTGACCCGGACAGAAGCACGCCATTGCCGATGTGGCGGACACGAGACCCTTCGGCTTCGATCACCCCCCACCCGGTGCGTTGCAGCCCGGGGTCTATGCCGATGATGCGCATGGCCTGCTCGCCCTGCCCTGGTGTCATTTTCGTTAACCGACTGGTAGCACGAATGGAGAACATCCGGCAAATGGTTTCGGATTTCGGGACTAACGCCGGGGCGATTACGCAAGGGTGACTGTTTGGACACTGCGCCGTCGACTGTCTGCGATTTGGCCGCACCTGTGGCGGGGCTGTGCAAAGTCCGGTCGTCCGAGGCAAATGCACATGAAAGGGTCGCGGGCACGCGCCCAAAAGGTCGCTTTTGGACCATTCCAACACTGAATACGACATGACCTTTCACGGAAAATTTCCATTGTGTCGCAGTTGCTTAACCGGCTGTTACCCATGCGAAAAATGCATGGCGGCTTTGCAATTCTGTAGCTTGTTCCCAGGCGAAAACTGGACCAGATGCGCATCATGAGCGGTGCATAACGGCCGCTCAAACCTCAAACAATCTGGAGCCTACAATGGCAGTTTTTGATACCGAAGCGCCTCGGCGCGACGTTGGTCTTGGCCTGTTTTCTGCACTCGGACGTGCTGTGACCGAATTCCATCAGCGCCGCGTGGCCGCTGAAACCCGCGCAATGCTCTTGTCGTTGAGCAACCGCGAACTCGAAGACATCGGCCTCAACCGGTCGGATGTGGAAGCAGGTAACTTCAAGCGTCAGGGATGAGACGGTCCTTGCACGCGCCACGCATGACCTGACCCCGGGCAACCTATCCGTTGGCCGGGGTCCTGTTGGCGATTTGATTTACTTTTGCAATGTCAGTGTCGCCCATTCCCCGATATCCTCACGGTCCACTAAGCTGAGCGATTGACCAGTGTAGGCGGCGAGAACGTCGTCCGCTTGGTCCACCAGCAATCCCGACAGGATCGCATGTCCCCCCGGTGCCAAAGCCGCGCTGAGTGATGGGGCCAGCTCAATGAGTGGACCCTTGAGGATGTTGGCGAAAATCAGGGCGAACGGGCCCTGGAGTTTCGGATGCTCAAACCCCGTCGCCTCAAAAATATCCAACCGACCATGGAGTCCGTTGGCTTCCGCATTGGCTTCGGCAACCTCGACCGCCACAGCATCGATATCACTGGCCATGGGCGTCACATCCCAGACCTTGGCCGCCGCCATGGCGAGCACAGCCGTCCCGCAGCCCACATCCGCCACCGGCCCCGATGCCAGCCCAGCGTTTAGCAGCCGGTCGAAAGCTTTCAGACAGCCTTGGGTGGTTCCGTGGTGCCCCGTCCCAAAGGCCATGGCAGCTTCTATGAGCAGCCCCACTCGGGCCTCAGGCACCTTGTCCGCGTCGTGGCTGCCGTAGAGGAAGAACCGTCCGGCCTCCACCGGGGCCAATTCGCGTTTCACCTTGGCCACCCAGTCCACTTCGGGAAGCTGTGACACCGTGAACGGCTTGGCCCCATTGGCCGCCGCCAGCAGGGCAAGCCCAACCTCGTCCGGTGGTTCCACAAAATAACCGCCCACTTCCCAAAGACCTGATCCGTCTTCGATCTCAAACACACCCACGCCAGTGGGTGCCGGGTTGAGCGTTTCCACATCGGCCCCCAGGCGTTCGGCGGCCTCGCGACCGGGCAAAGTAGTCAGGGCGGTCCAAGTGGGCATGGGGCGAGAATTCCGATGATTGCAGATGGTGCGCGCTAGGCGACGGGCACCAAATGGTCAAGCGCCTCCATCACGTGCTCTACCGTGCGAGGGACCGGCGACTGAGAATCCAAAACGATCACGGGACAGGGCAATGTCTTGGCCCAGGCCACATGCTTGGCAAGCGTTGGTCCGGGATGGTCACTCTGCTCGTAGGCATCTGTCCAACTGAGGAAGGCTTGGCACGAGGGGCAAAGCGGTTTGCCCCATTCTTGCGCACAGCCACACCGTTGCGCTTGTCGCATCTCCAACCGCGCGCGGCGGATATCGGGGTCCAGCGTCAACCGCACCGCAAGCGTCAAGCGCGCGGCGACCGCATCACCCCAATTGTCCAAAGCCCCTGACAAAACCCAATCCCTGCGCGGCAAGAACAGGTTTTCCATTAGCGTCAGCCGCTCCGTTTCAGGGCGCTTACATTGAAACGGTGGATCGCTGGGGGTCCACACAAAGTCATCGGTGTCAAAGTGCTGGCTCGCGAGAGCGTCGGCCAATGCCCGCCCGAGGGTTGATGTCCCCGATCCACTGGCCCCAAACACGTGGACCCTCTGGCCGTCAGACGGCGTATCGACCACCGTATGCCGCAATGCACACCCATCCGCTTCTATTGGCGAACCACACTTGGCCCGCACTTAGCTTAAGGGAGTATTCACATTATGCTGCATCGCGGCAATGCGGGGCGTCCGGTGTTAGCGCCCCCAGCGATAATTTGTCAGGCCGAGACACCCGTGCCGATGGGACAGGTGACGCCGGTGCCCCCCAGACCGCAATATCCGCCTGGATTTTTGGCTAGATATTGCTGGTGATAATCCTCGGCAAAGTAAAACTCAGGCGCAGGGAGAATCTCGGTCGTCACATCGGGGAAACCCGCGCGCGCCAGTTCAGACGCGAACATGGCTTTGCTGGCCTCGGCCTCGGACTGCTGATCCGCGCCGTAGGTATAAATTCCGCTGCGGTACTGCGTCCCCACATCGTTGCCCTGGCGCATGCCTTGGGTCGGGTCGTGGCCTTCCCAAAAGACCTTGAGCAGGTCGCCGTAGCTCACCTTGGCCGGGTCATAGATCACGCGCACCACTTCATTGTGGCCGGTGCGCCCGGTGCAGACTTCTTGGTAGGTGGGATTGAGCGTATGCCCCGCGGCATAGCCAACCATGGTCAGCCAAACGCCTTCCGTGTTCCAAAACATCCGCTCCACACCCCAAAAGCAGCCCATACCGAACATCGCCTCGGCCATGCCTTCGGGCACATCGGATTTCAGTGGCAGGTCGGACAGGAAATGCGTATCTGCCGTGGGGATCGCCGCACCACGTCCGGGCAACGCATCATCGGCGGACACCATTTGCGCTTTGGCTTTTTGGAAGAAAAACATGGGCACTCCTCTTCGGTGGGGTTGCGCTAGATATAGGAACTGCGTCGCCTAAAACCATCGGGCATCACTCTGCCGGTGTGGGACGCGCACGCCAAGTTGATAGAATGGTTTCCCGGCCCGGTTCAGGATGGCGCGGGATTAACAGCGCCAAACACAGCGACACCAACGCCATGCCCGCCGCTAGGGCAAACACGCCCCCAGGTGCGGCCACCCACATGTAGCCAAGTGCGGCAGGCAAGAAGACCGCCGCAATGTGGTTGATCGTAAAGGCCACAGCCGCGGTGGGCGCAATGTCTGCCGGGTCGGCGATTTTCTGGAAATAGGTGCGCATGGCGAAGGCGAGCGCAAAGAACAGATGGTCGACCACATAAAGCGTCGCCGCCAGCATCACGCCCCAGCCGAAATAGTAGATACCACCGTAAAGCAGGAATACGACCGTCAGCCCGATGTATTCAAATGCCAAGGCGTTGCGCTCGCCAAACCGCGCCACCGCTTTGCCCATGAAAGGCGCCGCGATCATGTTGGCCACGTAGTTGATGAGGAACAGCGCCGTGACCTCGTGGACCTCAAACCCAAACCGTTCCACCATCATGAAAGCGGCGAATACCACAAAAATCTGCCGCCGCGCGCCCGACATGAATTGCAGCGCATAGTAGAGCCAGTAGCGGCGGCGCAGCACCATTTCCTTGGTCTGGGCATGGGGGGCTTCAAACTGCGGATAGGCAGCCATGCAGAACACAGCGATCAATGCGCACGCCCCGCCTGCAGCCATATAAATCGTGTTGTAATCCAACTCGAAAGCCCGCCAGGTGAGCACGATGCCGCCATAGGCGAGGAGTGACCCCGCAGAGCCCACCGCCACGATCCAGCCGATCACTTTCGGGGCGCGGTCTTTGGACAGCCATTGCAATTGCAACGACTGGTTGACCGTCTCGAAGTAGTGGAAGCCGATGGAACTGAAGAGCGTAATCATGAGGATCCCGCCCAATGTCGGGAAGTATGCCGTGGCCGCCGTGGCGAGGCCCAACAGGATCAACGACACCAGCCCCAGGACCTGTTCCCGCATGACAACCAGGATCAGAATAACCCCAATGGCCAGAAACCCTGGGATTTCCCGCACCGTGTGCAGCCAGCCAATATCCACCCCGTCAAACGAGGCCATCTCGATGACAAAGTTGTTGAGCAATGCCGACCAAGTGGAAAACGCCAACGGCATGGCAAACGCCATCAGCAGCAGCAGTGCCTCAGGCCGGCGCCAGATGGGCAGCTGCGCTGTCTGAGACAAAGGCACGATCGTCCAGTTTGGGGAGGTGAAGCGAGTCATTCCCCGCACATAGCGCCTTGCGGGCCCAAAGGCGATGCGCCCCTTGATCTGCATCAAGGTTAAGAGATCGCTAACCACCTAGTATCCAATTCACCGGTGATCTGGGGAGGGCATGGCGACGCGCCTACGCTTTGCCATCGCTCAAGGGAGCCACCGGTGCCGTCTTGGCCGTCGGGGCGACGCTGTTGCGCTGACATGGGGTCGCCAATGACGGATGCTCATGGTGGGGCAATGGCCGGAACAGGTAACTGTTCCGGTCTTTTCTTGTGTGCCAAGGAAAGCCATGGAGGGTCAATAATTGCGGTTCCCAGGCACAGACTCTCACGCCAACGAAGGG
The DNA here is from genome assembly GCA_039178645.1 of Pseudomonadota bacterium. GTDB lineage: Bacteria > Pseudomonadota > Alphaproteobacteria > Rhodobacterales > Rhodobacteraceae > Mangrovicoccus. The sequence continues at coordinate 2,451 of JBCDFD010000121.1, read as the reverse complement.
TCACCACCGGTCGGACCAGACGGCGGGCCCCGCGGACGGCGCAAGCCGACCTTGGGGTGAATGAAAATCGCGTGCCATAGCACGCGTCCTTTGACTCAGCTCCCGTCAAAAAAAACTCTGCGGGTCAATATCCACGCTCAGACGCAGCTTGGCAGGGGGCTTCACCTGGGACAGCCACGCCCGCAGTGCGCTTTGCAGCGGCGCGCCTTTGGCGGCTTTGACCAACAATCGCACGCGGTGCCGCCCGCGGATGCGCGAAATGGGTGCGGGTGCCGGTCCGTAGACCTCTGCGCCTATGGCGCGCAATGGCTCTGCGCGGCGGGCCAGCACTTGGCCGTAGTCAAACACCTCCGCCACATCGGGGCTCGACAGGATAATCCCCGCCATCCGCCCATAAGGCGGCATGGACAGGACCTCCCGCGACCGCGCTTCGGCCTGCAAAAACTCCTCTTCGTCGCCGTTCAGGATGGCTTGGATCACCGGATGCTCCGGTTGGTGACTTTGCAAGAGCGCGAGACCAGGCTTCTCCGCCCGCCCTGCCCGACCAGACACTTGGCGCATGTGTTGGAACGTCCGCTCCGCCGCGCGCAGGTCGGACCCTTGCAGCCCAAGGTCCGCGTCAATCACACCGACCAATGTGAGTCCCGGAAAGTTGTGCCCTTTGGCGACCAACTGCGTGCCGATGATCAAATCCGCATCTCCCGCCGCGATCTCGTCGACGCGCGCTTTCAACTCCCGCGCGGTCCCAAACAGGTCCGACGACAAAACCGCCAAACGCGCCTCGGGAAACAGCGCCGCGCATTCTTCCGCCAGCCGCTCCACCCCTGGACCGATGGCCGCCAACGTATCTTTGGCTCCGCACTTTGGGCATTGGGAAGGGGTTGGTATGGCTTCGCCACACTGGTGACAGACCAAGCGTTTCTGAAACCGATGTTCCACCATCCGCGCATCGCAGTGATCGCATCCGATCTGATGGCCACAGGCGCGGCAGACTGTGACGGGGGCGTAGCCACGGCGGTTGAGGAAGAGCAGTACTTGCTCCCCCGCCGCCAATCGCTCCCGTGCGGCGCGTTCCAGTGTGGGCGACACCCACCGGCCACGGGGCAAATCCTCTTGCCGCAAATCAATGGCACGCATGTTTGGCAAAGTCGCAGGACCGAAACGTGCCTTAAGGTCAAGCCGCCCATACTTGCCCGATTGGGCGTTGGCCCAGGTCTCAAGACTCGGTGTCGCCGACGCCAGCACCACATGGGCCCCGGCCACCGAGGCACGCAAAACGCCCATGTCTCGCGCGGAATAGAGTACACCCTCTTCCTGCTTATAGGATGTGTCATGCTCCTCATCGATCACGATGAGACCCAGATCACGGAAGGGAAGAAACAGTGCCGACCGAGCGCCCACCACCAGTTGCGCGCCACCTTGGGCCACCATGCGCCAACACCGCCGCCGTTCCGCCATGGTGACCCCGTGGTGCCATTCGGCGGGACGCGCCCCAAACCTAACCTCCACGCGGGTGAGAAATTCAGAGGTCAGAGCAATTTCGGGCAACAGCACCAAAGCCTGCCGCCCGATGCGCAGCGCTTCGGCCACAGCTTCCAAATAAACCTCGGTTTTCCCCGATCCGGTGACACCTTTTAGCAAGGTGGTTCCATAGGCCTGATCCTCAACCGCTGTCTGCAAATGAGCCGCCGCCGCCCGCTGATCGTCGGTCAATTCAACCCCAGGCAATTCAGGGTCCAAGCGCGGGAACACCGTGTCACGTGGGGCTTCCACCTCCACGAGGCATCCCGCGGCCACCAAACCTTTCACCACCGACGACGACACATCCGCCGCTGCGGACAGTTCGGCCAAAGTCACAGGTGCCCCGCCAAACAGTGCGATGGACTCCATGACCCGCGTCCGCGCCGCCGTCACTTTGGGCAAAGGGGCCTCGCCCAGGCGCAAAAGCTTCTTCATCGACGGCGGGTCCGTGAGCCCTGGCGCGCGGGTCGCCAGCCGCAGCATCGCCGACATGGGCGTCAACGTATAATCCGCCGCTCGCATTAAGAAGGTGCGCATCTCCTCCCGCATGGGCGGCAAATCCAACACACGCGACACCGGACGCAGCTTAGCGGCATCAAAATCACCCGCCCCTGCGCCCCAAACCAGGCCCAGCACCTTCCTTGGACCCAAGGGCACTTCCACGAACTGACCAATGGACACCCCCCCGTCCGGCGCGCGGTAGTCGAGCAGCCGATCCAATGGCTCCGTGGTCAGAATGGCGACCCGATCGCCCGTGGCGAAATCATTGGGACTTTCCGTGCCGTTCATGGTTTGCCCGGCCATACGCATGGGATAGAGAGCCCATACCACCAACGGGACCTCGGGAGCGCCACAATGAAATTCTTCGTCGACACCGCCGAAATCGACGCCATCGCCGAACTGAACGGTCTGGGCATGGTCGACGGCGTC
>JBCDFD010000120.1:0-10334 GCA_039178645.1 Pseudomonadota bacterium | reverse complement strand
GCGGTGATGAACGGAGCCAAGGACCGCAGTCCCCTGCTGGTATCGGAAAATGTCACAGGCTTCACCGGAGCCGCGCTGGAGGATGCCACGGACCGGCTAAAGGATCGCTCAGTTTCAGTGACGTCCTTGGATGCTGACGACGACCTAGTCACGTGGGCGAAAGGCTTGGGGCTCACTGAAATCGCGACGGCCTACGTGCCCGTTGGTCCCATGGCGGACCGGTTGGCGACGCTCAAACCCAAGTTGGACACGGCGGGCATCCGGCTCGTCCAAATCCGCCGAGATTATGATAGCCGCGCCTGGCCCAACGCCACAGCGGGCTTCTTCAAGTTCAAAGCCAAAATCCCACAGCTGATCAAAGAGCTGGAACGCGCGAAGGCTGCCTAGGACAGCGTCTCTGGCGGCCCAAGCCTGGCAACCTTTGCGGATCAGGTGAAGAGACCCTCCAACTCCTTGCGCAGGTCTGCTTTCTGAACCTTTCCCATGGTGTTGCGCGGCAGGGCATCGCGCAGGACATACTGGCGGGGCTGTTTGAAAGCGGCCAGTTCGGTGCGCATGGCTTCAGCGATGGCATCCAGGTCCGGTTGCGCTTTGTGAGCGGGAACAATCACGGCCACCGGAGATTCCCCGAAATCCGGGTGCGGCGCGGCCACCACGGCGGACTCCAGCACCCCCGGTTGGGCGTCCAGCACCAATTCCAACTCTTTGGGATATATGTTGAAACCACCGGAAATGATCAGGTCTTTCCCCCGGCCCACGATCACCAGATAGCCATCGTTGTCGAGGTAGCCCAGATCGCCGGTGATAAAAAACCCGTCGTCGCGTAGTTCCGCGGCGGTCTTTTCCGGCATCTGCCAATAGCCTTGGAACACGTTCGGCCCGCGCACCTCGACCACGCCGATCTCACCCTGGGGAAGCGTTTCGCCGCTTTCGGGATCACAGACCTTGACCTCCACACCAGGCAAAGCGGGCCCGACGGTGCCCGGCTTGCGTTCCCCTTGGTAGGGGTTTGACGTGTTCATATTGGTCTCGGTCATCCCGTAGCGTTCGAGGATCCGGTGACCGGTGCGGTCTTCCCATGCCACGTGAGTTTCCGCCAAGAGCGGCGCGGAGCCGGACACAAACAGCCGAATGTTCGACACCAGATCGGGCGTGAGGCGACCGTCATCCAAAAGACGCGTATAAAAGGTGGGCACACCCATCATCGACGTGGCTTTAGGCAGCAGCGCCACAACCGCGTCGCGGTAAAACTTGGGCAGGAAAATCATCGACCCGCCCACCAGCAACATCACATTGGAACCCACAAACAGCCCATGGGTGTGGAAAATCGGCAGAGCATGCAGCAGGACATCCTCGCCAGTGAACCCCCAAGCATCCACGAGCACTTGGGCATTGGACAAAAGGTTGTCGTGGCTCAACATGGCGCCCTTGGACCGCCCCGTCGTGCCCGACGTATAAAGAAAAGCGGCCAGGTCATCGGCCCCACGAGGCTCCACTGGCACGTCATCCGTGACCGCTTGGGCGCGCTCTTGCAGCGTACCGGTGCCCCAGGCCATGGTTTCCAACCCAACGCCCAGCCCATCGGTCATGGACCGGTAGTCGTCGGCCTTCTCCGGGTCGCACACCAGCAAACGCGCCCCGGAGTTTTCCACGAAGTAAGACAGTTCGGCGGCTGTATAGGCGGTGTTCAGCGGCAAGAACACGATGCCCGCCTGGATACACCCTGCAATCAGCGCCAGCATGTCGGGACACTTTGAAATCTGCAAAGCCACACGGTCGCCGGGCTTGATGCCCAATTCGGTGAGCGCCCCGGCATATCCCGCCGCCATGTCCACAAACCCGCCGTAGCTGAGCACACCCCCGTCCGCAAAGTGCAGGAATGGGGCCTCGCTGCCCGCATGGGGGGCGAACAGCGCGTCGTAAAGGTGGTTGGACATGGGAGTTGGTCTTCTTTCAGGCTGCCTTTGGCTGCGCTTGTCGCACAAGGGCCGCGATCTGGGAAGACACCGGAACCTTACCATCATCGGCGTAGCTTTGGTGGTTCTTGGCCACCTTGGACAGATCATACAGGTAGTTGACCATCGCGCCGCCCGACTGCGCCATGCCGTTGGTGCTCACGTCCGCACCGGCATGCACATCGTGCAGCACAGCCCCATTGCCGATATGGAAGCGCGCCACTGGGTCCTGGGGTTGTCCCCCGTTCCGTTTGACGCTGGCCAGATAGTAGGCCGCCAGTTTGCGCAGGGCGTCGGGGTCTTGGGCCTGCGCCGCGAGGCCCTGACTGCTGAGCCATTGCATCAGTGAGGGGATCGGCGACAGGGTCACGAAGGTTTTGAGGCCAGGCAAGTCACGGCTGAGATCTTCGGCCACCTGCTTGATCAACGAATTGCCAAAACTGATCCCTGCAAGCCCCTCTTGGCAGTTGGAGATGGAATAGAATACCGCTGTGTCGGCATCTTCCGGCTCCAACGGCTGGCGGCCCTGCGCAAGCAAATCCTGAACCGAACCCGGAATACCACGGGTGAGGGCGACCTCCACGAAGATCAACGGCTCGTCCGGCATGGCCGGGTGAAAGAACGCAAAACACCGGCGATCCGGCGGTTGCAGCCGTCGGCGCAGGTCGTCCCAAGAGTGGATCGCGTGCACCGCCTCATAGGCGATGATCTTTTCCAGAATGTGCGCGGGGCTTTCCCAGTTGATCGGACGCAGCACCAAGAACCCCCGATTGAACCACGACTTGAACAGGTGTTTGAAATCCATATCCAAACGTTTGAGTTCCGGTGCCTCAGCAAGAAAGCTCAACAGGTCCCTGCGCATACGCACCAGGCTCGCTGTCGCGCCGGGCACTTGGTTCATGCGGCGGGCCAATTCCTGACGGCGGGGTTCGGCCAAATGCATCAGCGCCCGATAGGCCGTGGGGTCCGGTGCATCACGATATCTGGCCGAGGCGGCGGAAAGCGCATCGGTGTCCAGGTCCATTTCCGCTGTCAGGAACTGAAAGAATGCTAGTTTCCCTTGGCGATCCAGACCAGTGTAGGCGTCTATCACCGACGACGCCAAAGTGACCCCAGACACTTCCCCGCGCGAGGTGAGAAGGTCCCGGCAAAGTGCTTCGATGGAGCGGTCGTCCCGCGGGCCCAACCGCAAGCGCAGGGCTTTGCGATCAAAGAGAGTGGAGGTGAGGTCAGCGAGCAACGACATGGGCCAATATCCCCGGCAATCGGTATGAGCCAAAGGTAGCGTATTTTTGGCAAATTTCCCATGAACGACTTTTCGGTCATGTGTCGTTTCGACGGGAATCTTAGAACAGGTCACCATGGCACAGACGGCAGATATCATCGTCATCGGCGGCGGGATCGTTGGCTTTGCCACAGCATTGGAATGCCAAAAGCGCCGTCCAGATGCGCGGGTTGTGGTTCTGGAAAAAGAAATGCGCCCCGCTGTGCACCAGTCGGGTCGCAATTCAGGGGTGATCCATGCCGGGGTCTACTACGCGCCGGACAGCTTCAAAGCGTGCTTGTGCCGGGCTGGGGTGGCGGCGACCGAAGCGTTCTGCGCGGAACATGGAATCCCCTTCATCACCTGCGGGAAACTGATTGTTGCCACAGACGCACGCGAAGAGGCCGATCTGGCCCAACTCAAGGCCCGGGCAGAGGCCAATGGCATTCCCATCGACGACGTGAGCGCGGACGACATTCGCAAACTTGAACCGCATATCGAAGGGCGCGCGGGGCTGCTGTCAACCAGCACTGGGATCGTGGACTATGGGGCCATCGCATCAAAAATGGCGGACTTGTTCGTGGATCGCGGTGGCGAAGTGGTGTTCGGCGCGCAGGTGACCGGCGGCACTTTGAGCACAGGCGTTTCAGTGACAACGGGCGGCGAAGTGTGGACGGCGGCTTACATGGTGGCCTGCGCGGGTCTACAATCGGACCGATTGATTGCCAGTTTCGGATTGGAGCCAGGATTTCGGATTATCCCATTTCGCGGTGAATACTTCAAAATCCAAAACCAGCCGCCGGATTTGGTGCGACATCTGATTTACCCCGTACCTGACCCAGAGCGCCCGTTCCTCGGGGTTCACCTGACACGGAAGCTTTCGGGAGGGTTCACTGTGGGGCCGAATGCGGTTTTGGCCTGGGATCGCGAAGGATATGGGAGCCGCGCGCCGAACCTGCGCGACGCATCGGAAACTCTGCGCTACCCTGGGTTTTGGCGCATGGCGGCAACGCATTGGCGGACGGCGCTTTCGGAAACGGCGGACAGCCTGTCCAAACGAAGGTATCTGAAGCGTGTGCAGCGGTATTGTCCCCGCGTCGGGTTGGCGGACTTGGAAGCGCTCACGCCGGGCATCCGTGCCCAAGCGGTTGCGCCGGACGGGCGGCTCCTGGACGACTTTCACTTTGTTAAGGAAGGTCCCGCGCTGTTTGTGGGCAATGCGCCCTCGCCCGCGGCGACCTCAGCCATGCCCATCGCAGCCCACATCGCCGACAGCCTCGGCATCTGATCCAAAGGACGCGGGCTGCCGCCCGCGAAGACCATGTCCCCACCCTCGCCTTGGGCGAGGTCGGGGCCCGCCGCGCGGCCACACATTTGGGAACGATTTTGGACCGGCGCGCGCCCGGTGGCGTGGTTTGGGTTCAACTGGCCAAGGCCTCCACGCTGAGCGCGTAGAGATCATCGGCACCCTGCCCTGCTTGGGCCAACAAGGCGCTGTGTTCGGGCAGAAGCCGTTTGATGTAGAACCGCGCCAAGGCCAGACGGTCGGTGGCACGGGGTTCGGCCTGAGCCGCGATCAAATGGTAGTGGCCACCGAGAACACGCGCAAACCCCATGAGATAGGGCACGGCAACAGCAAAGCGGTCGTTTACCTCTGAAGTATTTACCAGCCGCTCTGTGGCTTCGCGCAGCGCCTCGGCGGCGTCCCAAACCGGCAAGGCGAGATCGGGCAAAGCACCTCGGGCGGCTTTAGCCGCGTCCTGGATTTCTTCGATCAGCGTGAAAGCCGCTTCTCCTCCATCGGCCAATTTTCGGCCCACAAGGTCCATGGCCTGGATGCCATTTGTGCCTTCGTAAATGGCGGTCACGCGGACGTCACGCAGGAACTGGGCGGCTCCAGTTTCCTCAATGACTCCCATGCCACCGTGCACTTGCACGCCCATATCGGCCACCGCCATACCAGTTTCTGTGCCGAAAGATTTCGCCAGCGGTGTGAGCAGCGCGGCGCGAGCGGACCATTTGGGGTCACCCGCGGCCTCGGTCATGTCGATGGCCACGGCGCAGGCGAGCGCGATGGAGCGCGCGGCGAACACCTCGGCTTTCATGGTCATCAGCATCCGACGCACGTCGGCATGGTCGATGATACCGCCTTTGGCTGCGAAGGGTGTGGGACCCTGTTGACGATCCATCGCGTAGGCCAGGGCCTGTTGATAGGCGGCCTCGGCGACCCCCACGCCTTGCGCGCAAACCCCCAGTCGAGCGTTGTTCATCATGGTGAACATGGCCGCCATGCCCCCATGGGCAGGCCCCACGAGCCAACCGGTGGCCTCCTCGAATTGCATCACAGCTGTTGGGGAGCCATGGAGGCCAAGTTTGTGTTCCAGACTGACCACCTTCACGCCGTTGGCGACACCGGGCTTGCCCGAGGGATCAGGCAGACGTTTGGGCACCAGAAATAGGCTGATGCCCTTGGTGCCGGGTCCGCCATCGGGGAGGCGCGCAAGAACCAAGTGGCAGACATTGTCAGCCATGTCATGATCGCCATAGCTGATGTAAATCTTCTGACCAGAGACTTGATAGGTCCCGTCACCCATGGACTCAGCCTTGGTGGTGAGCGCGCCCACGTCACTGCCCGCTTGGGGTTCAGTGAGGTTCATCGTGCCGGTCCATTCACCGGAAATCAGTTTGGGCAGGTAGAGCGCTTTGATCTCGTCGGAGGCGTGGTGCTGCAAGGCTTCGATCTGACCTTGGGTTAGAAGCGGGCAGATTTGCAAGCTGAGGCAGGCGCTCGATAACATCTCGTTCAGCACTGTGGCCAAGGATTGCGGCAGGCCCATGCCACCGAATTCGGGCGAGGCAGAGATGCCGACCCAGCCGCCTTCGGCAATGGCACGAAAACCGTCTGCAAAACCGGTGGCCGTGCGGACCACACCGTTTTCCAGGCGCGCAGGTTCTTGGTCACCGACCCGCTGGAGCGGCGCAATGACTTCGGTGCAGAGCTTGCCTGCCTCGTCCAAGATCGCGGTTGTGACCGCCGCGTCAGCTTCGGCGAACCTTTCGGTGTTTGCCAATTGTCCGTAGCCCACGACCTGATCCAGAACGAACCGTATCTCGGAAACGGGTGCGGTGTAGGGCATGGGACGACCTCCTGGGGGTTGGCGGAGTGGACTACGCAAGCTATGGCGCGCCGATGGTCCCTACTTGGGACCAACTCCACATCCCCGCAACGCAAACGCCACGTCACCTGCCATGCACACCACCCGCCGACTGACCGCCACGCCCGAGGGCATCGCCGAGGCCGCTGCGCTATTGCAAAGCAGTGAGTTGGTCGCGTTCCCAACTGAGACGGTCTACGGTTTGGGGGCGGTGGCACATGATCCCAAGGCGGTTGCGGGGATCTATGCAGCGAAGGGGCGGCCCAGTTTCAACCCGCTGATCGTGCACGTATCCGATACGGACATGGCGCGATCTTTGGTGCGGTGGAACGATGAGGCGTCGGTTTTGTCGGATGCGTTTTGGCCAGGACCGCTGACGATGGTTTTGCCCCAGGCGACTGGTTCGGACATTGCTCCGGGCGTGACGGCAGGGCTGGATACGCTGGCGGTGCGCTGTCCCCGGCATCCGCTGGCGCAAAAGCTCATTGAGCAGACCGGCGCGCCCTTGGCGGCCCCGTCGGCCAACCCTTCCGGCGCGATCAGTCCCACCACAGCGGATCACGTGTTAGCAGGATTGAATGGCCATATTACCGCGTTGCTGGATGGCGGACCGTGCGATGTGGGCCTTGAGTCCACCATCGTCGACCTGTCGGGATCGCCCACAATCCTGCGCGAAGGCGGCGTAACGCGAGAGGCGTTGGAGCACGTCTTGGGTCCGGTGCCGGCGTTTGAGCCGACGTCGCCCGACCGCCCAACCTCACCCGGTCAGCTCAGCAGTCATTATGCACCTCGGGCAAAACTGCGCCTGGACGTTGACAGTGCAGAAACCGGAGAGGTTTGGTTGGGGTTCGGCGGCGGAGCCGAGACATGGAGTCTGTCCCCAACCGGCGACCTCGCCGAAGCCGCGGCCAGTCTGTTTGACACACTGCACCGCATGGATACTGCGGGCGTTCAAAGGATTGCGGTGTCGCCCATCCCTAACCATGGGTTAGGCGCAGCCATCAACGACCGCCTTAGGCGCGCAGCGGCGCCGAGACCTTAGCCGTCCGCGTCACTCGGTGGAGACTTGAGTCACCACGTTGTTCCCCTGCCATTGAGCCTTCAGCACCGTGCCGTCCGCGTAGGTCAGAGTGCCCTCGCCGTTGCGCTGCCCTGCGGAAAACTCACCTTCGTAGACATCGCCTGTGGCGTATTCCATGCGACCGAACCCGTCGAAAATGCCCGACTTCCATTGGCCAGTATAGACCAGGAAATCTGGCAGGACGAAGGTGCCTTCGCCGTCATAGAGATCGGCCTTGAATGACCCTTCATAGGTGCTGCCATCGGCCAGTTGGGCCTTGCCCATGCCTTCGCGCAGTCCCGCCACCCAGTCGCCGTCATAGCTGTAGCCATCGGGGATAGTGAGCTTGCCTTTGCCTTGGCGCAGTCCTTCGGCAAACCCGCCTTCATAGGTGGTGCCATCGGTCAGAACGCTTTTGCCTTGGCCATGCATCACGCCCACTTGCCAGTCACCTTCGTAGACATCGCCTGTGGCAAAGGCCATGCGCCCGAACCCATGGGGGAAGTCTTCGACAAAGGTGCCGCGGTATTCGCTGCCATCAGGGTAAGTGAGAACGCCTTCGCCGTGGTATTTGCCGGCCAGCCAGTCACCTTCGTAGACAGTGCCATCCACGCCGGTCCAAACGCCTCGACCTTGCATGACGCCGTTTTCATAGGTGCCGTCATAGCTGTCGCCGGTTGCGTAAACGGTTTTGCCCAATCCCGAACGTGTTCCGCCCACCAAAGTGCCGGTGTAGACTGTCCCATCGGCAAAGGTGAGTGTGCCTTCGCCTGTGATCTCGTTGCCAACCCATTGGCCGTCCAGCACATAGCCGTCCACCGATGTGAGCTTACCACGCCCGTTGCGCTGGTTGAGCGACATTTCCCCTTCGTAGGTCGATCCATCGGCATAGGTGATCTTTCCCAGGCCAGACTTTTGACCCGCCTCCCAGCCACCCTCATAGACATATCCATCAGGCATGGTGAGCTGGCCTTGGCCGTGGAACAGATCGTTCAGGTATGCGCCCTTATAGACGGAGCCGTCAGGATAGGTGGTAGACCCTTCGCCGGTGAGTTTTCCGCCCACCCAAGTGCCCACCATGACAGTCCCGTCAATGGCCGTGTGCTGCCCTTCGCCGTGGGGGAGCCCATCCAAGAATGCGCCTTCGTAGACCGAGCCACTGGGCATCTGCGCACGACCCTCGCCGGTTTGCGCTCCGTTTTGCCACTGGCCCTCATACCGCAGCCCGTTGGGCAGGGTGTACACCCCTTGGCCGTGGGGACGTCCTTCGAGAAGCGTACCTTCATAGACGCCACCATTGGGGAACTGCACCACCGCGCTGCCTTCCTGGGCCTGGGCTGCGGAGAGCGCCAGGACCGAAACCGTAACGGCCAATCCCACATGACGAACAAAGTGGTATGCGCGGCGTGGTCCAACCATGGTGAATTCCCCCTGGGATATGTGATTGCTGAAAATGTAGTGCGGCATTCCGCGCCATGTCCACCATCAACCAACCGATTTGCTAGGAAAAGAAGCCCCATCGAAGACTATCGCCACACAATGCGTTGAAATTCAGCCGCACCGAGCAGCTTGAACCGCCAGAACCGCAGGCGCTGCATTGCGCGAAGGGGACCTGGGGCCGGCTGAGCGCTGGACGACCTTCGCCCGGTGGCATAGGTGTGCAGCGATCCAAGGAGCACTGCGATGTCCAACGGTTTTCGCCTCACTCTAGCGCAACTGAACCCAACAGTGGGCGCGCTTGCCGAGAACGCCCAAAAGGCGCGCGACGCCTGGGCTCAGGCGCGCGACGCGGGCGCACACATGATCGCCTTCACCGAGATGTTCATCTCTGGATATCAGATCCAGGACCTGGTGCGGCGGCAGGCCTTTGTGGCCCAAGCCATGGAGGAAATTGACCGGCTGGCGGCGGACCGTGCCGACGGTCCCGCCATCGGCATCGGCGGCCCCTATTGGGACGGCAGTCGGTTGTTCAATGCCTATCACATCTGCGAAGGCGGGCGTGTCACGGCGCGCGTTCTCAAGCACAAGCTGCCCAACAATGATGTGTTCGACGAGGTGCGGCTCTACACAGCGGGCGACATCCACGGGCCCTATGCCATTGGCCCGCTGAGGATCGGTACGCCCATTTGCGAAGATGCATGGACACCGGATGTAGCCGAAGCCCAAGCCGAAAGCGGCGCGCACATTCTGCTGGTGCCCAACGGGTCACCCTATCACCGTGGCAAGCAAGAGGAACGGATTGGCCTGATGGTGTCGCGGGTGATCGAGACCGGCCTGCCGTTGGTTTACGTCAACATGGTGGGCGGCCAGGACGATCAGGTGTTCGACGGTGGGTCCTTTGTTCTGAACCCCGGTGGCCACCTCATGGCGCAACTGCCGGTGTTTGAGGAAGTCGTCACTCACGTGGACTTTGTCGAAGGCGAAGACGGCTGGGAGGCGGTCCAAACCGATCTGGCCAGCCACCCCGACGCGATGGAGCAAGATTACCGCACCATGGTGATGGGTCTGCGGGACTACGTGCGCAAAACCGGATTTGCCAAAGTGGTGCTGGGCCTGTCAGGCGGCGTGGATTCGGCGTTGGTGGCGACCATTGCGGCCGATGCACTTGGGGCCGACAACGTGCACTGCGTGATGCTGCCGTCGGAATATACGTCCCAGGAGAGCCTCGAAGACGCCGCCGGCGTGGCGGAGCGACTGGGCTGCAAATTGGACAGCCTGCCGATCAGCGGTCCCCGCGATGCGGTGAGCGAAGCGCTCGCTCCATTCTTCGAAGGCCGCAATTCCGACATCACCGAAGAGAATGTCCAGAGCCGCCTACGGGGGCTCCTCCTCATGGCGCTGTCGAACAAGTTCGGCGAGATGCGCCTGACCACCGGCTACAAATCTGAGGTGGCGGTGGG
>JBCDFD010000119.1:0-10450 GCA_039178645.1 Pseudomonadota bacterium | reverse complement strand
GGGTTGATCAGGTCACGCTTGGCCAACTCATAGGCAAACCTTCGGGTAATCGCTTCTAACTCGTGTTCCTCATACTTGCGCGGATCAATCCGCAGACCACCCTTCGACCCGCCAAAAGGGGCCTCAACCAAGGCGCATTTGTAGGTCATCAGGGCCGCGAGCGCCTCCACCTCGTCCTGGTCCACAGCCATGGCATAGCGGATACCGCCTTTGACCGGCTCCATATGCTCGGAGTGGATCGCACGGTATCCGGTGAAGGTCTGGATCTGCCCGCGCAACCGCACCCCGAAGCGCACCGTATAGGTGGCGTTACAGACCCGAATTTTCTCTTTCAAACCGAGCGGCAGGTCCATCAGCCCCACCGCGCGGTTGAACATCATATCAACCGACTGGCGGAACCCAGGTTCCGGGGACAATGTGCGGGCATCTGCGGCAATGACCATGGCTTCGACTCCTCCAACCGACGCATCAGGCTTGGAGGGATTGAGGCACAAAGTTTACCCCAAGCACAGCACTTTTCATAAACTGCCTAAATACTGTGCTAACGCGCCTTAGCCACACGCATCTGTAACAGGTCCACAAAGGCCTTCGTTTCATTCTTGGGTGTCATCCCCCCAAGCCCCACCCGTTTCCCGGAACACCAAAACAAACCGGGCATCCAGCGCCTTGGACGGCGGTTGTGCAGCGTGATCAGAACCCCGTTGGAGGGTTTGAGCGCAAATACACCCCGGTCCAGGGCTTTCACCTCACTGAACAAAGCGATCTCTGTCCCCGAGGTATCGCAGATTGCCGTATCCGTGAGTCTGAGCCCCACGCCGGTGGCCCGCCAAAGCTCAAAGGCACCCCAACCGCTCAACGCGGCAAACCCAAGCAAAAGGGCCCGGTTGGTGAACATCAAATCAATTTGGGTCACCGCATGCCACAAAAGCATCGCGGCCACCATTCCACCCAACGCACAGGCCACCACGCGCCGAACCAGCGATGGAAAAAGAACAATGTGATCGTCTGACATCCGTCACCTCCCATGGGGAGCAATTGCTTAAAACTTTGACGGAATGTCCAGCAAGGCTTCATCGAAGTTATGGTTTCCTTAGGGCTTCGGCCTCTAGATGGCGCTGCGTCCAATACGGACGGCGCGACACGCTTAGCGGTCGCAGTGATCAGAATGGCTGCGTGAGAGGGGTCAAAAGACCTCGAATGGTCTCGGCGCAAACAGGCGTCACGAAAAGGAAAGCGGGCAAATGTCCAGTATTTTAACGAACACCAGCGCCATGGTGGCGTTGCAAACACTTAAATCTATCAACATGGGACTGGAGAAGACCCAGTCAGAGATTTCCACCGGCAAAAGCATCGCAACCGCGAAGGACAATTCGGCGATCTGGGCGATCTCCAAGGTCATGGAATCCGACGTAAACGGGTTCAAAGCCATCTCCGACAGTCTGTCTTTGGGTGAATCCACGGTTGCCGTTGCGCAAACCGCGGCGGAGACAATCACCGAACTTCTTAATGAGATTAAATCCAAAGTTGTGGCCGCGCAGGGCGATAACGTGGACCGCACCAAGCTCAACAATGACATCGATGCGCTGAAAGAGCAGATCGACTCGGTGGTGAGCGCGGCACAATTCAACGGTTTGAACCTGATCAACCAGGGCACTGGCTCAACCAACGTCCTGGCCTCCATCGACCGTGACAACACCGGAACGGTGACGCCGAACTTCATTCAAGTGGACTACAATGACCTGAGCTCCAGCGGCTACACAGCTGCTGACGTCTTCGACTATAGCGGCGGCGGCACAACAACCGTTGTTTCCGGTGCAGCGGACACGTTTGTGATGTCTCTCGATAACGGCGGTGGTGCAGACACAATCGATCTGATTGATCCTGCCGGTGGATATTCTGCGGGCGATAGCATCTCGATCACCATCGGAGATTACACAGCATCTTACACGATCACCGCAAATGATGTGGCGGCGGGGAACACAACCGAAGCTATCATTGCCGTCAATCTGAAGTCTCAGATCGAAGCCTTTGGTATCACAGACCTGTCGGTGGATTACGACAGCTCGCTCGCCACGACCACTCTGTCCTTCACCAATGCCGGTGGAACGGACATTGCAGTGACCGGTCAGTATTCGTCGGCGGGCTCTGGCGGGCTGGCACTGCTTGACACCATTGATGCCACCAACGCTGGGACGCTCGCGGCACAGCTGGTGACCATGGAAACGCTGATCTCCACAGCAATTGATGCGGCTGCTGATTTTGGTTCAGCGGGCAATCAGATCGAAACTCAGGCCGATTTTGTGTCCAAACTCACCGACTCCATGCGGTCGGGCATCGGCGCACTGGTGGACGCGAACATGGAAGAAGCCTCCGCCAAGCTTCAAGCTCTGCAAGTGC
Source organism: Pseudomonadota bacterium (assembly GCA_039178645.1). GTDB lineage: Bacteria > Pseudomonadota > Alphaproteobacteria > Rhodobacterales > Rhodobacteraceae > Mangrovicoccus. The sequence goes on along the minus strand of JBCDFD010000119.1, from coordinate 8,053 downwards.
AGCAACAGCTGGGCATCCAGGCGCTCTCCATCGCCAACCAGGCACCACAGAACGTCCTGTCTCTCTTCCGGTAATCCCTCCGGCACTTGGACTGTCCCAAGTGCCCTCACCACCAATGGCGAGGGGCGCATTTCCTTGCGCCCCTTTCCAATTTTCTGAAATCGTTGCGCGCACAAATCCTGGAACAATCCGCGTTCCCGGAGGCTTTGAACCGCAGATTCACTTGAGCCATTGCACGAACCGGAAAATCCTTGGTGCATTACACCACCCGAGCCCACAATTGCGCCCACGCATTGCGACCATGCAGATAGTTTGGCATTCTCCACACCAGCGCAGCGCAAACTGGAACCGCCTTGTTCGTCGCCATAAATTCTCCAGTACTTCAATACCGCTCTTACGCGATCGCCGCGGCCTGTGCCGTGTTGCTCTGCTCATGCGGCCCGTCGGGGTATGAGGCTGACCCCACGTTGAACTTCCAACTGCGCGACCAAGAAACCCCGCAGGTCCAACCGCTGCGTGACGTTCTGCCGGACCCAGAAACCATTCTCACGGCGCCGCCCGAATTGGAGGCAGCCCTGCCCGAACGCAACACAGACCTCGCGGATCAGGTGGAGGCGCTGGAAGAGGACATTGCCATCATCCCACCCGCCACCACGCTGAACCGTCGCGCGCGAGACCTGCGCGCCCGAGCAGATGCGCTCCGCGCCCGCGAAGAACTCTGACTGCATCGCGCGCAACAGGCGCGGTCTGCCCCGTTGCGCCCGAACAGTCGACCCGATAACAGGGCCGCGGTTTCAGACCAGTCACTATCCGAGGAGTTCCCAATGTCCGATCCACTGCGCTTAGCCATTGCGGGTTTGGGAACGGTGGGCGTGGGCGTGGTGCGCATCCTTCAAACACGTGCAGACCTGCTTGCCGCACGGTGCGGACGGCCGCTGGAGTTGGTCGCCGTCGGAGCGCGCAGCCAGGACAAGGACCGTGGCGTTGACCTAAGTGCGTACCACTGGGACAGCGACCCTGTCGCTTTGGCGCAACACCCGGACGTGGATGTGTTCGTGGAACTGATGGGCGGCTCAGACGGGCCAGCGCTGGACGCCAACCGGGCGGCTCTTGCCTCTGGCAAAGATGTGGTCACGGCCAACAAAGCGATGGTGGCCATCCATGGCCAAACACTGGCCGAAACCGCCGAAGAGGCGGGCTGCGTTTTGAGATACGAAGCCGGTGTTGCCGGTGCAATCCCTGCGGTGAAGACACTCACGGAAGCTCTGGCCGGGAATGGCATTGACCGTGTGCTCGGCGTGATGAACGGCACGTGCAACTACATTCTGACCCGAATGCAATCAGCCGGTCTGAGCTATGACGAGGTCTTCGCCGAGGCGGACGCCCTAGGATATCTCGAAGCCGACCCAACGCTCGATGTGGGTGGGATTGATGCCGGGCACAAACTGGCCCTGCTGGCTTCCATCGCCTTTGGCACAAAGGTGAACTTCGACGGTGTGCAACTGGAAGGCATCCAGCAAATCACCGCGGAAGACATCGCACGCGCGGCCGACCTTGGGTTCCGGATCAAACTTCTAGGCGTGGCTCAGCGCACCGGACGCGGGCTGGAACAGCGGATGACCCCTTGCCTTGTGCCCGCAGCCTCGCCGCTCGGCCAATTGGAAAACGCCACCAACATGGTGGTCATCGAAGGGGACGCGTCAGGTCGCATCGTCTTGCAGGGCGCAGGCGCGGGCGAAGGACCAACTGCATCGGCGGTCATGTCCGACATCGTCGACATTGCCCGCGGCCTACGATTGCCCACCTTCGGGCAACCGGCCACCACACTGGCCGACGCCCCCCAAGCGGTCTCTGCCACACCGGCACCCTATTACCTCCGCCTGCTTCTGTTGGACAAACCGGGCGCTCTGGCGAAAATCACCACGATACTGGGCGATCACGGTATTTCGATCGACCGGATGCGTCAGTATGGCCACGCGGAACCCCAAGCCCCTGTCCTTATTGTCACGCATAAAACGACTCGGAGCGAATTGGAGGCGGCGCTTAACCGTTTCCGTGCCACCGACGTTTTGGCGGACGACCCGGTGTCGATCCGCATCGAACAAGTTTGATAAGGCGCGTGGCCCTCACGCGCTGACGTGCACGAGTAGCGAAGGAGTGCGGGCATGGCCACCCCGATGGATTTTAACGATCGTATGTTGTCTTTGGGCCTTGCCCGCGTGTCGGAGGCCGCAGCGCTCGCATCCGCTAAGCTCATCGGCCACGGCGACGAAAAGGCAGCTGACCAGGCCGCGGTGGACGCCATGCGCACGCAGCTCAACATGCTCGAAATCAACGGCGTTGTCGTCATCGGTGAAGGCGAACGAGACGAAGCGCCGATGCTCTATATCGGCGAAGAGGTTGGTACGGGCACAGGACCGGCTGTGGACATTGCGCTCGATCCGCTGGAAGGCACAACACTGACAGCCAAAGACATGCCAAACGCCTTGGCAGTGATTGCGATGGGACCTCGGGGGTCCATGCTGCACGCGCCAGACGTGTACATGGACAAGCTGGCCATTGGACCGGGCTACGATGCGGGCGTTGTGAGCTTGGATATGAGCCCGGCCGAGCGAGTCCACGCGATGGCAAAGGCCAAAGGTTGTTCCGCCACCGACATTGCCGTTTGTATTCTCGAACGCCCACGCCACGATGACATGGTCGAAGAAGTTCGTTCAACCGGCGCATCCATCCGCTTGATCACCGACGGCGATGTGGCCGGCGTCATCCACTGCGCGGAATATGAAAAAACCGGCATCGACATGAACATGGGATCCGGCGGCGCGCCGGCGGGCGTTTTGGCGGCAGCCGCCCTGAAATGCATGGGCGGTCAGATCTTCGGACGCCTGTTATTCCGCAACGACGACGAGCGGGGCCGCGCGGCCAAAGCAGGCGTCACGGACCTGGACCGTATCTACGCCCGCGATGAACTGGTCACACAGGACGTTATTTTCGCAGCAACCGGCGTCACCGACGGTTCACTGGTCACCGGGATCAAACGCGAGGTGGGCTTCATGACCGCCGAGACCATCCTAATGCGGTCGAAAACGGGCTCGGTCCGTCGAATGATCTACCGCAACCCAACGCTCTGAACACCACATCAAATTGTGGCATCCAAAGCCTCGGACCCGCAATCGGTCCGAGGCTTTTTCTTTGCCCACCATCGGGCTATCCAGACCATGCGCGAAGGGCGAGTGACGAGGTGAGTAGTGGCGTTCTTGGGGGTGGAACAATCGAAGACAGGCCGCCGATGGGTAGGTCCTAACCCGGACTACATAAGGCAGGCCGAAGCGTTGGCGCAGAACAAGAGTTTGCCGAACGCACTTGCCCAGGTTCTGGCGCGACGCGGGGTGACGTCCGAGGAAGTTGACCAATTCCTTGCCCCAAAACTGCGGGACCTTTTGCCAAACCCCCGAACATTGAAGGACATGGAAAAGGCCGCCGCTCGCATGGTGTCGGCGGCCACCGCGCACGAACAGGTCGCTGTATTCGCGGACTACGACGTAGACGGTGGATCGTCAGCAGCCCTGCTGATCGCGTGGTTTCGCCACTTCGACATGGATCCAACACTTTACGTCCCCGATCGCATCGACGAGGGCTATGGCCCCAATGCCCCTGCTATGGCGGAGTTGTCCAAAGCCCATGATCTGATCATCTGCGTGGATTGCGGCACGCTTTCCCATGACGCGTTGGCTGCGGCGACCTGCGATGTGCTGGTGCTCGACCACCATCTGGGCGGAGAAACCCTCCCACCTGCGCTCGCCGTGGTGAACCCAAACCGCCAAGATGAGCCGGGCGATCTTGGGCACCTGTGCGCTGCCGCAGTGGTTTTTCTATCGCTGGTCGAATGTAATCGCCAATTGCGAGAAACCGGCGAACCCAGTCCCGATTTGATGGGTTCGCTGGATCTTGTCGCCCTCGCAACAGTGGCGGACGTGGCCCCTCTCGTGGGCGTGAACCGGGCTTTCGTCACCCAAGGTCTAAGCATCATGGCGCAAGGTGCACGTCCCGGCTTGGTCGCTTTGGCTGAAACCTCCCGCTTGGCCACCGCACCCTCGTCCCACCACCTGGGCTTTGTATTTGGCCCGCGTGTGAATGCAGGTGGCCGCGTGGGCCGCGCCGACCTTGGGGCACGCCTCCTTTCGACGCAAAGCGCCGAAGAGGCTGCCGGGCTGGCCGCGCGGCTGGATGATCTCAACACCGAACGGCGGGATATCGAAGCGCGCGTCCGGGAACAGGCCATGGCACAGGCCGAAGCCCGCGGTCTCGACGCACCGCTCATCTGGGCAGCCGGAGAAGGCTGGCACCCGGGCGTGGTGGGGATTGTGGCGGCACGGCTCAAAGAAACCACCAACAGGCCAGCGATAGTCATCGGGTTGGAGGACGGCATCGGCAAAGGCTCAGGTCGATCCGTCAGCGGCATCGACTTGGGCGCCGTCATCCAACGTGTGGCCGCCGAGGGTCTGCTGATCAAAGGCGGGGGCCACAAAATGGCCGCAGGACTGACGGTCGAAGCAGCCCACATGAAACCAGCCATGGCACGCATCACTGAGCTGCTTGCAGCGCAAGGTGCCGACCAACTGGGACCGAAGGACCTTGTGCTCGATGGCATTCTCGCACCATCGGCTGCCACAATAGAGCTGATCGCTGACATCGAACGCGCCGGTCCATTTGGCGCAGGCGCGCCCGCTCCACGCTTTGCTTTGCCCTCGGTGCAAATCTCCAGTGCGCAACAGGTCGGTGCCAATCATCTGCGGTTCACAGCAACGGATGGTCAGGCGCGACTTCAGGGCATTGCATTTGGCGCATTCGATAGCGCCCTGGGGCCATTTCTAATGGACCGCATTGGAGGCAGCGCGCACCTGGCTGGTCGCCTTGAAATCAACGAATGGAACGGACGCCGTTCACCGCAACTGAGATTGGAAGACGCCGCAGACGGATAGGCGCAGGTTTCAATGCAAAAAACAGTTGCAGCCCTTCGGCGGTTTTCCTAAGTAGTCGCTCACGGTGAAGCTGGTCCGTTCGTCTATCGGTTAGGACGCCAGGTTTTCAACCTGGAAAGAGGGGTTCGATTCCCCTACGGACTGCCAAACCGTAATGTTTTCAATGACATACATGTAAAAACACCCCTTTATAGGGCTATATAAATCAACGCGTTACAGGGTGTGGTGTAAAACAATCCCAGCGCTCTGATGTTAGCCATGTGAGTCGCGCGCAATGACAAAAATTGCAGACTGCAGCGGATAGCTGACCTGCGTGAAAGGCCGGATCAGCTATCGGAGGGCTTGCTGTCGTCAGGCTTCTGCTTCGCCAGATTGCACAACATTTCGTTAAGGCGCGCTTTGTCGTTGACCGTCTCTAGCTGGCGGACGACTTCTTTAAAAACGGTCGAGTTGGGACTTTTTATCAGTCATAGTCTGTCTTCGAGTTTGAGCAGTTTCGTCTTCGTAGGCCAAGCCACGGCAATGTAGATGGGGACCCGTTCTTCAGCATCCGGAGCTTCTTCAACACCATCAGGCGTCTCAAGAGCGTCCCTCCGCGCGACGAATAGTGACAGCCGTTCGCAGCAGTTTGATAGTGCCTCCGAATACGCAACCAAGCTGTCCTTTGCTGCGCTCAGCGAGGGCAGCAAAGTGCTTGCATCATCCATATGATCGGATCGCATCTTGTGCAGGATCGTGTTGCAGTTTTGGCGCAAGACCTGGCAGCGATTCAAAGCTTCAATAGCGTCAGATTTGGCTGCTGCGTCGACTTCCTTTGCCTCCACGACACGCCGGAGGACTTTTGCGATCTGGTCTCCACTGGCCCCTCCAAACAGCAGGTCGAAGGTCTGCCGGTCGGTGCCCACATAAAGCCAGAGAAGGTCTTTAAGGTTCTTCTCTACACCAGACCATCGAACCGCAATTTCCCCAATAGCGTGTAAGCAATCGTCCCGCTCAGTCACAGATCAGCCGGAGGCTGAATGGTGTCCCAGAGCGCTGCAATTTCACTGCACGCCGCCTCAAGGTTCTTCACACGAGTTTTATATGACCCTGGCGCGTTGATGATTTTTCTCGCAAAGAGATCAACGGTGTAACAATTTGAACGATCAACACTTCCATGTCCTGAAAGCGACTGACTGCATGCCATCCAAATCATTGAGGCCACGTAGTGGGAGTGTTCTTCTCTCCAGCTCTTGGCAGAAATGGTTTTGGACGTTTGTAGAAGAACGCCGCCACACGTCGATTTCGCAACGTTCTTGCTAATCAGGTCAATCTGAACAGAGACATCTACACCGCACAACGGCAGTTTCGGAAAATTGCCAACGACCGGATCGAACAAGAGACTTGAGAACTTTTTTGGAAACTGCGTCGGTTCCGTAACGAGACTGGCAAACGAACCTATCGCCTCAGCAGACAGCAGTGCATCGTTTTCCTTGAATTTATTCTTTGCGTGCTTTGCCGTGTCCTTCAATGTAGCTTCTGCCTGATGCAGCTTTGCCACAGGTCGCGTTCCGTCCTTCAAAAAGTCGCAGATGGACGAGCGTGCATCCATGTATCTTACCACCAGGAAGGTGGGAGCATACTTTGCATTGCGCATAATTGCTTGCCGCCTAGATGGAGACGCGAGCGCGTACTCTGCGAGTTGGTTCGCAGATATGCGTGGGCTCTGGTGGATGCGGTAGTTGTCGGAGTGGTCCAACATGATGGAAGACCTATTCATGGAAGGTGAAATGGGCGATCAAATCGTATTTGTTACCCCATTATCACACAAGATGTATCGCGAAGCCAATGCTCACGGGATGGGCGGGGCCGATGGATATTTTGTGTGCGCATCCTCAAAGTCACGTCCGGAAGCCGGTTTTGAGGTGCTTGCCAAGGCAGCAACTATCGACGCTGCGCAACTCATCTTTTCGGCCCTTATCGCATCCGGAAAACGATCAGTCGCTTAGCGCCGGATCATAACAGCAAATCGCTTATTATGGACGATCTTGAAATTGCGAAAGCTGCCGTACTGTGTCCATGACCTGCCAGCGAGGCCTAATGGCGGGAAACAAGCTCAGCGGCAACGCAAGATTAAACCACCAGTTGAGAAGGCTTGCCGCCTACCCCGAACTCTCTTGAATGTGAAACGCCAGAAAGGGCGTCAGTTCTTCGACTGGTTCGGCAAAGCCCCTGCAGCCAGCATAAGTGACCTTAACGTGAAACCATGCTGGGGCGGACAGGACATAACTCGGGATTTCAAATCTATGGATGATCCGCTGATAGTCTGGACCGACGCGCACGGCTTGTGCTGTCGGTTCGGGCAACACCAACGGCGGTGAGCCTTCCACTGTCAAATAGGACTGTAGACGTGTGACGTCGCCGCAGGTCATGCCCCAAGGCGTCCGTCGCAGATCAAATTGCACCGCGCAGACCCGACCGACAAAGCATGGCTCGATCACCCGTGAACCCAACAGATCATATTCGGCAACCTTTGGTGGTGGTTGCTGCAATCTGATCAGTGCCAATTCGGTTCTGATTTCAGGAATCATTTCTGTATTTGCCAGCGCAACGCGCACAGGCTGAACCACTGAATTTGAGATCCAGGTCACCGATGCGCCAATTGCGGCCACGGTTGCGGTGATCGCGGCAAGGGTTGTTTTCCATCGGGACAATCGTTCCCACATTGTCATCTGCTCAATCTCCGAAGCTATGCGAGTCTTGTCTTACAGCGCGCTGATCTGACCTGCGCCGGTCCACCATGGGTCCGCAGTGAGCGCCGCGATGCCGTCAGATGCCAACAGCACCTTGTGGGCCGGGCCTGCTCCAGCAAGATCATTCACCCAAATTCGGGCGCTTTCGAACTCCACGTCTGCGGCCAAACCGGGGAAAACGTTCAACTGGTCGGTGTTCACGAACCAATCGCTGGCTCCTGCAAGTGCCAGGTTGATCACCTCAACCCCGTCTATGGATACGGTGCAGGTGTTCGCCACCATGTCGGCGGTGAAAACGAAGTTATGCCGGACGCCCGGCGTGATGTTGGCATTAAGATT
>JBCDFD010000118.1:0-10684 GCA_039178645.1 Pseudomonadota bacterium | reverse complement strand
TTGACGATTTCGACTTTGAATTGCCCGAGGCCCTGATTGCCACGCGGCCGGTGAAACCGCGACCGTCTGCGCGTCTGCTGGTTGTGGACGGGTCTGCGCCACCCCGCGATGCCCATGTGTTTGACTTGCCGGATATCCTTCAGCCCGGCGACCGCTTGGTCCTCAATAACACCCGCGTCCTCCCCGCGCGTCTCAGCGGCATACGGCAACGCAAAACCGACAGTGGCTCGGGCAAAGCCAAGATCGAAGTCACCCTGCTCGACCCCCAACCGGAACCTGGCGTTTGGACGGCATTGATTAAGCCGTTGCGTAAGGTTCAGGACGGCGAAGAGATTTCTTTCGGCCAAGGGGTCCGCGCCATCATGCTGGGACGTGACCCCAACGGTCAGGCCCGCGTGCGGCTGGACCATGACCAAACCTCAGACGAGGCCGCTTTGGATCTCGTGGGGGCCATGCCGTTGCCGCCTTACATTGCCGCCCAACGTGCGCCCGATGCCCAGGACCGCGAGGATTACCAGACTGTTTTCGCCCGTCGTTCGGGGGCAGTGGCAGCCCCGACGGCTTCATTGCACTTCGACGACGATTTGCTCGACCAACTGTCAAACCGCGGCGTCGACTTTACCGAGGTCACACTCCATGTTGGGGCGGGCACTTTTCTGCCTGTGAAAGTCGATGATCCGCGCACGCACAAAATGCACGCCGAATGGGGTGAGGTGTCCGAAGCCGCCGCAGACGAGATCAACGCCACCAAGCGAGCTGGTGGCCGTGTTATTGCCGTTGGGACAACTGCGCTGCGCTTACTGGAAACCGCCGCCCGCGACACGGGCCAAGTCCAGGCCTACCAATCCGAAACCGATATTTTCATCTATCCAGGGTTTGAGTTTCGCACCGTGGACGGTCTGATCACCAATTTTCACTTGCCTAAATCAACGCTCATGATGCTGGTTAGTGCGCTTATGGGGCTCGACACCATTCGCGCGGCCTATGCCCATGCCATCGCCAACCAGTATCGTTTCTTCAGCTATGGTGACGCGTCGCTTCTGTTGCCGAAGAAACGTTAACCCATCTTTCCGATTAACCTGTCGACCAAGGAAAGCGGCACCCGCTGACGCTGCGAACCACCCGTGCCGCGGCGACGCCGAGGCGCGGGGACATGACATCGCCCGCGTGCGGGTGTCCTTTGGATCACATCTGCTGGGCTTCAGCGGTGGCGCGGGTCGTGAGTTCATCGATCACTTGCAGCCAAAGCTCTGCAGGTTGTGATCCTGGAACTGCGTGGGCTTGATTGACCAAGAAGGTGGGCACGCCGGTCACGCCCATGTCGCGAAACGCAGCGTCCTGGGCCCGGATGTCCTCCAGGTCCGCATCACTGGCCAGCAACTTATGGACCACTGACGCATCCATGCCCGCACCATCGGCCACGTCGGCCAGTATATCTCGGTCGCCCAGGTCCAAACCTTCCTCGAAATAGGCTTTGAAGAGGGCGTCCACCACCGCTTGCTGGCAATCCTCAACAAAGGCCCAGTGGATCAAACGGTGCGCATCCAAGGTGTTCGGCGTCCGCGCGATCCCAGCGAAATCCAACTTCAATCCGGCTGCTTCCGCCGCTTCGGCAATTCGGCCGTAGACCTCTGCCGCGCCTTCGGCGCCGCCGAATTTCGCTTCCAGATAGGCCTGTCTGTCCATGCCGGCGCGCGGCATGTCGGGGTTCAATTGAAATGGACGCCAAGTGATCACAAACGGATGGTCCGGGCGTTCAGCGAGAGCCTTTTCCAAGTGCGCTTTGCCGATATAGCACCAAGGGCAAATAGGATCAGACAGGATGTCCAGGGGCACCATGGGCGGCCTCGTACTGCTGGCGCAACGCTTTGCGCTGCAGTTTTCCGTTGGCACTGCGCGGCAATGCCTCGCAACACACATACAATCTCGGCGTTTTGTAATGGGCCAGCCGCGCCTCTGCAAAGGCAGTTAGCTCATCTGGGTCCACTTCTTCGCCTGCGGCATAAAATGCCGCAATCACTGTGGTATCAGACTTTACCGAAACTTCCACCGCCGCGACCTCGTCCAACGCGGGATGCACGCCCAAAGCGGCTTCGATCTCCAACGGGGACACGCGAAACCCGCCTGCGTTCAGCATATCGTCATTCCGGCCCAGGTAGGCGATGGCTCCATCCGACCCCATGCGCCCCATGTCCCCGGTCACGAACCAAGCCCCATCTTCGGTGAGCCGGGCTTGACTGGCCTCTTCGGCACCGAAATAGCCAAGCATGAGACCTGGATCGTCCGTTGCCACCGCTATGACACCCGGCGTGCCTTGCGGAACTGGCCTACCGGCATCATTCAAAAGCGCCACATGTCGGCCCGGTTGCGGATAGCCCAGCGTATCCGGCGGGGCGGGGTGGTCCGGTGCGCCGGAAAGGAAGGTCGAACACTCCGACATTCCGAACGCCTCGTGCACTTCTGTTCCAGTGGCGTCGGTCCACGCATCCTGGATGCTTGTGGGTAGTTTTTCTCCCGCGGACAAACCGTGCCGCAACTTCGGAAGCGGTGGCATGGGACTACGCAGCATCTGGCGATACACACCGGGTGCCGCCGCAAACAGCGTTGCGTCGTGGCGTTTCAGCAGCAGCGGCAGCATTTTGCTCTCCGTGCCCGGTGATGGGATCAATGCGGTTGCGCCGATGGTCCAAGGGTCCATCAAGCCTGTGCCTAGAGTGTAGGTCCAATTGAACGCACCCGAGTGCAGAACACGATCAGTGGGTCGTAGACCATACCACCCGTCGACCATCATTTGGCGCGCCCAGATCGCTCGATGGGCATGGACCACGGCCCGTGGCACGCCAGAGGTGCCAGACGTGAACACGATATAGCCAGGACGGTTGGGATCACCGGGGATCGGCGCGAGTGGCTCGGCTTCGGCGAGGCCGCTTAATTCGTCTGCCATGATAACGGGAGCAGCGCAGCCCTGGGGTAAAGCCACGCCTTCACTTGCCACCACCAAGCTAGGGGCAATTGTGGCCGCCATGCCCGTGATCTCCGGCTCAGTCAGCTGGGCTGAGGTTGGCACTGGCACCAAATCAGCGGCAATGGCTGCCAAGTAAACGATCGGGAACTCGACCGTATTTCCCAACCGCATGAGAACCCTCGACCCCTTGGGGTGCCCCATTGCATGGAACGCTCCGGCCAGGCCGAGGACCGTGCGCTCCAAACGGGAATAACTCCATCGTTCCGCACTGCTCTGGCTCAACACCGCCAGAGCCACTTTGTCCGGGTCGTCTTGAGCCTTTCCCAAAACATGGGCGGTCAGATTGAACGGATCAGGGCAGGGCGGCGCGGGCCCGCGATTGACCACCGATGGCGCGTTCACTGAGTATCCTGGTCCGCGAATAACCAGGGCAGAACAACCGCTGCAACGGCAACACCCACGATTTGCATCACGATGAACATGGGCGCATCGACCGGTCGGATCCCTGCGAACGTGTCAGTGAAGGTCCGCGCAATGGTCACCGCAGGGTTGGCGAAGCTGGTGGATGCCGTGAACCAATAGGCCCCAGTGATGTAGAGCGCCACCAGAGTGGGCACCGCATCGGGACGCGCCTTCAGCCCACCGAAAATCACAAACAGCAAACCAAAGGTGGCCGCGACCTCCGCCACCCACTGGGAAACCCCTGTCCGGGCTGTGCTGGAGGCCTGAAGCAAGCTCAGGTCAAACATGATATGGCACAGCCAGACACCCAGGATACCGCCCAGGACCTGCATGCCCACATATCGGACCGCTTCGCCCCGTTCGATCTCACCGCGCAGGGCAAAGGCCAGTGTTACGGCGGGGTTAAAATGCGCGCCAGATATGGGACCCAACACTGTGATTAGGAAATAAAGTGCGCAGCCTGTTGCAATGGCATTGGCCAAAAGCGCCACGGCGATGTCTTCGGTGAGCGACTGGGCCATGATGCCCGAACCAACCACACCGACCAAGAGCAGCCCGGTCCCGAGCCCCTCTGCCACAAGTTTCCGCATCTCAACGCCTCCGGCGATGTCGGTATCAGTAACCGCCGGACTCGTCGTCCTGAGCGGAGTTGGCGGCGTTGGAAAGCGCCTCACCGCCAGCTTGGATGTCTTCCCCCAAGCCCTCAACAGTTGCACATGCGGACAGCAGTCCGAGGAAAATCAAAGCAAGCAGGTTAGTTTTCATACCACCACACATCAGGTTGGAAGCCAGGCCAGTCGCCATACAGCGGGATACGGTCGGGGTAGCGCAGCGCGGATGCGTGGGCAATCCGGGAAATGCGCGAATACCAAAGCGGGATGACGTAGCGGCCCGAAGTCAACACGCGGTCGAGCGCGCGGGCAGCGGCGATGAAATCCTCTTGGCTGCTCCCCGAAAGCAGCGCATCAATCATCGCTTCGGCGGCGGGGCTGTCCATGCCCATCCAATTGCGTGTGCCCGGTTCGGTGACGCCCGCCGATCCCCAGTAGAGGTTCTGTTCGTTGCCAGGGCTAAGGCTCATGGCCCGGCGGTAGAAGGTCATGTCAAAATCATAGACCTGGGTGCGTTCGTTGTACTGCGCGCTGTCGATGGTCGTCACATCCACGTCGATGCCCAACCGTTCCAACGCTTGGGTGAAAATGTTGACGATGGCCTGATGTTCGGCGGACCCTTGGCGGATCAATATCTCGAAACTCAGCGTCTCACCGGCGGCATTTTTCATTTCGCCGTCCACCGGCGTCCAACCGGCCTCTTCCAAACGGGCCAGGGCGGTGCGAATTCCGCTGCGATTGCGGGCGGTGCCATCGCTTTGGGGCAACGAATAGCCGTCCAATGCTCCGGGCAAGAGACTGTCGGCAAAGGGTTCCAGCAAGTCGCGCACTTTGCCCTCTGCCGGACCATCCCGCATCGCCAATGGAGAGTTGGCAAAATAGGAACTGATCCGCGGGTCAATGTTGCCGTTTTGAGTTTGTGCGATGAACTCATAGTTGAACGCGTGCAGCATTGCATCGCGCACGCGCCAGTCGGCGAAAACATCCCGACGGGTGTTCATCACCAACCCAGTGATGCCCGAGGGTCGATTGTGAGGGATGACAGATTTGGTGATCTCACCACTTTCCACCAGCGGGAAGTCATAGCTGTCTTCCCAACGGGCGGGATTGCCTTCGCGATAGCTCGTGATGACACCCGCCTTGAACGCCTCAAAGATCGCTGAGGCGTCGGCGAAGTATTCGTAGCGGATCTCTTCTAGGTTGTGGCGGCCCTGGTTGAAGGCCAAGTCCGCGCCCCAGTAGTCCGGGTTGCGCTTGAACGAAATGAACCGCCCCGGTTCAAAGTCATCAATGAAGTAGGGCGAACTGCCGATGGGGGGGATCAGCGAGGAGTCCGCGAAATCGACATCGTCCCATTGGGCTTTCTTGAAGATAGGGCGCCATCCCATGAGCAGGGCCAGTTCGCGGTCATCGGTGTTGAACGTCATCCGCACCGACAGTGGGCCGGTTTGTTCGATGCTTTCCACTTTGGACCAGGACCCTAGGAACCGAGGATGACCTTGGGTGCCCAAGGTCTCGTAGCTCCAGATGACATCTTCGACGGTCACTGGGCTCCCGTCGGAAAACCGCGCCTCTGGGCGGAGGGTGAATTCCACCCATTCGCGATTCGGTCCCGTTTCCACCGTTTCGGCCAAAAGTCCGTAGAGCGTGAAGGGTTCGTCATAGCTGCGACCCAACAGACTCTCAAAAACATGGGCGCGCACGCCCCACGGGGCCCGACCTTTCAAAATGTGCGGATTTAAGGAGTCGAACCCACCGCGTTCGCCAAACACGATGCGCCCGCCCTTGGGCGCGTCGGGGTTCGCAAAGGGGAGGGACACAAAATCCGGTGGCAGGGCGGGGTCCCCATACATAGCTATGCCATGTTGCGGCTCTGCGATGGCCAATCCAACGCTTGCAATCGCGCCCATGAGGGCCCCGACGGCCTGTGCAAAAAGTGTGGATAATTGGGTCATGGTGCCTGACTTGCTCGTTTTTTCTTTGCGTCAACGCTAACAGACTTCTGACCGATGGGAAACTTTAGGCTTTCGCCAGACGGGGTAATTGCCTATATAGAGGTCACTGCTCGATAGGTTTCTTGCCTGTATGAAACCTGCCTCAATGACTTGCCCCGGCTTTTTAGCCGGGGTTTTTTTTGTGGATAACTCGCGGCTCAGGGCGACGTTGCACCGCCGCCCCTGTGCGCATCGGCGTCATTGGGTAAAATGGGCCGCCATGCTGTCTGCTGCGCGGGATACGTTGGCGTCGATGTCGTAGAAATCGAACTGAGTCACGTTTTCCAGCCATTCCACCGTCGCCATACCGGCCACATTGGCCACAAAGCTTTGGACGCCTTCGGGGATCGCCGCGGCCTCGGAATGGACGATGGCCAGTGGCTTATCAAAGTCAGACGCTGAGTCCGCAGGGTGGTAGGTCAGCCAACCTTCCCATGACGTATTGTTCCATTGATTGTCGTAGGCCGGGATCGCGCCGCGGCTGGGTTCGTAGTAGTAGCCGCCCAATGGCATGAGCACACCCTTTGCTCCGATCGGCCCAGCAGCGGTGATGATCTGTCCGCCTTGGGCCTCTGCCGCGCGGCCCATCTCGATCAGACCACTGACCCCGTCCTCACCGCCATAGACGGCGTTGACGATGTCTTCGTTTTGCAACCAGGGCGCGACCAGTCCCACTTTGTTGATCAGCGGGTTACCTGAAGTGGCGTCAACCATATATCCGGCAGAGGCGCAGATGCCGAGGCCGTTCAATTGAGCGGCGTCCACCTCTTCCATGCCCGCCACTGTGGCAATCGCAGCGCGCAAGTCGCTGATTTTCGCGCCTGGGTCTTCCTTGAACCGCACGCCGGTTCCGATGTCGCCCGATTTGCCCCAGCCGCGGAAGTCAAACGTGACGGCGGCGAACCCCCGTTCCACCATGGCTTCGGCATAGGTTTTGGGCATCTGCTCTTCGACCGATGTCCAAGCGCCGGTGACGATCACAGTGGGCATCGGCGCTCCGTCGAAGTCAGCGGGCAGGTAGAGAGTACCGGACAAGGTGGACCCTTCGTTTTCAAACGTGAAGGTCCGAGTTTGGACGTCCGCCAGTGCAGTGGTGGCGAGCAGAGTTGCGGCGGCGGAGAGTGTTACGGTGTTCATTTTGATGTCTCCAAGTCTTGCATTGATATTCAGGTTTTCAATCGGTTACGGGGCGATGTTGATGTGCTCACGAGCCCGGTGTGTTGCGGACAAACGGGTTTCCTCGTTCCGCTGTTGCGTTGAAGGTGAAGCTGGTGATCTTCCATCCGTCCTCACTGCGGGCGAAGTCATAGCTGTAGGTGCCCCAGACCTCCCACATCGGGTCGCCGCCGTTTTCAGGCAGCGCGCCACGGTCCAAACGGTTCCAGGCGTAGCCGTGGCTGTCCAACGTGGCGGCTTCTGGGCCATCGAAGGTCACGCGATGGTTGCCGCGCAGGTGGAAAGAGGTCTTTTCCGCCGTCAGGTTGCTGGACCATCCCGCAATCAGGCCGTCTGCTGGGATCGTCATGGGCTCACCGCCCACCAGCGACGTGAAATCCACGTCAATGGTGTCGGCAAAGAAACCGCGCGCGGCGTCCCAGTCCTTGCCATCCACCGCCGCATCCAGCCCATCGGCGATGCGGATCATCTGGGTTTCATCGAGCAGCCGCTCGACGGTGTAGCTAGTGTCATCGGCCAGGACCGGAGTTGTGGCGAGGGCGATGGCGGTGGTCAGTGTCTTGAGTGTCATGGTTGTCTCCATCGGGTTCGTCGTTTCGATGGAGAGAAGATGCCAATTCCATGCACGCGCCGGAGGCGCGATTCTTGGCATCGATTATGCGATTTTTGGGATTGTGCGCTGACAGGCCAGAAATCTGGTCGGAGCTACGCTCAGTAATCTGAAAAAATGCGAGACCACTTTGCGTTTGATGTGTGCCGTTTGCTCGCTGCCTCTGGCTTGCACCCGAACGCGGAACGCGGTCCAAGTGTTCTCCACAAAACGCGAATTGCTTTACCGCACCTTGCCTGGGGTGATGCCGAACTGGCGTTTGAAGTGCTGACCGAAGCGGCTCAGATCGGCATATCCCACCCGCCAGGCCACATCCGCCACAGTCAGTTGTGTCGTCTGCAATAGCACTTTTGCCCGGTCCAAACGGGCAGAAATCACATATTGCAAGGGCGCGCTGCCGGTGGCTTTCTTGAATGCCTTGGCGAAATGCGTCGGGCTCATGGCAGCGAGGTCCGCCATGGCGGTGAGGCTCAAATCATCGCTCAGGTGGTCATGGATAAAATCGACAACCCGTTTGAGCCGCGTATCGCTAAGCCCTGCTGCTTCAGCGCGCTGAGGTGTGACGGTTCGGACCAAGTGATGCCCCATGGCCCGCACCATGGTGTCGCGATAGAGCGTGTCGCCATCCAGAAAAGTCCCAGCATTCAGAGCCATGGACAGCAGGATTGGGTCAAGCTGGCCGATGACCTGCGGTAGCTGTTCGGCATCCTGCAATCCGCATTCGCGCAACAGACCATCGTCCAAGTGAACCGTCACCAGATCGAGGTTGTTTTCGAATAGGCAAAGCCCTTCGCTGCCTGCGGGCAACACCCAGCCTTCGTTCCGTTTCAATGGCGCGTCGATGGTGCGATCGCTGCCCACAGCCAAGCGATGGTTCGGTTGATCGGTCAGGAACACACCCACGGTCACGCGGTCCAAGGCAAACGGGCCGCCCCCTGCGGGTAGGTTCGTGTGATGGTGTTCCAACTCCATGGAATACACGTAGGGATAGAAAACGGCCCTGCAAACCATAATTTCGGCCATCACAAGCGTGCTGGTAATGGTTTCAGGCCCAGCAAATAGGCTTCCGTTAACTTTACGCAACGGCTAGGTATGCTGCAGCGCAAATAAGGGAATGCCGCATGTCGTACGCAGGGAAAACCGCCGTCATCACTGGATCCAACTCCGGGATCGGTCTTGGTGTGGCCAAAGAATTGGCCAAAGCTGGGATCAATGTGGTGCTGAACTCCTTCACCGACCGGGACGAAGATCACGCACTGGCCGAAGAGATCTCCAAGGAAACCGGCACCAATGCGCGCTACATCTGTGCGGACATGTCCGACGGTGAAGCCTGCCGGGACCTGGTGGAGAAAGCGGGCAACTGCGATATCCTGGTGAACAATGCGGGCATCCAACATGTGGAAGGCATCGACACGTTTCCGTCGAGCGCTTGGGACCGCATCATTGCGATCAACCTCAACTCGGCCTTCCACACCACCGCAGCGGCACTGCCGAAAATGCGTGAAGCGGGCTGGGGGCGGGTGGTCAATATCGCCTCGGCCCATGGTTTGACGGCGTCGCCATTCAAATCGGCCTATGTGTCAGCCAAGCATGGTGTGGTCGGAATGACCAAAGTGGTCGCTTTGGAAACTGCCGAAGAGCCCATCACCGCCAATGCGGTCTGCCCTGGCTATGTCCTGACGCCTCTGGTGGAAGACCAAATCCCCGACACGATGAAGCAATACAACATGAGCCGCGAAGACGTGGTGCGCAATGTGCTTTTGACACGGCAACCGTCGAAGGAGTTCGCCACCGTGGAACAGATGGGCGGCACTGTGTTGTTCCTATGTTCTGATTCAGCGGCACAAATCACCGGCACCACCATCAGCGTGGATGGTGGTTGGACCGCGCTCTGACCCAGTAGAAGACCAACATACCGGTAGAAGACCAACATAAAAGAGGAGTGCCAGGATGGCCAAGAAACCGGCGGGCGCTCCCACCAAGAAGCGCATCAATCTGGCCTTGCAAGGGGGCGGGGCCCACGGTGCCTTCACTTGGGGTGCCATCACGCGGATCCTTGAGGATGACGAGCTGGAGATAGCATCGATCTCTGGCACCTCTGCCGGTGCGCTCAACGGTGCGGCGCTCAAGTCCGGTCTGTCTTGCGCAGATGCGGACGACGCAAAGAAGAAGGCAAAGGCAAACCTGGATTGGCTTTGGAGCCAAATTGGCGCGGTCAATGACCTTCGGTTGAGCGCTTGGATCGCTGCGTTCAGCCCCTGGGTGCAGTTGATGCGGGATGTCTATGATGCCTCTCCCGCCTCGCTGATCGCAGACGCAGGGGCGCAGTTCATCACGCCGTATATGTATGGCCCGGCCTACGTGAATCCGCTGGAACGGATTGTGGAACAATTTGCCTTTGGTGATGTCTGTACTGTGGACCGTGGGCCAGAGTTCTTCGTCTGCACCACCCGCATCCGCGATGGTAAAATCCGGGTGTTTGAGGGTGATGAGATCTCCGTTGACACGATCCTCGCGTCGGCCTGTCTGCCCACGGTGTTCCAAGCGGTGGAAATATTCGACACCGACACGGGTCGGAATGAGTATTTCTACGATGGCGGATACACGGGCAATCCCGCGTTGTTCCCGTTTTTCAAGCCGGAGTTGCCCGAGGACATCGTGGTCATCAACATCAACCCGCTAGAGCGGGATGAACTGCCCATGACACCGCAACAGATCGACAATCGGGTGAACGAGATCAGTTTCAACTCCTCATTGCTGCGCGAATTGCGGGCGATTTCCTTTGTGAAACGGCTGCTGCGGTCGGGCCAAATCCCCGAAGGCACGATGAAGAACCCCCATGTGCACATGATTGCGGATGACAAGC
>JBCDFD010000117.1:0-10833 GCA_039178645.1 Pseudomonadota bacterium | reverse complement strand
CGACGCCAAGTAGCCGGGATCCGCATCCTCAAAATCCAAGTCTCTGGTCGCACCCAGTCTTAACCTATACTCGTGGTCAAACTGCGGTCGTGTTCCTTCGACGGTGACCGCGCCTGCGAGCGCGTTGCGGCCGGTTTGGGTGGATTGAGACCCACGAAACACTTCCACCTGCTCCACATCCCAGGTGGAAATGCTGCCGGCGCCGAGTCCGTTTCTGAAATCTGAAAGACGGATTCCATCTGTGGTGACGCTGATCGTCGATGAGCTTGTCAGGTTGCCCAACCCGCCATCGTCGGTGATGCCACGGATCGTGAGGCGGCCAGAGGGGTCTACGCCCGGAATACGACGGAGCAGTCCGTCCACCTGTGTTTCCCCGCGTTGTTCGAGGTCTTCGCCCGTGGCAACCACCACACTTGACTGGTTGTCTTGCAAGTCACGCTCAAGAAGTTCGCCGCGCACGATGATCGGGGGCAGTTCGAAATCCTCGCCAACGGCATCTTGGTCCACCAGTTCAGCCGACAGGTTGCGTGTCACCACCAGACTGTCGTCATTGAGTTGCCGGACCAGCAGAGCATCGTCGCTCACCATCGCTTGCAAAGCTTGCAATGGCGTCATGGGGCCTTGCACCGCGTGGCTGGACTTGGACCCGATGGCGTCACGATTCACGGCGATGGGCAGCCCTGTCTGAGTGCTCAGTTCTTCGATGGCGGCCAGCAAGTCCTGCTCTGGTACATCGACCAACTGAGAATTCCTGGTGTCTGCCGAAGTGGCTGTGGCCAAAGATACCAGCAGAATGCCGGTCGTCCCCAAAATGCGCGACAGTGGTGTGTGGTTCATGTTGCCCGTGTCCCCATGACAGTCCCGGCCCCTCACCTTGGGGGCGTTCACAGGGTTAACGGGCCAGCTTCGGAGATTTGCACAAAAACGGTCAACTTTTTTCACTGCCGGTAAATCAAGGTCAGCGCGGGCGATGTGCGGATCACGGTTGCATTGCCGATGGCGGCCAATGTGGCCAAGGCGTTTTCGGGCACGGTTAGGTCAAGGACCCCGCCCACTTGCATGTCGCGCAGCCCTGCGCCCACGACGACAACCCGTCCCGGCACTCGGCGATCCACCATGGACGCCGCCTCAGCCAGTGTCAGACCCGTGAGCGATAACTCACCATCGCGCCACCGCGCCACGTCCTCCGCTGCAACCTCGGTTTCTTGAAAGAGACCTGCCGACACCAGCACCTGTTCGCCCGCTGTCACCTGGGCGGTGGTATCCCCGCGGCTCACTTGAACGGTGCCTTCGGCCACGGTCACCCGCACCTTGCCGCCCACGCGAGCCACTTCGAACTGCGTGCCAAGCACCTCCACCGACACATCATCGGTCCTGACAACAAATGGGCGACCATCGGTGGTCACATCGAAAAACCCTGCGCCGCGCAGCAATGTCACTGACCGAACATCTGCTTCGGTTTGATCCTGCAAGGCCGAGGATGCGTCCAACACCATGACATCGCCCGAGGCCAACGTGGTCGTCTGCTGTGCCCGCCCGGATCTGTGATCCGCCAAGACAGACACCGAGAGCGGCTCCCACGCCAAATACAGGGATGCCAGGCAAACGGCCAAAAGCGTAAATCCATATCGCGTGCGGGTGTCTTTGGTCTGAATACCCTTCCGCGCTGCCGTAAAAGCACGTTCCGCCAGCGCATAGGTTCGCTGTTCCGCTTCGCCGCGGGCCAAGAAAGCGCGTTTGTCGGCCAGCGCCTGCGGATCGTCTGGCGTTTCATCCAAGCGCCGCACGATGCGGGCCGCTTCCTGCACGCGTTTGGCCTTCTCTTCGGTTTTGTCTTGGTGACTGGTCATGCGGTCGGGCGCTTTGGCTAAAACGGTTTTACTCTATAACGAACGACGCCCCAGGATTTGCACCATTCAGTCGTCCAGCGCCAAAGTGACCTCGAAAATGACCTGCTCCACCAGGTTGCGCGCATGGGACAACGACAGCCCCAAGCGTTCGCCGATCTCTCGGTAAGTCTTCCCATCAATGGTGCGCATCCGAAACGCTCGGATTTGGCGGCGCGACATTTTTTGCAGGGTCCGCAGTACAATGGCCAACTCGTCGCGTGCAATGACCGCGGCTTCGGTGCTGGGCGCAGTGTCGTAGAGCGCTTGGACATCCACCAGAGCATTGGCCTCCACCGTCCGGCTCCGCCGCCAATCCTTGGCCAGGTTCGACACAATGCGCCGGAAAATCGGGCGCGCATCGGCCTCGCGGTAGTCTTTGCCGTGCCAGCGCAACCAGCTTTCTTGGACCAACTCCTCTGCCACCGCGCGACTTTCTACGATGCGGGTGGCCAGTTGAATTAAGAGTTCGCGGTCCGAGACGAAGACGCCTTCGGCCATTTCATTAGTCGAGTCACGCGCGTCAGTCATGGCACCGTACCAAGTGGAAACTCTGAATTTTGGCTGACCGCGACGGTTTGCTATTGCCTAAAACAATAGATCAGCGACAGCTTTGGCAATGGCGGGGGTGCGCAGATGTTTCGCACGCGCAGATGTCAGTGGCGCTTATGCCATAGTGCCAACGATCAGACGTTCATCGTCGCAGTGATGGATGCAGGTTTCATCATACCGCGATGCGACGGTTGGCGCGATAAAGTGCGAGGCAGAGCAGCAAGGTCAATGGGATCGAAAACACCGCCAGGCCAACCCAGCCAATCCCAGCGTAGAGGGCGCCAGACAAGAGCGATGCCGTAGCAGAGGCAATGGCAAGGATGGTTTCATTGGCACCTTGCAAGGCTGCGCGATCTGCGTCGCTCACGGAAGCCTGCAACATCTCGGTCCCGCTCACGAACGCGAAGTTCCATCCTACGCCCAGCAGGATGAGTGCCACGTAGAAATTCAGCAACTCCAATCCCGACCATGCCACGATGGCCGAGAGAACGATCAGAGCCAGACCCGTGACCGCGATCGTCCCTGCGCCAAACCGTTTGATCAACGATCCTGTGAAAAACCCAGGAGCAAACATCGCCACCACGTGCCAGCGGATCACATCGGCGGCTTGGGTTTCCACAAAACCACACCCGATCATGGCCAGAGGCGTGGGCGTCATCAGCAACACCATGATCGCCTGGCTGAGCGCGCCAATCCCGATGGCCACGGCAATGCGCGGTGTGGCGAGCACTTTGTCAAAGATGTCCCGGAAATTGGCTGAGGGTGTGGCGCGCGTATTTGGGGTAGCAGAAGGGCTGAGTTTCAATCCCAATACAGGCAGCGCGCCTGCGAGGCCCAAACCGACAATGGCTGCGTATGCCCCCGCCAAGGGCGTCGGGGCTAAGGCGTCTTTCGACCAGGAAAACAACTCTGGCCCTATGAGCGCAGCCACGAGGCCCGAGGCCAAAGTGAACGAAATCGCTTGGGGGCGAAGCTGCTCTGGTACGGCCTCGGCCGCCGCGAAACGGAAATAGTTCACACAGATGAGCGCCGCGCCCAGGGCGGCATGGGCGACACACAGGAGCAGAAAGCTCCCCAGCAATAGCGCCAGCGCCGCCAACGTTCCACCCAACGCCAATGCAAAGGCTCCCAAGAGAAAACCCGCGCGCCGACCAAACCGACCCATAAACAGTGACACGGGCGATGCGACGGCAATCCCGGCAAGCATGGAGACCGAAGGCGGCGCAGTGGCAAGCCAGCTTTGCGGGGCAAGAAATGCGCCCGAAAGAACCCCGAGAATTATCAGTATGGGCAGAGCGGATCCGAGAATGACATTGCCCAAAAGAATGAGGATAAAGTTCCGGTTCAGCATCAATACAGTGGGCCCTGGCTCATGCTTAGAAAAGTAGCCTGCGCACGGAAATCGACCATCCAAGTCGGCGCGTTTTTGCCTTCGGTTTGGATGCCGCCCTAGTCGGTCACGGCTTCATAAGCTGTGGAGGGACGGCCAGTGAAAGACTGCGCGTTCAGTAGCGAAAGTCTGACACAAATGGCCCACAGGCGGTGTGATCGCTCGGTCAAACGGCCAATCCTCGCGAAGATGGAGCGTCGAAGCTACGAAAGAGCCAGTGTGAAAAAGGTACAGGTCTATTCAGACAGTCCGACCAAGCACCGGAATCCTTGGTGAACTTAAACCTGATCGACTCGCCCGATCAGGCGTCGTTCAACACGTCCGCAATTTCGTTGGCCAAGGAACGCACCTCCACAGCGGCGGGGCTCTTGGCGGATTTCTCGACGACGCCTTGGCCCAACCCCAAAACCTCTGCGTAAATCACACGGCTGTTCAGCACTGTCTCGGACTTCGGGCTGTCCAGTTCTTCCAGCTTTTCAGTGATCTCTCCGGTCAGTTTCGCCCGTGGCGCGGCCCGGTTCAGCACCATGAGCGTCTTTTTCCCTTCGCGCCGCGCCATTTCCAGGATGCTGTCGGTGGCCCACACGTCCACGGCGCTCACCGATACGGGGACAACCACCACGTCGGAGGCACGCATGGCGGGGCGCAAGTCGCTGTCCACTTTGGGTGGCGTGTCGACGATGACAATCTCGTTGGTCTTGCGCAGCTTTTCCAACTCGTAGGACACGCCCCACGCGCTGGCTGTTGCAAAATCGAGCCCCGCCTCGTCACCCATGGCTTCGCGGCGGGTCATATACCAACGGCCGAGGGACCCTTGAGGATCGGTGTCGAGCACGGCCACGGTGTGCCCCCGTTTCCAAAACTCAACGGCCAAATTCACGGCCAATGTTGTCTTACCGGACCCGCCTTTTTGCTGGGCCACTGTGATCGTAAATCCTGCCATTTTGTACCTCCGCGCGTACACGACACCACATCTACGATCTATGCAATTGCGAAGCGCTCCAAAACGCGCAAAAGATGGCAGAAAGCAAAGCAAAAGCTGCCAGTTTAAGCGTCACGCTTGGCAGTCGCCCAAGATGCGCTGAGGACAGGGGAGGAATCCATGCGCCACAGCCTTGGTCCTGACGGGCCACATGCCCGCCCCGGCCAAGCAATTGGGCTGCTGGGGGGGTCGTTTGATCCGCCCCACGCAGGGCATGTGCACATCACCAAAGAGGCGATGAAGCGGTTCGGGTTGGGGCGTGTGTGGTGGTTGGTGTCACCGGGAAACCCGCTGAAATCCCGAGGCCCCGCCGACTTGGATCAGCGCCTAGCGGTCTGCCGCGCAATGGTCCGGGATCCACGGGTGACAGTGACCGGTGTCGAAGACGTTTTGGGCACGCGCTACACCGCTGAGACGCTGGAAGCTCTGACCGCCGCCTACCCTGGCACGCGGTTCGTGTGGCTAATGGGCGAAGACAACTTGGCCAGTTTCCACCGTTGGGAACGGTGGCCGAGCATCATGGCCACCGTGCCCGTGGGCGTGCTGGCGCGACCGGGACAGAGCATGTGGGCACGCACCGCCAAAGCCGCCCGCCTGTACCGTTGGGCACGTATCCCGGCGGCACATTCAACTCGGTTGAGCCAAGCCACCGCGCCGGCCTGGTGCCATGTGATGATCCCAAAACGAGCGATTTCCTCATCGCAATTGCGTGCAGACGGACAATGGACCAAGTGACGGGATTGCCTACAGGTTTGCCAATGGATACGGGTGATTGGGGTGTCTTGATAAAGAGAGACATGGATGTCGGATAGCAACAGGACTTTCTCCCGCCGCGCCCTACTGAGCATATCAGGGGCAACCGTGTTGTGCAGCGGCTTGGCTTCAACAGCACTGGCCCAACCGGTCGCCATTTCCCCGATTCCACCGCGCAAACCCATTGGGATGAGCACGCAATCCATCGAAGCTGCCGCAGAGCGTTTGATCGCCAAAGCAGGCTTCTCCGGTGACCTCAGCTACGCGGTTATCGACACGGCAAATGGTGAACGTATCGCCGGGCGCAATGCCAAAACGCCGATGCCGCCTGCGAGCACAGCCAAGGCGATCACAGCAGCCTATGCGCTGGAATATTTGGGCTCTGACTACCGGTTCACCACGTCGGTGATGGGCACCGGCGCCCTACGCGATGGGCGCCTGGAGGGCGATCTGGTGCTCGCTGGGGGCGGTGATCCGCTATTTGACACTAGCGACATGGGGGGTCTGATCCAAAAACTGAGAACGCTTGGCTTGAGTGAAGTGACCGGTCGGTTCTTGATTTGGGACGCGGCGCTGCCGTATGTCGAAGAGATTGTTCCAAGCCAACCGGACCACCTGGGCTACAACCCGGCGGTTTCGGGGCTGAACTTGAATTTCAATCGGGTGTACTTCCAATGGCGCAAACAGGGCGGCGGCTATGTCCTGACCATGGATGCGCGAGATGGGGACCTGATCCCTCAGGTGGCGCTGGCGACCATGTCGCTGTCGGACCGGCGCGCGCCGGTGTTCCAAGTGTCGCTCGACCGCAGCAAAGGGCGGGAACACTGGTCTGTGGCGCAATCCGCGCTCGGTGCCTCTGGCTCGCGCTGGCTGCCGGTGCGCAACACCAAAGGCTACGCGGCAGAGGTTTTCAGTACATTGGCCGCCCAAGCAGGCATCGCCCTGCCAGCACCGGTGTATGTGCGCAATATTCCCAATGGAGCCGTCCCGTTGGCGTCCCATTTGAGCGCGCCAATGGACACCATAGTGCGGTCCATGCTGCGCTATTCCACGAATATTACGGCAGAGGTCGTGGGGCTCACCGCGTCAAAAGCGCGGAGCTCTCGGATGCCAACGGGCTTAGAAAACTCTGCGCACCAGATGAACCAATGGGCCAAAGGGATCGGCATGGGCGGGACGCAGTTTGTGGACCATTCGGGCCTAAGCGATGCATCGCGGGTCACCGCCCAAGACATGGCACAGGCCCTGGCCCGCCTTGGCCACAACGGTCCACTGCGCCCCCTACTGCGGCAAATCACGTTGAAGACCAAGTCCGGCGCGCCAGAGCCGTTTGGGCTTCAAGCCAAAACCGGGACCTTAAATTTCGTCAGCGCTCTGACCGGGCATATCGAGCGTCCCGGTAAGTCACCCCTGGTGTTTGCCGTCATGACCGCCGACCTGAATAGGCGAAATGCCATTCCCAAAGGGCAAGAGGATCGCCCCCCAGGGGCAACCGGTTGGGCGCGACGGTCAAGGTCATTGCAATGGGACCTGGTGCGGCTTTGGGCGAAGTCGGCGTAGTCAACCGAGGGCCGGGTTAGGCGACCTGCCGCCCCTTGGCCCATACGCCCCGAATTACAGGTGTGCCATCGTCCAAAGTGCGGAACCGCAAGACATCCGCCCGTTTTCCAGGCTCCAAGACACCACGATCATCGAGCCCAAGCGCACGCGCCGGAGCAGACGTGACCGTTGCCAATCCCCGCGCCATATCCTGCCATTCCCGCCCTAACCGCACAGCGGCCAGCAAAAGCGCCGAAGGGACGTAGTCTGAGCTTACGATATCAAGTCGGTCAGCCTTCGCGAGGTCCATAGCCGCCACATTGCCGGAATGGGACCCGCCGCGCACCAAGTTGGGTGCTCCCATCATCACCGCTATCTTAGCCTCAAAGCAAGCCTGCGCCGCGGCAAGCGTTGTTGGGAATTCAGCCACTTCGACCCCCAGCTCTGCCGACGCCACCACCTGCCCTGCGGTCGTATCATCGTGGCTTGCCAACGTGGCCCCCCATGCCTTGGCATGCTCCACAGCCGCAGCAATATGCGTCTCGCCCACACTCTCTCTGAGGTCTTCAAGAAACGCCACGTATTGCGCAAACTCTTGTTCGTTCAGACCCATGGCCGCGCGGGCATAGAACTCAAACTTACTGACGTCCGTGAACTGCCGTTGACCGGGGGTGTGATCCATGATGCTCACCAACCGCACCCGGTCGGAAATGCCGAAGGCGTCCAACTCATCCGACAAGGTCTGTGAACAGATCTCTGCGCGTAGATGAATGAAGTGACTGATTTTCAGAACATGGGCGTCCACCAAATCCAAGATCTCGGTGGTGAGGTCGCGGGCATAGGCCCGGTATCCGGTGTCGTAACCGGGATAGCTCAACGTTCCCGCACGTACCGCGTCAAATACGGTGGTGATCCCACAGGACGCCAATTCCGCATCATGGGCCATCACCGCAGGCGTGTGCGGCCACTGAGCGGTCGGGCGCGGCTGGATATGACGTTCCAAATTGTCGGTGTGGAGCTCAATCAAACCGGGACAGACAAAATCGCCTTCGCAATCAACCGCACCGGGTGTGGACGCAGGCCCCTGCCCCACCGCCTCAATCAACCCATGGCGCAGGACCACATGGCCCCGGAAAGTCTCCGCCCCACAGACAACCTCACAATTTGACAGGGCCAGTTCGACCATCGTTCACTCCACACCCAAAAAACAGACAGCGATTTGAGCTATTAAGCAAGGACTCGCCCATTCCGCTTGCTCCGCAACCCGACACTGGCGAGATCGCCCATTGCCGAATTACCGTTAAACCGAACCACAACCAAGTGTCCTGGCAACGCCCCCGGCGCTTTCAACTTGGATGAAAGGAGAGACCATGAAACGGGTCCCCTTGTGGCGACAAATTCAGAAGGAGTTGACCGAAGCCATTTCGGCCAATCGCTATCGTGTTGGCGAAAAACTCCCCACTGAAGCAGAGTTCGCTGCACTCTACTCGGTGAACCGTCACACCGTGCGCCGCGCCCTAGCGGCCCTGGCGGAAGCAGGCCTTGTGCGATCCCAACAGGGGTCCGGTGTCTATGTGGCCATCCGACCAATCGTGGTACCCATCGATCAGCAATTCCAGGTGTACCAACGCACCGAGTCCGCAGGTCATGCCGTGGATCACTTGCCCGTGGCGGTTGCCCTGCGCGCGCCAAACAATGCTGAGGTCTCGCTGTTCAACATCGACAAATCGTCGAGGATGCTGGCTTCGACCAGGCGGACGACGATCGATACAGACCCGTTTTCCATGGTGGAATGGGCCGTTCCTTTCGGACGCACGCCTGCTTTGGACGCGGCTTTGCGCCGGGGCCTCTTCCTCCAAACCGCTCTGGCCGAACTGGCATCACAGCAGGTCCATTCCCAAACAGCACAGATGAGCGCCCTCACCGCCAACGGGGCTCTGGCACGGGAGCTTGGAGTGCGCGAAGGGACCGCGCTTCAGTTGGTGAAAGTGGTGGTGAGCCGCGATGACGGGCTACCCATCGCCGTGAGCCAAACCTACTATCTGGCTGACAGGATTTCCTTTTCCGCCACCTTCGGCCCACATGGCGAACCAACCATGGCCGCACCGGAACCGGTGATGCATCGGTCCTACGCGGGCGCGGCGCACTGAGCCCGCCGGGTCGCACAATTCTTTGGCGACAACCTGGGTTGTCGCCAAGAGTTGGGGCCAGAACACTGCACATTGCCTGGGCAATGTGAGCGCATAGCGTCGTATCATAGCACCGCAACTTGTCCCCCGCTTGTAAGCCGCCTAGGCTAGGGTATAGTTTAGGTGAGGACACCATGCCCATTAAAAACCGCTTTGCAGATCTACTCTCGGAAATCACCGCGTGGCGGCACGATTTGCATGCCCATCCGGAACTCCTGTTTGACACCCATCGGACCTCCAAACTGGTTGCGGACAAACTTCGTGAGTTTGGGTGCGATGAGGTGGTCGAGGGCATCGGCCACACCGGCGTGGTGGGCATCATCAAAGGTCGCGGCAGCGACGGTGGCCGCACCATAGGGCTGCGCGCCGACATGGATGCGCTGCCGATCTTCGAAGCCACCGGCGCGCCTTACGCCAGCCAGACACCGGGTAAAATGCACGCCTGTGGCCATGACGGGCACACCGCCATGTTGCTCGGCGCCGCGAAATATCTTTCCGAAACAAGGTCTTTCGCAGGATCGGTGGCCGTGATTTTCCAACCCGCCGAAGAAGGCGGCGGTGGCGGCAACGAAATGGTCAAGGACGGCATGCTAGACCAGTGGAACATTTCCGAAGTCTACGGGATGCACAATTGGCCGGGGATGCCGGTGGGCAGTTTCGCGATCAGGCCGGGGGCGTTTTTTGCGGCGACGGATCAGTTTGAGATCACGTTGGAGGGCCGAGGCGGACACGCAGCGAAGCCCAATGAGACGGTGGACCCGACGGTCATGGGCGCGCAGCTTGTCCTGGCGCTGCAAACCATCGTGAGCCGGAGCGCCGATCCGACCAAGCAGATGGTGGTGTCTGTCACCAGTTTTGAAACCGAAAGCAAAGCCTTCAATGTGATCCCGCCGCGGGTGACTTTGCGGGGAACCGTGCGGACGTTGGAGCCTGATCAGCGCGACGTGGCAGAGGCGCGGGTCAACGAGATCGCCCAAGGGATAGCGGCCACTTACGGTGGTACCGTCGATATGTGGTATGAACGGGGCTATCCGGTGATGGTGAATTCCGAGGAGGAAACCGCCTTCGCCGCTTCAGTAGCGGCGTCCGTGGCCGGCGAATGCGCCGAGGCCCCGCTGGTCATGGGCGGCGAAGACTTTGCCTATTTCCTCAACGAACGCCCCGGCGCGTACATCCTGGTGGGCAACGGCGACAGCGCCCCGGTGCACCATCCGAAATACAATTTCAACGACGAAGCCATCCCCGCAGGTTGCTCCTGGTGGGCCGAGATTGTTGAACAACGCCTGCCGCTCTGAGCCCCAAAATCGGGGTATGGCAAGCGTATAGCAACGGTATGGCAAACGTATGGCTAAATCGTCGGGCTTCTTAACTGAGGTATGAAGGATCGCCAAGGTCACCCGAGCGCCAAGCACCGCAGTAACTTGGCCATACAAAGTCAAAGCCGGGCGATGGATTTGCTGCCTCGCTTCACTCCTGAGGGAGGTCCAACATCCAAAGCGTCGTCCCGCCCGCCCCACCCGGAACCCGCGTCTCACGGTACTT
>JBCDFD010000116.1:0-10879 GCA_039178645.1 Pseudomonadota bacterium | reverse complement strand
TGTTGCCGCGCACGAACCACGCGAGAATTGCCGCCAGGAAGATGTGCACGCCGAAGAACGGTGAACAGGTCACAAAAATGCCTGCCGCGATACCGCGGGCAATGCGGTGCGGTGGGTCGGGCAGTCGGCGCAGACGGTGATAGACATAGTTGAACGCACGAGCCCATCCGCCAGGGGGATAGACCGCGTCCAGCACAACACGCCCAAACCCTCGCCTATCCCTGCGCTTGAATACCACCGTTTCCTCGACACTCGTTCCACGGGCTCGAGTCCAATAGACTCATTCCCTTACATAGTAATCATGTAGCAGGTTTACGGCCCGCGAACAGCGACTAGGGTGTCGCTACTACGTCACGGTGCCGTGTCACCTCAGTGACGTTGGGTTCTGCCTCAAGCGCAGTCAGCACGCGGTGCAATTGCTCAATATTGCGGACTTCCACTTCTATGCGCGCCCGGAAAAAGTCCGGTTTGCGGTCCAGAAGTTCCACGTCCGAGATATTGGCTTGCTGTTCGCCGATGAGCGTGCAGACCCGGCCAAGAACCCCGGCGTCATTGCCCATGGCCAGTCCGAGGCTGACCCCGAAGGCCGCGGAATGGCGACCCGGTTGCCAGTGCAGGTCAACCCAACGGTCCATTTGCGTTTCAAAGTTTTCCAAACTGGCGCAGTCGATGGCGTGAACCGCGACGCCGATACCGGGCATCTGGATGCCAACGATGCGTTCGCCGGGGACCGGTTGGCAGCACGGTGACCGTTGCCAGCTTTGCCCATCGTAAAGGCCGAGGACCGCGCGGCCCACGTCAACCTCGTCACCTTCGCTTTCGGCCAATTCCGGGTAGACCGCGGTGGCCACGTCGCGGGCGGTGATCTCGCCAGACCCCATTTTCGCCAGGAGTTCATCAATGTCGGTACCAAACCCCAGGTGACGCGCGGCCGCCTCCAGTGCCTTGTCGTTGGTCTGTTTGTCGATCTGAGCAAAGCCCGTGCGCACCAATTCACGCCCCAGCTTAATGAACCGCGACCGTTGTTCTTCGCGCAGCGCGCGTCGGATGGCGGATTTGGCTTTGCCGGTGACGGCGATGTCGACCCAGGTGGCTTCGGGCCGTTGGGCTTCTGCGGTGATGATCTCCACCGCTTGGCCATTGCGCAGTTTGGTCCAAAGCGGAACGCGGTGCCCATCCACCCGTGCCCCCACGCAAGCCAGGCCGATCCGCGTATGAATGGCGAAAGCGAAATCGATGGGGGTGGCCCCTTTGGGCAGTTTGATCACCGCCCCTTTGGGCGTGAAGCAAAACACCTTGTCGGCGTACATTTCCAGCTTCACGGTTTCGAAAAAGTCGCTGACGTCGGTGGTTGGATCCAAGTCGGTGAGGCCCGACACCCATTCGCGCGGATCGACCATGTAGTCGTTTTCGATACGTTCCCCGTTGCGATAGGCCCAGTGAGCGGCGACCCCCTTTTCGGCCACCTCGTGCATCTGGCGCGTGCGCACCTGCACCTCAATCCGCTTGCCGTCGCGCCCCAGAACAGTGGTGTGCAGACTGCGGTAGCCGTTCACTTTGGGTTCGCTGACATAATCCTTGAAACGACCCGGCACGGCGCGCCATCGACGGTGGATCACCCCAAGCGCGCGGTAGCAATCCATTTGCGTGTCCACGATCAGGCGAAATCCGTAGAGGTCTGAAATCCGTTGAAACTTCTCGTCACTGTCCGACTGACCCATCTTGCGCCAGATCGAATAGGGTCGCTTGACCCGACCATGCACGGTGCAAGGGATGTTTTCGTTCATCATCTCAGCGGCAATGTCGTAGCGGATGTTTTCCACTTCGTTCCGCGCCGCACCGCGCAGTTGTACCATCCGCCGCATGATGGACCGGCGGGCGTCTGGGTTCAGAACCTGGAACGACAGGTCTTCCAACTCATCGCGCATCCACTGCATGCCCATGCGACCGGCCAGCGGCGCGTAGATATCCATGGTTTCCCGCGCTTTATGGACCTGCTTTTCCGTGGGCAGAGACCGAAGCGTGCGCATATTGTGCAAACGGTCGAAAAGCTTAACCAGAACCACGCGCAGGTCTTTCGACATGGCCAAAAACAGCTTGCGGAAGTTTTCCGCCTGCTTGGTTTCGGTATTGTCGATTTGGAAGTTGGTGAGCTTTGTCACCCCGTCCACCAGTCCGGCGATCTCTGAGCCGAACTTGGCGGTGATGTCGTCTGCGGTGGCTTTGGTGTCTTCCACCGTGTCGTGCAGAAGCGCCGTTATGAGCGTTGCGTCATCCAAATGCTGTTCGGCCAACAGGGACGTCACAGCGACCGGATGAACGATGTAAGGTTCGCCCGAGCGACGATACTGTCCCTCATGTGCGGTCAGAGCATAATCATAGGCCGCTCTAATGGCGTCGACGTCGCTTTGTCGATTGTAGCTTTGCACCCGTTCGATCAACTCATCGACGGGGACAAGCTGCTCTAGCCGCGGAGCGGCGGTGGGGGCGTCGACCTCAACGTTCAGACTGGGCTTCCATCAAAGCACGCAAGAGCTTTTCGTCGCTCATGTCGTTTTCCTCAGGGCGGTCGTTTTCGACACCCATGAGAAGCGACATGGCATCGTCCTCAGGCTCATCCACTTCGATCTGTGTCTGGTGGCTGGAAATCATCCGTTCGCGAAGATCTTCGGCGCTCTGGGTTTCTTCGGCGATCTCTCTGAGCGAAACCACAGGGTTTTTGTCGTTGTCGCGGTCCAACGTGATCGGCGAACCACTGGACAACTCACGCGCCCGGTGGGCCGCCAGCATCACAAGTTCGAACCTGTTGGGGACCTTGTCGACGCAGTCTTCTACCGTAACTCGGGCCATGGTGAGTCGCTCCGTGGGGTGTTCCTATGAGAGGACGATGCTTTACAGCACGCCACCGCCGGACTCAAGTGGGGGAGAATCGTGCAATTTCACGAAAATCACTTTGGCCTCACGCAGATGTCACTGCCGCTTGCGCGGCTCGAGCTTCGGCGTCGGTGACCGCAACGATCCCAGACAGCAAATCTTCACTACCTGCGACAATATGTCCATTTACGGTGAGCCCACTGATGGGGTGGCGCCAATCGGGGGCAATATCCATCAGCGGTGCGAGAACAAAGCCGCGTTCATGCATCCTCGGGTGGGGCAAAATCAGTTCCTTCGGCGTCATTTTTTTCTGATCCGCCAGGGATAAATCCATCCAGAATTTCACCGTCGCAATATCTGGGGTGATCATGTCACCACAACTCAACATATCGATATCTAGTGGACGGCTTTCCCAACGTTTTTTCCGATGACGCCCCGCGTCCGCTTCAACCTTATGGGCTGTGGCCAACATCTGCTCCGGTGACAGGTCGCACTTTATTTCCGCTACGGCATTTATGAAATCCGGCCCAGACCCAGGCGGAAATGCGGGCGTACGAAAATACCGGCTCGCTCTCATTTTACCTTTTGAAAGTTTGCCAATTTCAGCAACGGCCCATAAACACGTTGCGAGCGGATTTCCGCGCGAACTCGGTAAGTTCGCACCAAAAGCCATTAGGAATGATTGCATTTGTGCGATACCATCTATTAACCGAGCGCGCGGATTAGCGCGGGGATGTTTAGTAGCGGGTGAAATAGTTTACTTGTGCCAACCAAAAAGCTAAGCTGCATTTCTGCTCGCTAAGCCACAATTTCGGTTTGGGCAATCATTTTGGGAAGGACCATACATGTTCTACAGGGACGAACGGCTCGCGCTGTTCATTGATGGATCGAACTTATACGCCGCTGCCAAAGCGCTTGGGTTTGACATCGACTACAAACTGCTGCGTCAAGAATTCATGCGACGGGGAAAACTCCTGCGCGCGTTTTATTACACAGCACTTTTGGAAAATGACGAGTATTCTCCGATACGGCCATTGGTGGACTGGCTCCACTACAACGGTTTCACGATGGTGACCAAAGCGGCTAAGGAATACATCGACAGCCAAGGGCGTCGAAAAGTCAAAGGCAACATGGACATTGAATTGACCGTGGATGCGTTGGAATTGGCACCTTATGTGGATCACATCGTGCTGTTTTCGGGCGACGGTGATTTCCGGCCATTGATTGAATCACTGCAACGCAAGGGGAAGCGCGTGTCAGTGGTTTCAACCATTCGCTCACAACCGCCAATGATTTCCGATGATTTGCGCCGGCAAGCGGACAATTTCATCGAATTGGACGAATTGCGCGACGTGATCGGGCGTCCACCGCGGGAACCGCGCATGGATGAGCAAGAAACCGACGCAGCGGTACCAACCGAGGTGTAAGAGGTGTAACAAGCCAAAAGCCGGGCTCACGGGTGATGCACAGGATCACCCGGCCCCGAACAAGGTGATCGGTCAAACACCGATTGATGTTTTTCCACGGCATTGGCACCGCGACCCGGTGACAATTGGCCTCAGACCACTTAGTCTGTTGAAACGGGTTTGGGGCCCGAGACAGACAGGACTTCGCCGATGGATTTGCCTCCGCTCAACATCTATATGGCCGCGCCGCGTGGTTTCTGCGCCGGTGTGGACAGGGCCATCAAGATTGTTGAGCAAGCCATCGATAAATGGGGGGCACCGGTCTACGTCCGCCACGAAATCGTGCACAATCGGTATGTTGTGGATGGTCTGCGGGCCAAAGGGGCTGTTTTCGTTGAGGAACTTGACGAATGCCCAAACGACCGACCTGTGGTGTTTTCTGCCCATGGCGTGCCCAAGTCGGTCCCTGCCGAAGCGGCCAAGCGTGAAATGGTCTATGTGGACGCCACCTGCCCACTGGTGAGCAAGGTCCACATCGAGGCGGAACGCCACGCAAACGCCGGCAAGCAGATCATTATGATCGGTCACGCAGGCCACCCGGAGACCGTTGGGACCATGGGCCAACTGCCAGAGGGCGAGGTCCTCCTGGTCGAAACGGTGAAGGACGTGGCGACGGTCGCACCACGAGACCCGTCAAACTTGGCGTTCGTGACACAAACCACCTTGTCGGTGGACGACACCATCGACATCGTCGCGGCCTTGCAGGAACGGTTCCCGGAAATCGTTGGCCCCCACAAAGAAGACATTTGCTACGCCACCACCAACCGCCAAGCGGCGGTCAAGGAAGTTGCCCCGCTCTGCGATGCGCTTTTGGTGGTCGGTGCGCCGAACTCGTCTAACTCCAAACGCCTGGTGGATGTGGCCCGCAAAGCTGGCTGTGGCTACGCGCAACTTGTTGAACGGGCGAGCCAAATCGACTGGCGCGCGCTCGAAGGCATTCGCAGCATCGGCATCACCGCGGGCGCGTCGGCACCGGAAGTTTTGATCAACGAAGTCGTGGACGCGTTCCGCGACCGCTACACCGTGAGCGTGGAAATCGTTGAAACGGCAGTGGAAAAGGTCGAATTCAAAGTCCCGCGTATCCTACGCGTCCCGGCATGAAAGACACATACGACGGCGGTGCCCCGGTTCCCTTAGCCGCGCTGGTTCTGGGCTTGGCTGGCGTGATCCCCTTTGTCTGGGGGGCGGCCACCATAGCCATCCCTGCCCTGTTTGAGCTTGGGCAAACCGTCATCGGGCCACGGTTCGTGGGCCAGTACGTGCAACTGCAATACGGCACCATCATCCTGGCCTTCATGTCCGGCGTGCTCTGGGGGTTTTCCACCAAGGCCACCGGCAACACCGCCACGGTCGGCTATTCACTGAGCGTCGTGCCTGCGCTGTGGGCGTTTTTCTTCGTGGGCGGCGGGGCTGACCGCGCGGCGGTGTTCCTGATTGCGGGGTATCTGATCCTGTTGGGGCTCGACTACGGGTTCTGGCGGTTGGGTCTTGCACCGTCCTGGTGGATGAAACTGCGTAACCTGCTGACAACATTGGTTGTGGCAAGCCTCGTCACAGGACTGGTGATGTGACCGACGGCGACCGCGAGACCATAGCGCTCTACGATGAGCGCGCCGCCGAATATGCGCGGCTGTTCACCGGGAAAAAATCCGACCCGCGGTTGGTGGCATTCCTGGACTTGGTCACCCCTGGCGGTCGAGTGCTCGACCTGGGCTGCGGTGTGGCCAATGCGGCGGCGCAGATGCGCGATAGCGGCTTTGACGTGCTGGCGCTCGACGCCTCCCAAGGTATGGCGGATGAAGCAAAACGGCTGCACAATATCGACGTGCGCATCGGCACGTTCGAGGACATCTCCAGCCTTGGCCAGTTCGACGGGGTCTGGGCGCATTTCAGCCTGCTGCATGCCGACCCGGACAAGTTTGACGGGCATATCACAGACCTGCACACCGCCCTGAAACCGGGTGCGCCATTTCTCATTGGCATGAAAACCGGGGACGGCACCAAGCGCGACACGCTTGGGCGGCGCTACACGTACCGGACCGAGGACGCCCTGACCGACGTGCTCACCCGCACGGGATTTACTGTCGTCACCAGCGACACCGGCGCGGAAGAAGGATTTGACGGCGTGATTGCCCCTTGGGTCATTCTGGTGGCCCGTGCCTGAGATTTTCGCTTACACCGATGGCGCTTGCAGCGGGAACCCCGGCCCAGGCGGTTGGGGCACAATCCTGATCGCCCGCGACGGCGACCGCGTGCTGCGCGAGAAGGAACTCAATGGCGGCGAGGCGCACACCACCAACAACCGCATGGAGCTTCTGGCCGCGATCACCGCGCTGGAGACCTTGGACCGCCCCAGCAAACTCACGGTGGTCACCGATAGCCAGTACGTGAAAAACGGCATCACCCAATGGATCGAGGGCTGGAAACGCAAAGGCTGGAAGACCGCCAGCAAAAAGCCTGTCAAAAACGACGACCTGTGGAAACGGCTCGATGACGCCTGTGCTCGGCACGACGTCACTTGGGATTGGGTCAAGGGCCACGCAGGTCACCCCGAAAATGAACGCGCGGACGAACTGGCGCGCGCGGGGATGGAGCCATTCAAAAAGGCCCGCGCCTGACCTATTTTCGGAGTGAGCGACACAAGGCGAGGCCCACGTGACCCAGTTCGCCCCCCATTTGGCTGCCATTCGATTTGGCACGGGTCGGTCCCCTAAGGCCGATGATCCGGCGTCTGTGAACGCGATGCTGCGAACGCTCCGTTCGACAGACAAACTGGCCGCGACATTCCCGATTGATCCGCTGAGCTCGATTGCGGAGGAGGCTCGCGCAATCCGGCAAAGGGATCGCGACGTTGCGCAAGGCAATGACGCCGACAAAGCCGAAGCCAAAGCTGCAAAGGACGCCTTCTTTGACCGGGAGCGCGCCAACGGGCTTTCGCATTTTGGCGCAACACTGGCGCGTGCCGTGGCAGCACCCGATGGGTTTCGCGACCGCCTGACCTGGTTCTGGGCGGACCATTTCGCAGTGGAGGGGCGCGGGCTGTTCCTGCGCTATCGCACGGACACCTACGCTGACGAAGCGATCCGTCCCCATCTGGCGGGGTCATTTGCGGAGCTTCTGCGCGCGGCTGCGTTGCATCCGGTCATGCTGCAATTCTTGGATCAGACCAGTTCCATTGGGCCAAATTCCCGAACGGCGAAGCGGCAAGGGGACCGGGGTCTTAACGAGAACTTGGCGCGGGAAATCTTGGAGCTTCACACGCTGGGCGTCCAAGGCGGGTACACCCAGACCGATGTTCGCCAGTTTGCTGAATTGCTGTCCGGCGTCGGTTTGAACGGGCGTTTGGAGACGCAGTATTTCGAGGCACGGGCGGAGCCTGGATCGGAAACCGTGTTGGGTTTCACCTCGTCCGCCAAAGAGGGCCAGTTCGAGGATGTCGCAGAATTCCTTGACCGGTTGGCAGTGCATCCCGACACGGCGCGGCACATTGCGAAAAAGCTGGCGATCCACTTCGTGTCTGACACGCCGGACCCTGACCTCGTGACGACCATGGAACGGCGTTGGCTGGAAACAGACGGGGACCTCGCCGAGGTTTACCGCGCGATGCTCGAGCATCCGACGTCCTGGTCGGCAGAGTTGCAAAAAGTGAAACGGCCCATCGAGTTTGTGGTCAGCACCTTGCGTGCTTTGGACGTGCCAGCCGCCCGCGTCGCCCGCTGGTCCGAAGAACGTCCGGTGCAGTTCAACCGGTGGATTGGCCAACCCATGCAGCGGATGGGGCAACGCTGGACTCGGCCCGGTGGCCCCGATGGCTGGCCTGAAACAGCGGAGGCTTGGATCACGCCCAACACCTTGGCCGAACGGCTGCGGTGGGTGCTTCGTATTCAAGACCTACCGCGACTTGAGGTGGCCGAGCCCCGCGCTGTGCTGGACGCTGCCCTTGGTCCGCTGGCGCACAGCCGACTGCGGCTCGCCGTGGATGGCGCGGAAACACGGGAAGAAGCGGTTGCGCTGGCGCTGCTGTCGCCAGAGTTTCAACGGCGGTGAGGGAAAGCATGGTAATGAACAAACAGCCTAAGACCCGTTCCCATATTTCCCGCCGCGGGCTTTTGACCTCTGGTTTGGCGGGGTGCTGCCTGGCTGCAAACCCTTGGACAACGCCGATCACGATGGCGGCGACGCCCGGGGACCGGCGATTGGTGGTCATCGTATTGCGCGGCGGCATGGACGGGCTCGACGTGGTGCGCCCCGTAGGTGATCCTGCGTTCGCTGCCGTGCGCGCCGGACTGTTGGACGGCCCTTCGGGCGAACCGCTGGACAATTTCTTTGCTCTGCACCCTGCCCTGTCGAAACTCATGCCCCTGTGGCGGCAAGGGGACTTGGCCTTTGCCCATGCGGTGAGCACGCCTTACAGAGACAAGCGCAGCCACTTTGAAGGCCAGGACATGCTAGAGGCGGGGCTGCCACAAGTGGATGGGATCACCAAACCCGACAGCGGTTGGATGAACCGTTTGCTCACTATGCTGCCCGGTGCCACGGCGCGAACCGGATTTTCGGTGGGGCGAGAAGGCACGCTGATCCTGAAAGGTGATGCGCCCCATACCACATGGTATCCAAGCACAGCCCTGTCGGTGAGCGGTCAGGCGGAAGCTCTGTTCGAGTTGGTCTATCAAGAGGACCCGCTGTTCCAAGCCATGTCAAAACAGGCGTTCCAGTTGATGGAAGCCACGGACCCGGACGCGCTGGAACCAGGAACTCCGGGCCATATCCGTGTGGCGGATTATCTGGCGGAGCAGCTGTTGCAGGACACCCGTGTGGCCACTTTTTCGATCACCGGATGGGACAGCCACCGACGCCAAGCGGCAGCACTCAGACGACCTTTGGGGGAATTAGCCGACACGATCATGCACTTGCAGGGCCGCTTGGGGTCCGTTTGGGACAACACCGTCGTGCTGGCCATGACAGAATTTGGCCGATCCGTGCGAGAAAACGGCACCAGCGGGACCGATCACGGAACCGGTGGCGCAATGCTCATGGCGGGCGGCGCGGTCAAAGGCGGGCGCGTTTACGGCAGATGGCCCGGCTTGGACGAAGCAGATCTCTATGCGCGCAGGGATTTAATGCCCACGGCAGACGTGCGCGGGTACGCGGCGCTTGGCTTGGGGGCCATGTTTGGAATTTCTCAGAGCGACCTGGAAAGCAGACTGTTTCCCGGTCTGGACATGGCCGGCACACAACCGTTCCTGGCCTGACCAAAAGCAAGTCCAGCTTCAGTCTTTATGATTAAACGCTTCAAGCCGCCTGCGTGCCCCGCCCCACCACCGGCGCGCGCAGGGCGATGCCGCGGAGCCAGATGTGGCGCTTCGATAGGCTCTGCCTGCGATGCCACACTAGATCGTATTGGATGGGCGGCAAATCGATGGGCACTTGGCTCACTGCAAACCCAGTGAACGCGGTATCGGCAAATCGCGATTGCATGGTGGCCACCATGTCGGTGCCCCGCATCAGTTCGGCTAAAAACGATAGGCTGCTGGCGTGAAGCACAATATTGCGGCTCACTCCGACGGCGTTGAGGTATTCCTCTAGCACGCTGGGTTTGCCACCGCCCAAGTCCATGGCCGCATGGCGGGCGTTGCCAAAGTCTTCCAGAGTTTCCACCGGGCCGCGCACGTTGGGATCATAGAATGTCGCCTGATGGTCCGCGAAGAACGGCGCATGATCCAAATCAGGCGAGTAATTTCCTCGGTTCACAGCGATCACGAGATCAGCGCGGGCGTTTTCCAAAACTGGGCGCGCATTGGACGAGCTGCCCAGATTAACAAAACGCACAGGGATGTGGGGCGCTGCGGCACGCAAAGCGCGTCCCAAGTAAGATAGCTCTGGCTGCAATTCACCGGCATTGGCGGCAATGGTGATGGGATGGCGGTCAGACGACGGATCGTAATCCTGAGGTTCGGTCAGGGCTTCAATGGCCGACAGCGCCTCTCGCATCCGGGGCGCCAGATAGTCGGCATGGGGGGTGGGCGTGATGTTGCGACCGTCTTTCACGAACAGCGGATCATCCAGAGATTTGCGCAAACGTTCCAGACCGTGGCTCACGGTGGATTGCGTGAGACCCAGTTGATCCGCCGCGCGGCTGACGGAATTACGTTCGTACACCTCAAGGAACAATCGGATGAGGCGCCCATCCAATGAATAAATATTAGCCGTTTTCACTGCTCCACCCTTTGGCTGCCAGAAAAATACACACAGCAACTAAACTCAAGATACGTTCTGCATCCGGAGCGCGCGCATCACCAAAACAGAACCTGGATAAGGAAAACGGCCCCATTTTGGGACCGTTCACTCTCAAGACTGTATATAAATTAAGCAGGTGCGCTCAATCGACAACAGTTTGAGTCGACAAAAGATGAGTTAGATCAGTCCCTTGAGGTATTGAAGCAACTGATCGTTTTTCTCGCATATATCGGTGGTTTACTCTAGCTTACCAATGGAAAACAGCATGGTTTCGCCCGAATGATCGTCGACACCGTCATTGT
>JBCDFD010000115.1:0-11023 GCA_039178645.1 Pseudomonadota bacterium | reverse complement strand
GGCCGTTGGGATAAACTTTCGCCATCAAAGGCGTCGCCGCGCTCAGGTCCGCGAAATCGTCGAGGTCCAGGATGACCCCAGCGGCGCGTGCCATGGCGGGCAGGTGCATGACCAAATTGGTCGATCCACCGGTGGCCATCAGCCCCACGATCCCGTTCACAAAGGCCCGTTCATCCAGAATGTCAAAG
Organism: Pseudomonadota bacterium; assembly: GCA_039178645.1. Taxonomy (GTDB): domain Bacteria; phylum Pseudomonadota; class Alphaproteobacteria; order Rhodobacterales; family Rhodobacteraceae; genus Mangrovicoccus. The sequence continues at coordinate 10,835 of JBCDFD010000115.1, read as the reverse complement.
ACCGGTCGGAAATCGTTGCCAAGCGCGGTGATCTCCAGCGCCCGTTCGGTTCCCGCCACAGTGAGCGCTTCGCGCAAGGGAGTGCCTGGGTTGACGAATGACGCACCGGGCAGGTGCAGCCCCATGAACTCCATGAGCATCTGGTTCGAGTTCGCTGTGCCATAGAACGTGCAGGTGCCCGGTCCGTGATAGCTGGCCATTTCAGCTTCCATCAGCTTGTCGCGTCCCACTTCACCGGCGGCGAATTGTTGGCGCACCTTGGCCTTTTCGTCGTTGGGCAGACCGCTCACCATGGGACCGGCTGGCATGAAGATCGATGGGATATGCCCAAACGTGGCCGCCGCGATCACGAGACCGGGCACAATCTTGTCACAGACCCCCAAATATATGGCCGCATCGAATGTATTGTGGCTGAGCCCGACAGCTGCGGCCAAGGCAATCACATCGCGGGAAAACAGCGACAGTTCCATGCCCGTTTGGCCTTGGGTGACACCATCGCACATGGCGGGCACGCCCCCGGCCACCTGGGCTGTTCCACCCGCCGCTTGCGCCGCAGCGCGGATCTTGGCGGGGTAAGTTTCAAATGGTTGGTGGGCCGACAGCATGTCGTTATAGGCCGTTATGATGCCTAAGTTAGGCACACGCCCGCCCACGAGGTTGTCTTTCTGATCGCCCATGGCCGCATAGGCATGTGCTTGGTTCCCGCATGTCAAATGCGCCCGGCGCGGTCCGTCGGCGGCTTGGGCGTGCATGCGATCCAAGTAGGTTTTGCGGCTGGCTTCACTGCGTTTGCGAATGCGATCTGTGACGGCCTCTACGGTCGATTGTAACGCCATGGCTCCCTCCCACGTAGGCCTGCTAAGTGACGTCCCTCTTCTGATCTGATAACGCTAACATAAGCCGATGGCCAGTGCTCTGTTCGCGCGCACCGCTTGAGTGTGTTGGTCCGGCGTCAGCCGCCCGCCAATCCTGGCAACACATTGCCAAGCCCTGTGGTCAGCATATCCACCGCGATTGCGGCCAAAATCATACCCATCAAACGGGACATGATCACCCTCGCGGTGGGACCCAAGTGGCTGCCCAGAAGGCCGCCAAAGGCCAGAAGGGCAGTCAACAGACTCAGCACAATGGCGAACACCGCGCCATATACAACAGCATTTGCTGTGGTTTGGACCTGCTCGGCAAACACGATCAGGGTCGGGATTGGATGCCTATTAACAGCGCACCTGTTCCGCTTGCGAGACCGATTTTGATATACGGCCAGCGGCGTTCGACACAACGAGGTCCACTCCACCATGGCGGGCCTTAACCATCGCCGCGAAGCGACTGATTGAAACTCCGTTGGTGACGTCCAACTGAGCCACTTCGATTTTGGCACGCATGTCGCTGAGCGCCTCTGCGGCGGCAATGCTACGTGCATTTGACCGGGCGGACAGATAGACCGTGTCGTCCGGACCCAGCCGTTGGCCGAGCACCTCAGCCAGGGCGAAGCGGAGGCCCTGGTTGGAGCCTGTGACGACGGAAACCCTGTTGGTCGGTCCGGCGTCCGAAATGCGCACATTTCCTGCCAAGTCAGCCTCCAGAACGCACCATATGGCCGCCGTCCATGTCCAGAACGTGGCCGGTCACGTAGCCATTTCCGGCCAGCATCAATACGCCCTCAGCGATCTCTTCCGGCGTGCCCGTCCGACCGGCCGGCAGGCTTGCGCCCGTTTCGGTTAGCATCGAGGTGCGTAGGCCTTCAGGCATGGCTGCATAGGCTTCTGTGCCGACCATGCCAGGAGAAAGACAGTTCACGCGGACATTAGGCCCGAGTTCCAACGCCAGTGCGCGGGTGAGGCCCTCCACCGCTGCATTGACAGCGGCGAGCCCCGCAACATTGCGACCGGGGCGACGGCTGAGCACGCCGGAGAAAAACGTGATCGATCCGCCGGGCCGCAGGATCCGGACAAGTGACTGCGCAGTGCGGTAAGGTCCCATGAATTTTGAGGCGAACATGGCCTCAACCGCGCTTACTTTGAGATCGGCAAAGGCCCCGTGTGCGGCCTGTGATGCAGAAATGACCAGGTGATTGAGGCCTTCCGGAAACTCACTGGGCAGGCGAGCGACCTGATCGGGATCGGTCATGTCCAAGGTGAAGCGATGCAAGCGGTCACCGGCACCCAAAAGCTGCGCGGCTTGGTCCAACTTCTCAGCATTGCGGCTCGCGATCCAAACCTCGGCACCTGCGTCCAGAAACGCCTTGGCGGTCGCCCGTCCTAGCCCGGAACTGCCACCGACCACGAGGACCTTTTGACCCTGAAAGCTCATGTCTATGCGCCCCCGGCCACTGTTCGGGCAAAGCCCCAGTGGCGGCCCCCTTGCCTTAGCACCGCCACGTGTATCCACGTCATGGCAAAGGCTTCCAAAAGGCGCGCGCCCTTAAGCTCGTCGAAGTCCTGACCGTCAAAGCCCAGATCGTTGACAAGCGAGAGTACCGTGGTCCGCGCCTCGGCGTTGTCTCCGGCGACGTACATCACCGGAGGCGCGGGCAAGACGCTGGGGTCCGCCATAATCTCTGCCCCGATCTGGTTCAGCGATTTGACGACCCGCGCGTCGGGCAGGAGCCGCGCGATTTCCTCGCCGCCTGAGGTTGTGTGTCCAATGAGGAGACCAAACCCATCCTCGGTCATGCCCAGCGGGTTGGTGGCGTCGATCACGATCTTGCCGTTCAGGCCGTCGAGGGTTGGCAGGACGTCGGCCACAGCATTCCAGGGCAAGGCCACAACGATGACGTCGGCCGAAAAGATGGCCTCGGTAAACCCGAGAACCGGTACGGCGTCTCTGAATTTTGCTTTGGCGGTTTTCGCGCTCGCGCTTTCGATGTCGCGAACCGCCAGAGTGACGGCGTGTCCTTTCCGGGACCAGTTTTGCGCAAGAGCGGTTCCAACCGCACCGGCGCCAAGAATTGCGATTTTGGACATTGTGCCCTCCAATTGATGGTTGGACACGGAGTTACGACTTGCGGGTTTCAAAACAAAATCGATAGTTATAAAGATGACCATCAATCACAATAATCTCCGGCGCCTCGACCTGAACTTGCTGTTGGCCTTTGACGCGCTCATGCGGACGGAAAGCGTTTCGGCGGCTGCGGAGCGTCTGAGCCTGGGTCAGCCCGCGATGAGCCACAATCTGCGACGGCTCCGTGATCTGTTCGGCGATCAACTTTTGATGCGTGAAGGCGGTCGGTTACGACCAACTGACCGCGGGCTGGCACTGTGGTCCCCGGTGCGAGATGCATTGGAGGGGTTGGAAACCGGCCTCGATATGGCGCGCAGGTTTGATCCTTCGGCGTCCGAGCGAGTGTTCAGGATTTCGGCGCCAGACTATCTCGCGGCCCCCGTTTTGCGCCATCTGACACAACAGGCAAGCCGTGCCCCTGGCCTACAATTCCGAATGGAGAGCTTTGACAGGGAACCCGGACATGCCGCTCTGATTGCCGGTCAGTTGGACGCATACATTGGGGTCATGCCGTCCTCAGATTTGCTGGTGGAAGAGCCCCTTTTTGAAGACGATTTCGTCACGCTGTATGACCCGGACCATTGGTCTGAACCCCCTGAAACACTGGACGCATTTTGCGCCGCGCCGCACCTTCTGGTGGCACAGATTGACAGCTTCGAAGGGTGGGTGGACACCGCATTGGCGAGCCAAGGACACTCTCGACACGTCGTTGCGTCGGTTGCGCGGTTCGTTGATGCGGTCGCCACGCTGCCAGGGACGGCGATGCTGACGACTTTGCCCAGACGGGCCGCCGAAACCAGTTTAAACTATGGTTTAGCAGTCTGCGTGCCTGCCGTTGGTCCGCGAACCTTCACCGTCGCTCTGTATCGTCGCCGTCGTGCGGTTGGCGCACCCGCATCGGAGTGGTTGGCGGCGCAAATTCGGGACTGTTTGGGCTCAAACTAGGCGGTGTGAACGGCGGTCTGAGACGGCAAGGTTTGAACCGTCCAGAGCAGACTAAGTCGCCTTGACCGTGCGACGACACTGCTCCTGTGCACCACGCAGGACATGATTTCGACGGCGCGGGCAACCCCACCGGTCGCTCCTGATCGTCGACAGCGTCCACCGCTCAGAGCCTCAAAAACGGGGTATGGCAAGCGTATGGCAATGGTATGGCAAACGTATGGCTGAAATTGCCACGCACTTCGGTCCTAAAATTCAGCAACATGTCGCGCATTCGGCCAACGGCGGCGGTGATCTTCTTGAACGACTCATTGGCATACGCGACCGGTCAGTTACCAACTACTGGAGATTTCGATGTTGTTAAAAGTGATCGGCGCGAGCGTTGGTCTGATCTTAGCCACAAGCCTTTCGCTTCAGGCGGCACCGGTGACGTGGGAATTGGACGTTGTCGAAAACGATGGTCCAAAGTCATTTACGGTGAGTGGGACGTTTACATATGACAGCGCCACAATGACCATTTTGGATGTCGCGTTGCAGGGCTTCAATTCAGCCACCATGGCCAATGAAACCTATGATAGCGCATTTGCACCGCGGTTGGTGCCACCGCAGAGACCAATGTTTTCACCGGCTACACCGGGCTACCTATCGATAGTTTTCGTGGGAACCGGGGCCGGGTCAGATTTGACCGATCGTCCAATCGTGGGGCTCTCTGTCTATGGCGCGCCACTGGATGACCCGAGCGTGGACTATCCGTTGGTGTCAGGCCCCTTGTTCGGGACCACTGCGCCGGACCAATTTAGTGCTGGGCCAGGGCGGTGTAACGACGCCACCTGCTTCAGCCGTACCGGGACCGGTGTGAGAGTGTCGTCCACAGATGCCTCGTTGGCCGCTGCACCTGTTCCACTGCCCGCACCCGGATGGATGCTGCTGTCCGTTGTGGGCGTCGGGTTGATCCGCAAGATCGTGGACCGTGGCGCGTAGGGCTTTGATCAAGCCGTAAGCTGTCTGGGTGCCGCGCTTGCGCAACGCCAGTTTCGTCGAATCAGACACTGAGTCTGCTGCCAGGGTGCCAATGCCTCTGACCATCAGGTCGCCGTTTTTCACCCATCAAGGCTGGCCATTTTCGGTGGAATATCCAATAGCTTCGGCTCACGCGAACCGGAGCTGCCATGTCCCCTCCCACTGTCCGACTGAAACCCAAAGCCGACGCCCGCGCCATGCGATGGGGCGCGCCTTGGGTCTATGCCGATGACCTCGTCACTGACCGTCGGACCAAGAAGCTGGAACCGGGCACGCTGGCCGTTCTGGAAGATGCCGAGCGCGAGCCTCTGGGTTTGGTGGCCGTCAATCCGGGGTCAAAAATCATCGCCCGGATGTTAGACCGCGACCCGACCGTCACCATTGACCGCGCTTGGTTCGCGCGCCGACTTCGGGCGGCCCTCGCGCTGAGGCAAGCGACCTTCGATACGCCATTCTATCGGCTGATCCATGCGGAGGCCGACGCCATGCCCGGCGTGGTCATTGACCGGTTTGGCGATGCGTGCGTCGTCCAACCCAATGCCGCTTGGGCCGATGCCCGGCTCGGCGATTTGGTGGCAGCCCTCACGGCTCTCACCGGAGCCAAGACCGTCATCAAGAATGGGAGCGGGCGCGCGCGGTCCATGGAAGGCCTGGACGACACAAGCGAGGTTGTCCACGGCGACGTGGAAGGCCCCATCGCAGTGAAGATGAATGGGGCCACCTATATGGCGGACCTCACTGGGGGGCAGAAAACGGGCCTGTTCTATGACCAGCGGGACAACCATGGGTTTGTCAAACGCCTGAGCCGCGGTGCCCGCGTGCTTGATGTGTTTTCGCATGTGGGCGGTTTCGGACTGGCGACCCTGGCTGGGGGCGCGTCGAATGTGCTTGCTGTGGATGCGTCGGCCCCGGCACTGGAACTGGCGCAGCAAGGGGCAGAGGCCAGCGGATTTGGTGACAGGTTCCAAACTCGCAAGGGCGATGCGTTTGCGACTTTGGAGGCTCTCCAAGAGGAAGGCGCGCAGTTTGATGTGGTCGTCTGCGATCCGCCGGCCTTTGCGCCGTCCAAGCAAGCGCTGGAGTCTGGCTTGCGCGCCTATGAGAAAACCGCTCGTCTCGGCGCACGGCTGCTGCCCGCTGAGGGTGGGTTTCTCGTGCTCTGTTCCTGTTCCCATGCGGCGACTTTGGACAAGTTCCGCCGAGCGTCTTTCCGGGGCATCGGGCGGGCCGGGCGGCAGGTGCAGTTGATCCACACGGGTCAGGCCGGACCCGACCATCCCATGCATCCGCATTTGGCGGAAAGCGGGTACCTGAAGGCACTGGTCCTGCGGGTGTTGCCCGCGTGAAAGCGGTCCTAGACGCCTGTGTGCTCTACCCGACCATCACCCGTGGTTTGCTCCTGGACGCCGCCGCGGCTGGGGTGTTCACGCCCCTTTGGTCCGAGCGTATTTTGGCCGAATGGACCCACGCCGCTGCCAAAGACACGCCGCAAGCGCTGGTGGAGGCGGAACGCGTGATGCTCGTGGCCAAGTGGCCCGACGCTTTGGTGACAGTGAAACCTGAGACGGGGGTAGACCTGAGCTTGCCCGACCCAAACGATACCCATGTCCTGGCCGCTGCCCTTGACGGCGGCGCGGCGATGGTCGTGACCTTCAACCTCAAAGACTTCCCAAGTCGCACTTTGGGACGGCACGGGGTGAGCGCGGCGCACCCGGACGCATTTCTGCTGAGCGCTGTGGAAGAACAGCCCGACCTGCGGGGGGCCTTCGCCAATCGGCTCGCGCCGCTGATGGATCAGGGGAAAACCATGAGAGACATTCTCAAACGGGCGCGCCTGCCGCGATTGGGAAAAGCACTGGCGCAGGCTTGACCATCCTACCCGCTTAGACGCCACCGGGGATGCTGGTCGACCAGTGCCAGGGCATGGCCGCGCGTTGTGCCAATCCGCTTGGTGCATTCATGGTCTGACAAAACGCGATCAAGTTGCTCTGGAGTGTCAACTCATTGCGCCGACTGCCTCGGTCGCGTTGATCCTGCGCATGATTTCGGTGAGGCGGGTCCAGTTTTGGAGAGTGGCAGGCAACGTTATTGTGCCATCCACAAAGTCCCAAGAGTAACTGACAATCGCGAAGATAGCTCCGGTCGTGGCGGCCAATGCAGTTGTTGCGTGCCAAATGTTAAACAGGACCAGACCGAGCAAAACGACGAAAATCAGACCGTAGAGCGCGGCCTCACTGTCCGAAATCCGCACTTCCGTGCGTCGCAGTTTCAGAAAGTGCGCAGTCGCATGGCGCAGTCCGCGTTGTTCCAGAGCATTGATTTGCTTTTCCATCTGCACGTTCAGATCGCTGTTGAGCCGATAGAACTGTCGATGGAAAAGCGCATATGTCAGAACTGCGCTCATCGCGGCCAACCCAGCGGAAGCCGCGAGAACCGGTGAAAAAGTGTATAGAATGACCAGTGCAATGGTCAGTTGGGTGAGGCCCGTCAGCACCATGGGCAGTGTTTCTTCTAAAAACTCCACCAGCTCTCGGCCCATGCCAATCTGCGCGTTCAACGTTGAAATGGGCTGGCGTGCACCCCGTGCCGCCTGGGCCCGTCCCAGTTCCACGCGGATCGCACTGTAGACCCGTGTGTCGTAGACCCGCCTGATCACAGCCACGGCGACCAACAACGCCAAGAGCGCCGCAAGTTCCCAAAGTTCGCGAAGGCTGTTTTCCAAAAGGCCGTCGATGGCGAAGCCTATGAACAGCGGAATGAGAGCCATGAGCGCGGTTTCACCCAATGTCATGGTCCATGTGAGACCCATGCGGATGGGGAACGTGCGCACAAGCGTGGAAAGCGTCAAAGCGCGGTCGGCCAACATGTCAGTCACTCATAATAATGCATCTTAACGGTCACCTCGCCAGGCCACACCGAAGCTGCATCAAAGTCTGGCATGTCTTCTGGGTTGGGCGCGCCGGTTGCGCCGACACCTTCCAACAGACGCTCTGTGTCATAGTTCAGGTCCCAATCGCCATTCTCATCGTGAAACAGGAATACGGCGTAGGGTCCTGCGGTCAGTTCTGGAAACCGATGGGTCACCTTGCCCGGCCGCGCGGGTATGTCGGCGTAATCCACAGCCCGCCGGTACGCGAGATTGTTGAAAGCTCTCGCTTTGTCGAAAACCAGAACCACGATGCTGCCCACGTCATTGCGCACATTCTCAACGGTCAGTTTGAGGCCCTCTGCCGGAGCGATGGACGGCAGGAGCGTGGCGAGGGTGATCAAGGCACCTTTGGCCAATTGGGTCATCATGTGGTCTCCATGTCCGGGTGAATTGGGGCGGGTCTGACCCCCAGCAGTCGTCGCAAATCTTCGCCGATGGCGATGAGGACGGGCACCAAGAGCAACATGAGCGCCGTGCCAAACAACTCGCCATAGGCAAGCGAGACCGCGGCCGGTATCAGATACTGCGCCTGTTCGGACGTTTCCGTGAGTAGGGGGGTCAGCCCGATGACGGTTGTGGCGGTGGTCAGGAAGATCGCTTTGAAACGACCTGTCCCCGCGTCTTGGACGGCTGCGTCCACAGGCTTGCCCGCGTCGCGCGCTTGGTTGTACCTGGTGATCATCACCAAGCTGTCGTTCACGATCACACCGGTCAGAGCCAGCATGCCAAAGAAGGACAGGATCGACAGGGGTAGGCCCATGATCAGGTGCCCCACGGCGGCGGCCACAAAACCAAATGGAACGATGGCAAGGATCACCAGCGGTTGCCAGTAGCTCTTGAGCGGGACGGCCATCAGGACGTAGATCAGCACGGCTGCGAGGATGAGCGCATTGCGCAGTCCCCCTTGGAGTTCACCGATCTCTTCCAACTCGCCTGCGGGCACCACCCGCACGCCAGGATATTTTTGTTCAATGTCTGGCACCAATTGCTCGAACAGCGCTTGGCCGACCTCTTCGGGGGCCACTGCGGTCCGGTCGATTGTGGCGGCCACGATATTCACCCGTTGCCCGTCACGCCGGTCAATGGCCCCCGGTGCATAGGAACCGTCGATCTCAGCGACGGTTGTCAGCGGCACCCAGGCTCCCGTGGTACTCCGCAAAGTCATCGACATCAGGTCATCGATACTGTCCCGTGTGGCATCGTCGTTGAGGACCAGCACACGCACCTCGGCCCCATCGCGGCGGACGCGGGTGACCTCGGCACCGCCAAAGCCAAAGCCGATCTGACGGGCCAGAGTTTCGGCGGTGAAACCCAGGCTGCGCGCTTCGGGACGTAGGCGCAGGCGCAGTTCCGGCTGACCGCCGGTGAGATTGTCTCGCACATTGGCAACACCATCCAGACCTTCGAGAAAGCCTCGCATCTCGGCGCTTGCGGCGGCCAATCGGTCGAGGTCGCGCGAAATCAATTGGATTTGGAAACCGCCGGCCAAAGCCTCCGAGCCGGTGAACTCCAACTCCGTTGCGCCCTCCACGTCCCCAACGCGATCACGCCATCCCCGCACCATATCAAGGATTGGCACATCTGGGCGGTCTGCCACTGGGAGCATCTCGGCATAGAGCTGACCGCCGGTGCCATCCATGATGGTGAAGAAGCTCTGGATCGGAGGGTTTTCCATGCCAAACTTGTCTTGCAATTCCGTGTTCAAGGCACGGCCCTCGGCTTCGATGCGGTCCAGGTTTTCCCGGGTGACCGTGAACGGTGCCCTTGCGTCCGTTTCCAAGGACACGGTGATGACCTGGCCGGGGATGTCGGGGAAAAATACGGTTTGCACCTTGCCTTTGGCCATCAGTCCCAGACCTAGGCTGGCCAGTGTGACGAACAGAACAAACACGGCGTAGCGGTGCCGCACCGACGCGCGCAACATTGGCTTGTACAGCCTGTCCCGCACCCACGACAGCCCGCTTTGGGCACCGGCTTGAACGCCGCCCCAAACCCGTGTGAGCCTGTTGCCGTGGCCGTCCTTGAGGCGGATGTGCGCGAGATGCGCAGGCAGAATGAACTTGCTTTCGATCAGCGAGAAAATCAGCGCGAAGATGACGATGCCGGAAAACCCTGCGAGGACTTTGCCCAACGGATTGTCGATCAAGAGCATGGGGAAGAAGGCCGCGATGGTTGTGAGCACACCGAACACTGTCGCGACCGCCACATGTTTCACGCCGCGCTCTGTGGCTTCAAACGGGTCACCGCCCTTTTGGCGTTCCTCATACACGCTTTCCCCGACCACCACGGCGTCATCCACAAGGATGCCAAGGGCAATGATCAGACCAAAGGTGGTCACATCGTTGAGCGAATAGTCGACCCAGCTGGACCCGGACACGGCTATGGCGCCCAGAACCGCAACCGGAATGCCCATGGCCACCCAAAAGGCCAGTCGCACATTGAGGAAAATGGACAGCATCAGCGTCACCAGCAGCAGACCTTGCACGCCGTTGGACTGCAAAAGCGCCAAGCGATCAGCGATATACGAGGCGCTGTCGCCCCACACGCTGATGTGCACGTTCGCGGGCAGTTGGGGTTCAAAGTCTTCGACTGTTTGCCGGACGACCTCGCTGATGATCAGCAGGTTTTCTTTCTGTCCAACCAAAACCTCCATGCCGACCGTGGGTGCACCGTTGAAGCGAAACAGAAAGTCGCCTTCCTGAAACCCATCATCGATATTGGCAATGTCGCTCAGCAGAACGTTGGAACCGCCCGGCCGTTCGATGATCGGCAGGGCCGCATATTCCGGCGCAAATCGGGCGCGCGCATCCGCACGGAGCAGGATTGTACCGCCGTCGGTGCGCAATTGCCCGGCCTGGAAATTCAGAGAGTTGGCCTGGATCGCCTCGGTCACATCCGCGACGGTCAGACCAAACTGTCGTAGGCGGTTGGGATCAATCTCGAT
>JBCDFD010000114.1:0-11118 GCA_039178645.1 Pseudomonadota bacterium | reverse complement strand
CCACCCTTAAGGACCTCGGGGCTAACCTAGTGCGAACCCACGCCCTGGCCGACCACCAGCCGCTTACCAAGGCGCTGATCCAACGCCTCAACAGGGAAGCTCACGCATTGGGGGCTCAATTGGTGACAACAGAGAAGGACGCTGTGCGCCTTCCCCAAGCCATGCGACCCCAAGTGTTGAGCCTGCCCGTGAGATTAACCAGCGACGACTGGTCGGTTTTGGACGGCGCGTTGGACGAACTGCTCGACAGACCGATCCAATAAGCGCCTCAGCCGTCGACGTTTTCCAACAGCCCGTCCAACAAGCTGGCAAACTCACGCTCGCTCATGTTGGAATGTTTTTGTCCGTTGATCACAAACGAAGGTGTGCCGGTGACGTCATCGCGGGTTGCGTTCTCGCGGTACCAGTTCACCAGGGTCTCAGCCGCGGCTCGGTCCCCAAGGCATCCCTCAATCTGTTCAGCAGTCAGGCCCGACGACAACCCAATGCGACGCAGGTTGTCCGCGGTCACTGCTGGATCACTGTGATACCATTCATTTTGGTTTTCATAGACTTGATCGATTATACCAAAATACCGCATCCCACCGCCGCAGCGCGCAATCAAACTGGCCCAGAGGCCGTAACGGTCGAAGTATACCTCACGGTGGATGAACTTCACTTTGCCTGTGTCGACGTATTCGCGCTTGAGCGCAGGCATCACACCGGTGTGGAAATTGGCGCAGTGAGGACATGTGAAGCTGGCGTACTCGATCACCGTGATCGGGGCGTCGGGATCACCCAAATACATGTCGGGCACGTCCGCCGATTGGGCCAGAGTAACAGTTGGCAAGGCCAGCGAGGCGGCGGCAGTGAGGGTTGAAAGGGTCAACGCACGGCGGGTCAAGGTCATGGATCAGCTCTTAAATTTGGGAACGGGGGGTGATTTGGCGGCCACGCGAGCACCAAGCCCGTTGAGGGCTGCGCGCAGAGCGGGGTCTTGGACATCGGCGGTGGCGGCTTCCACCTCGGCTGTGGGTTGCGGTGGCGTGGCAGGCCGGGCAACAAAAGCGGCTTGGCCTTCGGCGAACCCAGGGGTCGCGGACGACTGTGTGAAGCGCACGCGCGAAATGGCGTTGTACCCGTAACATCCGTTCACGCGGGACCGGATCACTTCGGATTGGGTCTGCACCATGGGACCGGCGGCCCCGTGGATGAGCACCGTGAGCGTGCGGCCCAAACCGCCCTTGCGGCTATAGCCGACTTTCACCGGTTCACACATCCGCGCCAAGTCCTCACCCACGATCTCTGCCCAATGGGTCAACAAACGCGACATGGCAAAGCCGCGTTTCTCACCCGCTTGGGTGATGCGATCCTTCAACAGGTGGCTCGCGCTTTGAAACCCGCGATGACGGGGCTTGGGAGAACGGAAATCGGCCATTGCGATCCTTCGGTTTGGACTACACTCTATTCTGTCAGACGCGCGGTTCCACCGCAAACGGGTGAGGAGGCATAAACCTTGCGTGACTTTTCTGAGAGCGTTGGTCTCTCTGACGCTCTGTTGGACTGGTACGATGTCCACGCGCGCAGTTTGCCCTGGCGCGCGCCGCCAGGGTCGGGGTTTCGCACCGATCCCTACAAGGTTTGGATGTCCGAGGTGATGTTGCAGCAAACCACTGTTGCAGCGGTGAAAACCTACTTTGAGACATTCACTCGAACCTGGCCCACGGTGAGCGACTTGGCGGCGGCGAAGGATGAAGACGTCATGGCCGCTTGGGCGGGCCTTGGATACTACGCGCGCGCACGAAATTTGCTGAAATGCGCCCGAGTGGTGGCGCAGGACCACGGCGGCGTGTTTCCGACCGAGCGTGACGAGCTTCTTAAGCTGCCAGGCATCGGGCCCTACACAGCGTCCGCCATTGCCGCGATAGCGTTTGATCGGCCTGAAACTGTCGTGGACGGGAATGTGGAACGGGTGATGGCACGGCTTTTCGCGGTGGAAACGCCTTTGCCCACAGCCAAGAAGCAGTTGACCGACCTGGCCGAAGGGCTCACGCCAGAAGAACGACCCGGCGACTACGCCCAAGCGGTCATGGACCTGGGCGCCACGATCTGTTCGCCGAAATCTCCGGCTTGCGGGATTTGCCCTTGGGGTGACCCCTGTGCGGCGCGGGTCCAGGGCATCGCGGCTGAATTGCCCCGGAAGCTGCCAAAGAAAGAAAAGCCCACACGTTTGGGCGTTGCATTTGTGGGCAGGCGCGCGGACGGTGCTTGGCTATTGGAACAACGCCCCCCCGAAGGCCTGCTGGGTGGGATGTTGGGCTGGCCGGGAAGTGATTGGATCGAAGGGGTGACGCCAAACCCTGCGCCACCGGTGGTGGCTGACTGGGAAACCTTGCGCGCTGAGGCGCGGCACACGTTCACGCACTTTCATCTGCGCGTCGAAGTTCGAGTGGCGCACTTGCCGATGGAATCAACCCCAACCCGCGGCCAATTCATGGCAGCCGATGCCTTCAGTCCGGACCACTTGCCCACGGCAATGCGTAAAATCTTAAGGATTGCCGCGCCATGGTTTGAGAGCAAAGGTTCGCTCTGACGGAGACCACATGCCCGCCCTTCATCGCGCCGACGGCGTCACCCGCGCGCTGCCCTATTGGATGTCGCTGGGGCTGGTGCCTGTGGTTGTCTGGTCCGGGCAAACGGGAGGTTGGGCCTTGGTCGCGCCGCCCTTGGCCAGTTGGGGTCTGTTTAGCATCTTGGACCGTCTGATCGGAGAAGACGGCAGCAACCCAGACCCCCAGGCGGCGGGTATCCCGTGGCACATGGCGCTGATCCGGCTTTGGGTGCCAGTGCAGATCGTTGCACTCTTCGGTGTCCTGGAAATTTGGGACAGCTGGGGCCTGAGTGGGTGGGAAGCGGTCGCGTTGTTTTTCGGCGTAGGGATCCTCACAGGGACCATTGGCATCACCTATGCCCATGAGCTTATTCACAAAACGAACCGCCTTGACCGATGGCTGGGCGACGTCCTGCTTTCGTCCGTGCTCTATGGTCATTTCCGAACCGAACATCTGCTTGTGCACCATGTCAACGTCGCAACCCCCAGCGATCCGGCCACAGCACGCTACGGGGAGAACTTCTGGCGCTACTTTATCAGGGTGTTACCGCAAAGCTTCTTTTCGGCTTGGACCACCGAGACCGCCCGCCAAACTCGCCGTGGCAAGTCTCCCTTTGACTTAAGCAACCCGTTTTGGACCTACGCCGGCCTACAGATTTCTTGGCTCGCATTTGCCTATTCCATTGCCGGCCCGGTGGGCCTGTTACTGTTCATCTGGCAAGCTCTGGTCGCGGTGTGGCAGTTGGAATTGGTCAATTACGTGGAACACTACGGGCTTATTCGCCAAAAGCTGCCCAACGGTCGTTACGAACCGGTGGGACCCCAGCATTCCTGGAACGCAGCGCACGCGGCGAGCAACTGGCTGCTGATCAATTTGCAACGGCATTCGGACCACCATGCCAATCCCATGCGCCCGTATCCCTTATTGCAGACCTATGACCGCGAGGAAGTCCCGACACTGCCGGCGGGCTATCCTCTGATCACAATGATGGCGCTGGTGCCACGACTTTGGATGTCACGGATGAACCCGCGGGTGCGCGCTTGGCAACGCAAGGGTCACGACGCCGAAGCCACTTGAACAGGGCCTGCACCATCGATCCGGTCAATCAGAGACAGCACCTGCGGCGCTGCCTGGGTGATGCCTTCGGACGACAGGCTTTCCAGGTGCAATGCGCCTATGGGCTGGCTGCCGTGGCGCGCCAGTGCGCGGGAGTATCGCGGATCATAGTGGGTTTCCATGAGGCTTGCCGAAAGGGCGGCGTGATCCCCGGAACTCAGTAACTCCAGCCAGGCTGCCACCCTCGCATGGCCCTGGATCGGGGCCAGTGTCTGCAACTTCGCCGCGAAGCGCGCCGGATCAGCCACCAAATCTGCATAGGCACGTTGGAAATACTCCGCCCTCACGGGTAGAGGCGCAGACACCTCTACCCGCGGTGCGGCGCACATGGCCTGCCAAAGTTGCGGCGGGATCAGCACGTCGCCGACCTTGCTGCTTTCCGCCTCAAGAACCACCGGCCGGCGGGTGTCATAGTGCACGAGCACTTCGGCCAAACGGCTTTCAAACATTTTCTGACTTGGCTGGGCAGCCGCCGTCGCGCCGAAAACAGACCCGCGATGGGCTGCCGCGGCCTCCAAATCCAAGGTCTGAGCCCCAAGCTTTGCCAGTTCTTTGAGCAAATCTGTTTTGCCCGTGCAGGTCATGCCCTGTAAAACCACGAACCGCCACGGCATCGGGTCGGCATGGAACATGGCCGCCACGTGCCTGCGGTATGTGCGGTACCCGCCCTCCAACGTCTCGGCACGCCAGCCAATTTCCCGCATCAAACAGGCAAAGGTCCCCGACCTTTGTCCACCGCGCCAACAATAGACCAAGGGTCGCCAATCCGCAGGTCGATCAACGAGAGCGGTTTCCACATGGCGCGCAACATTGCGCAGCACCAAGGCCGCGCCCAGCTTGCGGGCGTTGAACCGACTGTCTTGCTTGTAAATCGTTCCAACCTCCGCCCGTTCTGGATCGTTCAAAACGGGAAGGTTGATGGCACCGGGCAGGTGGTCCTCGGCAAACTCCGAAGGGCTACGGACGTCAATCACGTCGTCGTATCGATGCCGAAGCAGGTCGATTAAGCTGTCGCCGGAAATCCCCATGGGTCACGGGCTAGACCAAACCGGCGCGCTCGAAAAGCCGTTAGAGTTTTGTGGCCGACCCCAGCCAAACGCATGTCGGCCCAACTTTGGACGTCATGTTAGACGACATTCGGTGCACGCGACCAAGGGCGGTGAGCACGCCAGGCCTGCGCACCTCAAAGCCGCCGTCAGCGATGTCATTCAACAGCACCCAAGGCTTGACCGGTCGCCGTGGCTTGATCCCCATTGGCATGCCCGGCGCAAATCGCACCATTGACGTTGAGACGCCCAGCCTGGCCCCAACGGTGTTGTTCATGCACGCAATCATCAGAGTTCCATTTTGGCGCAGCATGCGGCGTGTCGCTGTGATCACGCTGGATGTGTCCCAATTGCGATCAAAGACATGATCGCAAAGGACAATGTCGAAGGACTCTTTGGCGAATGGTAGACCTTCGCTTGGTCGAACATGGCGGTAATCTGCGCGGTAGCCGTGGGATGCGGACCGGGCGCGGGCAAATTCTAAAACGTCTGGACGGGTATCGATGGCCGCGACGTCACACCCACGGCGGACCAAGCCATCGACCAACAAACCGCTTTCGCACTGCATCACGAGTACGCGACTGCCAGCCCATTTGATATGTCGGCCCAAAAACTTGAGCTTTGAAGACACCATGGCCCGCGCACGGATGGACCATTCGCTGCTTTCGTCAAGGTAATCTGGGATGTCCAAATCAGATGCCCCAGCATAAGCGTCAACTCGCGTTTTAGACGGCTGGATGTGGTCAACCGCAAACTCACCCGTATCCGTGTAGTCTCTCATTTGCCGATCACCCTCATCACACGCGACCACGGTCCATCCCGTCGGACCATGATAAGAAGAACTTTGTAAACTCTGGCTTACGACCACCAGCAAACGCTGAGACTTAGCTTAGTGACATTTATACCCCAAAGGACCGATACCAAGGTCTAGTTACCTAGGACAAAGGCACCGTTGGCTCTGGCGTGTCCAAAATGCTACGGTTTCGCTATGGAACAGTCGACGATATCCCCCAGAAGTTTCACAACCGCTTTGATCGTGGACGATCATCCCTTGTTCTGTGATGCGCTGACCATGACCCTGCGGCTGTGTACAGGAATCTCAGAAATTCGGACATCGGACAAATTGCAAAGTGCTCTAGATGTCCTTTCCGGCGGATATACGCCGGATGTTGTCATTTTGGACCTCAATTTGCCGGATGTGAGCGGCTTGGATGGGCTTGTGCGAATCTGCAAAGCCTGCCCCGACATTCCAGTTTTGGTGGTGTCATCCATGGCAGACAATCGGATGATTGCGTCTAGCCTGCGAGGCGGTGCCGCCGGGTTCGTGCCGAAACACAGCCAACGGGACGTGTTCCAGCGGGCGTTCGAAACCATCGCGGCCGGGGAACAGTTCGCACCTCCGGGGTATGTTCCCATCGGATCGGAGAAAACCGAGAACGCGGTGGAGCCCATAGAACGGCTGTCGCTACTCACGCGCCAACAAAGCCGCATTCTGGAACTGATCTGCGAAGGCAAGCTGAACAAGCAAATCGCGTTTGATCTGTCCATCGCCGAGACAACGGTGAAAGCCCATGTCACAGCGATCATGCGCAAACTTGGGGTTCAAAGTCGGACGCAGGCGGTTTTGATTGCCCAGCAAGCGCGGTTTGCCCACGTTCTTCACCAAGGAGCTGACGCGTCATAGGCCCAACGCAAACCGAGTGTCGTGATCAAGACGCACCGCGAGTGGCTCAGGTTTTGCGGACGGCCAGCGTCCCATGGCAAAGCAACGGCGCGCTTCGCGCGTTGGCTGACCAGTTGCGGGCCAAACCTGACGATTTGGTCGCGCTGTTCGTGTCTCCGCTGGCCGATACCTACCGCATCGCGCGCCAGGCGGCGCAGGCGTTTCCCGGCGTGACCGTGGTGGGCTGCACCACCGCAGGCGAAATCACCCACGAAGGCTACAGCACAGGCGAGATCGTGGCGGTCTGTTTCCCGGCCGGTCTGTTTGCGCACGAGACGTTCTTGATCGAAGATCTGCGCCAAATGGACCCCCATGTCTTGGCCTACCGGACGCTTCAAGCCCGAGCCAACCTCGAACGCCGCGCGCCCAATTGGGACACCGAATTTGCCTTCAGCTTGATCGACGGTCTGTCCTTGGCCGAAGACCATTTCATGGGCGCGTTGGCACAGACCATGGGACCAGTGCCGCTTTTTGGCGGTTCCGCAGGCGATGATATCGATTTCCACCAGGCTTTCGTTCTGTTTGACGGCCAGGCCCATGCCAATGCGGCGGTGCTCACGTTGGTGAGGACGGCCTGCCGGGTGCAGGTGTTCAAGCTCGACCACCTGTTGCCCACCGGCGCCCAAATGGTGGTCACAGGGGCGGACCCCGCCGCGCGTGTCGTCCACGAAATCAACGCCGAACCTGCGGGCCGCGAATACGCCCGTATCCTGCGCAAAGACCCCAACCAATTGTCGCCCATGACCTTTGCCGCGCACCCGCTTTTGGTGCGCATCGGCGATCAACACCACGTCCGCGCGATCCAACGCGTGACCGATGATGGCAAGCTGGTGTTTTTCTCCGCCATTGACGAAGGCGTTGTCCTGTCTTTGGCCGAAGCGTTGCCCATCGTGGATCATCTTGAAAACGCTCTGAACGATCTGGCCCGCCCGTCGCAGCCCAGCCATATTCTGGCCTTCGACTGTATTTTACGCCGAATTGAGGCTGAGCAGCGCCAATCCGCCGGTCAGATGTCGAACATATTAGCGCGTCATAATGTCATCGGGTTTAATACGTTTGGCGAGCAATACCATGGGACCCACGTGAACCAAACCATGACAGGCGCGGCCATCTACCCGCCCGACACGTGAAGGACGCGCGGATCACAATGCCCCATGCCCTGCTTGACCCCAACGACAGTGTGGAACGCCAACGGGACAAACTCTTGAAAATCGCGGGCGCGTTGATGCGCCGTGTGGAACAGGACATCTCGGACCAGAGCGCTGGATTTGCCAATTTCCAACGGGCCGTGATGTTGGAAGAACAGGTCCGTGGTCGCACCCGTGATCTGGAACAAACCCTTGATCTGCTGAACCAAGCCAATTCGCAATTGGCGGAGGCCACCGGGCGAGCGGAACGGGCACGGAGCGACCTGTCGAACGCTTTGGAAGCTATCCAAGAGGGGTTTGCGCTATTCGATGCAGCGGACCGGTTGGTGATGTGCAATTCGCGCTTCTGCCAGCAGCTTCCCGACATTCAATCACATATGGCACCGGGTCTGAGGTTTTCTAACTACGTGGACCATGTTGGCCAAAGCCGTCATCTGGCGCTTGCACCGGATCAGTCAGTCGGAGACTGGCGCGAACAGCGGATCGCGAAACACCGTGAAGACTACGTCGTATTCAATGTCCGTCTCATCTGGGATCGCTGGCTGCAAGTGAGCGAGCAGCGCACAGACGATGGCGGTACGGTGATGATCCACACCGACATCACAGACATCATCCGCCTGGAACGGCGAGAACGGGAACGTTTGCTGGATGACCAGGCCCGCGTGATCCGCGCCACGCTGGACCACATCAACCAAGGGGTCTGTATCTTTGACGCCGACGGTTTGCTGGTGGGGTGGAACCAACGGGTGAGTTCCTTGCTCGCTTTGCCCGCAGGCAGGTTTGTACTTGGCACCCGCTTTCAGCGGCTTTTGTCCTTGATCGAAGAACGGGTGACATTCCCCATCGGCACCACCGCGCGCACCGTGCGCGATTGGGTGGACCGCCGCCAAGGTCGGCCGGCGCTGTCGTTTGAATTGCAACGCGGCAGCCGCGTGATCTTGGATGTGTTCGCCGAGGAAACCCCAGACCATGGCTTCGTGGTCAGCTTCACCGACGTGACCAGCGAACGGGAGGCCATCCGCGCCATCATCCACGCCAATGAAAACCTGGAACATCGGGTCGCGGAACGCACCTTGGATTTGGAGCACGCTCTGGCCGATTCCAAGCGGGCTAATTCGTCCAAATCCCGCTTTGTGGCGGCGGCCAGTCACGACCTGCTGCAACCGCTGTCCGCGGCCAAACTGTTCCTGTCATCTTTAGAAAGCGACGATTCGCAGGACCCCAACCAACAACGCCAAACACTCAAACGCACCCGCAATGCGCTGGTGAGCGTGGAAACGATCCTCGCTTCGCTCCTGGACATTTCACGTTTGGACGCGGGTCTTGCCGCCTTGGAAAGCGCACCGGTGCCGCTGGGTTTGGTGCTGTCCACTCTGGCCGATGAGTTTGAACCGATTGCCGACGCCAAGGGGCTCAAACTGACCATTGTCCCATGCACGGCCACGGTGATCAGCGACCCGCTCTACCTGCGCCGTATTTTGCAAAACCTCATCGCCAACGCGGTGCGGTACACCGAATCCGGGCGCATTCTTGTGGGCGTGCGCAACCTGGGCCGTCGACTGCGCGTGGAGGTTTGGGACACTGGACCGGGTATCGCCCCCGAAGACTGCGCCGCAATTTTCCAAGAATTCCATCGCGGTAGCCAAGCCGCAGGGCAGAACGACGGCGTCGGACTGGGCCTCGCCATCGTCGACCGCGCCTGCCAGCTTTTGGGCCACAATGTTGACCTCACCAGCGACATTGGCGTGGGCAGCAAGTTTTCCGTGACCTTCGCAAAAGCCAGCGGCGATGCAAGCGGCTCGATCCCTCGCCTCAATCGCGCGGCAGTCAGCCCGCCCCTGGACCTGGAAGGTCGGATCGCGCTCATCGTAGAACCCGACGAAAGGTTGCGCAGCGGACTGGTGCACCAGTTGGAAGCTTGGCGCATGGAAACCTTGGACGTGCCCAGCGACGATATGGCCGCCGCCTTGCTGGACGAACTGGGCATCTTGCCCGACCTCTTGATTGTCGGCTTTCACCACGGGCAAACCGGCGCGCGTTTGGACAAGCTCAACCAGATTTCGTCCGACCTTGGCGGTCTCCCAACACTTGTGCTCAGTTCCGATAGGTCATTGACTTTAAGACAAGATCTCGAACGGCGTGGTGTGGAATTGGCCCGGAAACCGATTGACCCGGACCAGCTCTACAGACAGCTGCTGGCCCTGTCGTCTCCGGCGATTTCCCTCACAGGCTGAGCAAAATGATGCTGCGCGGACGGGGATCATTTGCAGCTTGATGCCGCGTCGCTTATGTTGAGCGTGTCACGCGGGTTTCATGTTTAGCCGTTTAGGTGCGCGGATGCAGGATAGAATCGACCCATTGATTGCGGAACGTGCGCCGTGGTTGTTTTCGGACAAATTCTACGCCGCACCCTGCCGCTATCTGCTGACCCGCATGTTGGGGTATTCCAAAACAGTACACTTGGCCGAACATTTTGAACCCATGCCGACGGACAAAATCATGTCGCTCATGGGTGAAATGCTGGCTCGGGACTTGGAAGTCACCGGGCTCGACCACATCCCGGCCCATGGCCCCGCCTTGATTGTGGCCAACCACCCCACTGGAATCGCAGACGGAATTATCCTGAACACCGTGCTTTCAAAAGTGCGCAGCGACGCGTATTTCTACGCCAACAGCGATATCCTCAGGGTCCTGCCCCAGATGGAAAGCTTCATCGCCCCAGTGGAGTGGCGGTTGGAAAAGCGCACCCATTCGAAGACACGTGAAACCATGGCATACACACGAAAGGCCGTTGAAGACGGGCGGATCGGCGTGATTTTCCCTTCCGGTCGCTTGGCCAAACGCCGCGGGCTGAAGCTCCACGAACGGCCTTGGATGGCGTCGGCAGCAATGATCGCGCGCAAATTCGAATTGCCCGTGATCCCGGTGAACGTGCGCGCGCGCAACTCGGCGCTGTTCTACCTGTTCGACCTGCTACACCCGACACTCCGGGACATCACGCTGTTCCATGAAACGCTGAACAAATACAAACAGCCCTACCGCGTCACGGTGGGCGAGCCGATTTCACCGAAGGCGCTGCCTGCAAAATCCGAAGCCGGGATCGAAATTTTACGCAAAGAAACCCTGGCCTTAGGCGGTCGCCATGCCCCATCGGTGTCACTGGTGCAAAACAGTCGACTGGCGTCTTGGGTGCGAAACTACTCCATGTGATGACCGCTTGCGGGCCTGGGGCGAGGTGCTTAAAACACGACAGCCCACACAAGGACTGCGCCCATGCTTGATCTGACGTATGACACGCCCAAACCCAAAGTGATCGCCGGTGCCACCGGGGATTGGGAATTGGTCATTGGGATGGAAGTGCACGCTCAGGTCAGTTCGCAGGCGAAGCTTTTCTCAGGTGCCTCGACCCAATTCGGGGCCGAACCAAACGCCAATGTGGCATTCGTGGACGCGGCAATGCCGGGCATGTTGCCGGTCATCAACGAGTTTTGCGT
>JBCDFD010000113.1:0-11385 GCA_039178645.1 Pseudomonadota bacterium | reverse complement strand
TCATACCACCCCAGGACGGCATCCACAGGATCACGGACATCACCATGCCCAGCGTGGAGGCCCAATCAGGCAACGCGGTGTAATGCAGGTGGTGTGGACCAGCCCAGATGTACAGGAAGATCAGCGCCCAGAAGTGAATGATGGACAACTTATAGCTGAACACTGGACGCTCGGCTTGTTTGGGGATGAAGTAATACATCATGCCCAGGAAACCGGCGGTCAGGAAGAAGCCCACAGCGTTGTGGCCGTACCACCATTGCACCATGGCATCCTGCACACCCGAGAAGATTTGCACGGACTTGGAACCGAAGAGCGACACTGGGATGCTGATATTGTTCACCAAGTGCAGCATGGCGACGGTGACGATGAAGCTGAGGTAGAACCAGTTGGCAACGTAGATGTGTGGCTCTTTCCGCCGGATGGTGGTGCCCAAGCAAACGGCCAGGAATGCAACCCACACAACGGTCAACCACAGGTCGACGTACCATTCGGGCTCAGCATATTCCTTGCCCTGCGTACCGCCCAGAACGTAGCCGGTGGCCGCGAGTACGATGAACAGGTTGTAGCCCCAGAATACGAACCATGCGAGGTTGCCACCCCACAGGCGTGTCGCGCATGTGCGCTGGAACACGTAGAAGGCCGTACAGATTAGGGCATTGCCCCCAAACGCAAAAATCACCGCGGAGGTGTGCAGCGGACGGAGCCGCCCGAAATTCATATATGGTTGCGCCCACTCAAAGTTGAGCGCCGGAAACGCCAACTGCATTGCAATGAACGTGCCCGCAGCAAACCCAATCACCCCCCAGAAAGCGGTGGCGATCACGCCGTAACGGATGACGTCATCCATATAAACGGTTTGATCAATGGCTGGCTTTGGTTCGTCAATTGTTCGCAGCGTGTAGAGGAACAATCCCCCCGCCACGAGCATTATGATGACCGCATGCACCATGTACGATACATCGAGTGCATAATTCGAAGCGATCGCTGCTCCGAGTGCGATCAATCCATAAGCTGTAAGCTTAAGATAATCGACCATGACTTGTCCCTTCGTCCCATTTTTTAGTGCGTAGGCTATTTGGGTTGCCTCCACAGGGTTGTCGTTCAGCCGGTATGGCTTTGGTCCCTGGGGTTCTCATTGATCTGTATCAAAACGTTTCGTGATAGCCGTTGTTTCAAATCAATGCAGGTCAACAAGACGCAGGTAAACTGAGGGTTGAGCGGGAAGGTCCCCGTTGGCGCAACGTTTTGGCTGAGTTCAGCATTCCCAAGATGATCCAGCAGATGCCGGTGTGCCCGTTTCTGTTGGAGTACTGCGCATGTCCTATCGATCCCTTTTATGCATCGTCAGGGACGGCGTCACAGATTTCGGACATCTTGAATATGCCATTGGAATGGCGAGGGATTTTGATGCCCATCTGGATGTGCTGTGCCTGGGCATCGACCGCGTTCAGCGCGGGTTCTACTATGCTGGCGCCACGGTTGTGGCAGAGCCATTGACGTTTCACGACACCGAAGTCCGCGCTCGGGAACTGAAGCACGACGTGGACGAAATACTCATCGCCTCCGACATCCGATGGTCATCGGAAGCCATTGTCAGCCAATGGGGCTCGGTGGGCAAAGCGGTCCAACAGGTGGTCCGTTATGGCGATTTGCTCATTTTGCCGCGCCCTTACGGGTCGGAGCGGGGAATCGAAGATGAAGCAATCCTTGAGGCCGCGCTGTTCGAAGGACCGGCGCCCTGCTTGATCGTTCCTCCGGGGTGGGCCAGCGAAGCTTGGGCCACCGAACCTATCATTGCCACCAACCAAGGTGCCGAGGCCATCACGGCGGTACGGGCGGGTTTGCCGGGGCTCACAACTCTGGGACGAGCCAACATTGCCATCGTGGACCCCAAACGCCATGGGCCCGAAGGGTCGGATCCCGGCGGGGCATTGTCGGTTCTCCTGGCACGCCACGGAGTGCGGGCGGAGATTTCGGTGCTCACGCGAAACATGCCCAGGATATCCGATGTGCTCATGCGCCATATCCACGATCGCAAAGGTGATCTCCTGGTGATGGGCGCTTATGGGCAATCTCGCCTACGCGAATCCGTTCTGGGCGGACCCACACGCGACATGCTGGCAGAGGCTCCCGTTCCGGTTTTGATGGCACATTAGGCGTAAAGCTTCCCTGTGGCCCATGTGCCAACCAGTAATCTTCTGCGTCGCAGCGAGAATTAACCGAAGGATCATTGTTCTTGGCGAACACCTGCGTGGAGATTGCGCGGAGCCGAGAGCATTCCGATGGCCGAGACAAACCTAGGCAACCCAGACCTGAACAGGGTCGAACGAGACCTTGCCGACCTGATGAATCAGGCTGGGAAAATGAGGATGCTGTCCCATCGTACGGTGATGTTTGGCCTGCTTAGCCAAGTGGACCCCCGCCATGGTCAATCCCGCGACGCTGCATTGAGCGAGTTTTGCAGGCTCATGGCCGTCCTTTCGGAGCCTAAGACCGCCGGGAAGCTCGGCCCTTTGGCCCTTTCGGCCTTAACCGAGGTAACTGCCATTTCTGGTGCCCACCTGGAAACATTGAGGCAATTTTCCATCCTAGCACAGGCCGCCATCGATGGACGCAAAGGGTCTGAAACCTTTGAAGAACTGGGAGATTTCGTGGGCGGGAGGCTGCTGGCTGATCTCAATTCCATTGTTGAGGGTGTGCAGCGCGCCATTGAGCATGTCGGCAAACGACGGGCGGACGCCAAACGTCCTTTAATCTCCAAGATGGAAACCAGCCTCAACCAGTTGGACCGACTGGCAAAGTCGCTTCAGATTGTTGCCACCAACGCGTCCATCGAGGCGCAAAGGGCTGGGGACGCTGGGCGTGGTTTTCGTATTATCTCGGAAGAGATGCGCAACCTGAGCCAACAAAGCCGGAGCCAAGCGGAGCATTTGGGATCACTTTTCGAAGACGTGACACACTCAGGCGGAGTGTAATAACTGAGGCTTAGACCTGAGCCTGAAAGCATATCTCAGGCGAGGAACCCACCGTCTGAGTCGTCGCCCGTTTCATCCATAAGCCGATCAAAATTCGGGATGGTGATATGGCGCTTGCCGGTCAGAGAGATCACTTCCGATTTCCGCAAGGCCGTGATCTGTCGGCTCACCGTCTCCAACGTCAGACCAAGATAATCCGCCATGGCTTCTCGGGTAAGTGGCAGATCGAACTGGATATTATCATCAGTGGGGCGCAGGTTGAGCGACGCATCACGGCGCGCGATAATGGCTATCAGACTGGCGATCTTCTCCCGCGCGGTCTTACGACCCAATAGGAGCATCCATTCCCGCGCCGCGTCCAATTCATCCAGTGTCATTTCCAAAAGGCGCTGACCAATGTGGGGCGTGCGTTCCATCATCGACTCAAACGGGCGCTTGCGGAAACAGCAAACGACCACATCGGTGGTGGCCACCACGTCGTAGGGCGCGACATCCCGTCCAGGGCGGCCCACAAAATCCGAAGGCAACAGCAAACCCACCATTTGGGTGCGCCCGTCTTCGAGCGTCTGCGTCAAGGTTGCTATGCCCGACACCACAGAGGCCACAAAGTCCATGCGATCACCCGCCCAAACAAGCGTCTGACCGGCGGGATACGTCCGGTAATACTTAATCTCTTCAAGGCGTTCCAACTCGTCAGTCTCACACCGCGCGCAAACCGCACGGTGTCTGATCGGACAGTCGGTGCAGTCCGGCAGGTCAGTTGGAGAGTGAGCATGGGCCAATGCGATCATTCCTTGGCCTCCTTGACTTCGATCAAGGTGAGGGGTGGTCGTTAGCGTTTAAGCGTAGGACAATGGCTACGAACACACAACTCTCCCGCCTTGGTCTATTTGACGCGCGCGTGCCGCGGTACACCAGTTACCCGACCGCGCCGCAATTCTCTGGCGGGGTTAGTTCCGCGCTCAATGCTGAATGGATACGGGCTGTTCCGCCCGGCAGTGCCATATCGCTCTATGTGCATGTGCCGTTCTGTCGACGGCTTTGTTGGTTTTGCGCCTGTCGGACCCAAGGCACCCAGCGTTTGGACACCGTCCGCGCCTATGTGGAGACGCTGAAAACCGAGCTGGAACAACTCGCGGAATACTTGCCCGAAGGCGTGACCCTGTCGCGGCTGCATTGGGGCGGCGGCACGCCCACCTTGATGGATGGGGACATGATCACCGATTTGGCGCAGGCCATATTTGCGGTGGCCCCCATGGCCGAAGGTGGCGAGTTCTCGGTGGAGATTGACCCCAACGAGATCGACGACGACCGCATGGCCGCACTTTCGGCGGCGGGCATGTCCCGCGCCAGCATCGGCGTGCAGGATTTCGATCCGGACATTCAGAAAGTCATTGGACGCGATCAAAGCTATGAAATCACAAAGTCTGTGGCCGACATGGTGCGCGCCGCGGGGATTCAGAGCTTGAATGCGGACATCCTGTTCGGGCTGCCAGACCAGAGCAAGGAACGGATCAGCGACTCGGTTCAAAAGCTGCTGACCCTGAGCCCGGATCGCGTGGCGCTCTATGGCTACGCCCATGTGCCATGGATGGCGCGGCGGCAATCGATGATCCCGTCGGACAACCTACCAACCCCCGAGGAACGGCTGGAACTGTTCGAAACCGCCCGGCGGCTGTTCCTGTGGGACGGCTACCAAGAGATCGGCATCGACCACTTTGCCCGTCCCAGCGACAGCATGGCCGTCGCAGCCCGCGAGGGCACATTGCGGCGGAACTTCCAGGGCTACACCGCTGATCCGGCAAACGTGCTCATCGGTGTGGGGGCTTCGTCCATTTCGCGGTTCCCGCAGGGCTACGCGCAAAACGCCGCCAGCACTGGGGACTACACTGGCAAGGTCCGGGCCGGTGAATTGCCCACGTCCCGGGGCCACGCATTTTCACCGGAAGACCTGGTGCGGGCCACCATCATAGAGCGGCTGATGTGCGACTTTACCGTCCACTTGGACCAAGTGATGACATCCGGCGGCCCATCGGCCACCACCGTCCGGGGATGGTTGCGAGAGTGTGCCCAGCAATTCGCAGGCTTCACTCGGTTCGCAGACGACCGGTTCGACATCCTTGTGGAAGGCCGCCCGCTGACTCGGATGATTGCGCGTGTGTTTGACGCCTATGACCTGAGCAAGGCGGGCCATAGCCCAGCGGTTTGATGTGGTCGCGACGCCAGAGGGGGCGCTGCCCCCGCATGCTACGCATGCCCCCCGGAGTATTTTGGGAACAATGAAATCAGGGCGCTGGTGGTTATGCCACCTCCGCGTTGCCACCTTCGAAGGCCGCGGCCATGAGTTCCTTTGTGTAGTCACTGCGGGGGTTTTCGAACACCTGTGCCACGTCGCCGGTTTCCACAATATCGCCGCGTTTCATGACGATCACCCGATGGCTCAGGGCGCGCACCACTTTGAGGTCATGGCTGATGAAGAGATAGCCCAGCCCATGGCGTTTCTGGAGGTCCCGTAAGAGCTCCACGATCTGGACCTGGACCGTCATATCGAGCGCAGACGTGGGTTCGTCCAGCACCAGCAGTTTGGGCCTGAGGACCATCGCCCGCGCGATGGCGATACGTTGACGTTGGCCACCGGAAAACTCGTGCGGGTAACGGAACCGCATCGCGGGGTCGAGACCAACTTCGGTGAGTATTTCCGAGACAATCTCGTCAGCGGACCGCCCCGGTTCGGTGCCGTGGACGCCGAGACCTTCGGCGATGATCTGGGCGATGTTCATGCGAGGGCTGAGCGATCCGTAAGGGTCTTGGAACACAATCTGCATATCACGGCGCACGCTCCGCAAACGACGGGTTTTCCAGCCCTGAATGTCCTGGCCTTGGAAAACGATGGGTCCTTCGGAGGACACCAACCGCATCAGCGCCAGCGCCAATGTGGTTTTGCCCGAGCCGCTTTCGCCCACGATCCCCAAGGTTTCCCCTTGGTGGACGGACAGCGTGGCCGCGTTGACGGCCTTCACATGCCCCACGGTCTTGCGCAGCAGACCGGCGGTGATGGGGAACCAAATGCGCAGGTCGGTGGTCGAGAGAATTTCTTCGGCACCCGAAGGCACCGGAGCAGGCGCGCCAGATGGTTCGGCGGCCAACAATTTCTGCGTATAGGAATGCTGCGGATTGGCGAAAATGGCGGCCGTGACGCCAGCCTCAACGATCTCGCCATCCTTCATAACGCAGACCTTGTCGGCAAACCGACGCACGATCCCGAGGTCGTGGGTGATGAACAGCAGGCTCATGCCATCGCTTTTCTTCAGGTCCGCCAGCAATTCCAGGATTTGCGCTTGGATCGTCACGTCGAGCGCCGTAGTGGGCTCATCAGCGATCAACAGGTCGGGCTTGTTTGCCAGTGCCATGGCAATCATCACCCGCTGCCTTTGTCCGCCCGACAATTGGTGGGGATAGGATGACAGGCGCGTGGCCGGATCCTGAATGCCTACCCGGTTCAAAAGCTCGATGATGCGATCCCGTGCCTCCTCGCCGGTCAAACCTTGGTGGATTTTCAAACTCTCACCGATCTGCTTTTCCAACGTGTGCAACGGGTTGAGCGAAGTCATGGGCTCTTGGAAAATGAAACTGATGTCGTTGCCGCGGATCTCTCGCAGCGTCTTTTCGCTGGCCCCGACCATTTCTTGGCCCTGGTACGTCACTGACCCGTCCAGCTTGGCGCTTTCTGGCAGGAGCGCCACAGTGCTGAGCGCGGTCACCGATTTGCCCGAACCGGACTCGCCCACGAGAGCCACGGTTTCACCGCGTGCGACGGAAAAACTGACGCCCTTCACGGCACGGATTTCGCGACCATCTTGGGCGAAGGTGATGCTCAGGTCGGATACGTTGAGGATCTCGGTCATCGTGCGGTGGCCTGATCAGAGCCGATCAAAACCGATGGTGATCGCGATGGTCCAAACCGCGACGACCAAGGTCATTGCGATCCACAAAGGGCTGGGTGCGCGGCGGCGACCGCTCATCCACCCTGCCCCGATCACGGTTGTGAAGGCCGGGATGTATGCGGCGACCACCAACGTGAAAGCCGCCGGTCGGTCCGGCACCGACAGCATCGGCGACCAGGTGAGGAACGCCAGCGTGAGGCAAAGGAAAATCGCGCCAAGCCCGGCCAGGTAGCCGATGTGCCAAGGGTTCACGCTGGAAGAAGTCATGCGAAGGTCTTTCTTGGGTCAAACGCGTCGCGCACGCCTTCGAAGATGAAGACCAAGAGCGACAGCATGATGGCGAATGTGAAGAAGGCAGTGAAACCGAGCCAAGGGGCCTGGAGGTTCTGTTTTGCCTGGAGCGTCAATTCTCCCAACGATGGGGCCGACGACGGCAGACCGAACCCCAGGAAGTCGAGCGCGGCGAGACTGCCCAGAGTGCCTGTGATCACAAACGGCAACATCGTCAGCGTGGCGACCATGGCATTGGGCAGGACATGGCGGAACATGATTGTTGCATTGCCAACCCCGAGCGCACGGGCGGCGCGGACATATTCGAAGTTGCGGGCACGCAGAAACTCTGCGCGGACCACGCCCACAAGCGCGGTCCAGCCGAACAGGGTCATCAAGAACACAAGAAGCCAGAAGTTCATCTGGAAAATCGCGGCCACGATGATGATGATGTAAAGGCTCGGGGTCGCGCCCCATAGCTCAATGATACGCTGGAATATCAGGTCGACCCAACCGCCGAAAAACCCTTGGACCGCTCCGGCGGCGATCCCAATGATGGATGTCAGCGCGGTGACCACCAGGGCGAAGAGCACACTCAAGCGGAACCCGTAAATCACGCGGGCCAGCACGTCGCGAGCGGTGTCATCTGTGCCCAGCCAGTGGTCGGCGTCGGGGGCCGATGGTGCCGTCCCCGAGATGTCGTTCACCGTGTCATAGCTGTAAGGAATGAGCGGCCAGAGCAACCAGCCGCGGTCGACCTCTTCGCCATTGACCAAACCGGTGGCGCGCACATCCTCGATAACGCCTTCGGGATCGTCCCAGCAGTCGAGCAAGCCTCCCGATATGATCAAGCACTGCACTTCGACGTCGCGGTACACCGCCTCGGTTCGGAAATCGCCGCCGAACTGCGTTTCGGGGTAAAACTGGAAGACCGGATAGTGCAGCTCGCCGCGGTAGCTGACCACCATTGGTTTGTCGTTGGCGATGAATTCCGCGAACAGCGACAAACCAAATAGCACCGAGAAGATGATAAACGACCAATAGGCGCGGCCATTGGCGCGGAAGTTGCGCCAACGCCGTTGATTCAGTGGAGAAAGCCAGGACTTTTCCGGGGTTTCCGCCACTGCGGGGGCGTCAACCTGCGGCTCTGCTTGAGGCTTGGGGTCTGCGTCCAGGACAGCCATCGTCAGGTCTCCCGGCTTTCAAAGTCGATGCGCGGATCGATCCAGACGTACATCAGGTCCGATATGAGCCCCATCAAAAGCCCAATGAGCCCGAACACATAGAGCGTGGCGAAAATCACCGGATAGTCGCGGTTCACTGCCGCTTCGAACCCGAGCCGCCCCAGGCCGTCCAACGAAAAGATCGTTTCGATGATGAGCGAGCCACCGAAGAACACGCTGACGAACACCGCGGGGAAACCGGCGATCACAATCAACATGGCGTTGCGGAACACATGGCCGTAGAGCACGCGGCTTTCGGTGAGGCCCTTGGCGCGGGCGGTCATGACGTACTGTTTCTTGATCTCATCGAGGAAACTGTTTTTCGTGAGCAACGTCAGCGTGGCAAAGGCCGCGATGGTCGAAGACAAGACGGGCAAGGTGATGTGCCACAGGTAATCGACGATCTTGCCCCAGAGGGTCAGTTCATCCCAATTGTCCGATCCCAGCCCCCGCAAGGGGAACCATTGCAAATATGATCCCCCTGCAAAAACCACCAACAGAAGGATGGCGAACAAGAAACCCGGGTTCGCATAACCCACAATGATCACACCGGAGGTCCAGCTGTCGAACACAGTGCCGTCTTTCACTGCCTTGCGGATACCCAGTGGGATGGACACCAAGTAAGCAATCAAAGTGGACCAAAGCCCCAAGGTGATCGACACCGGCATCTTTTCTAGCACCAAATCCACGACCGAAATCGACCGGAAATAGCTTTCGCCAAAGTCAAACCGAGCATAGTCCCAGATCATGATCAGAAACCGCTGCCAGGCCGGTTTGTCGAACCCAAATTGTGCTTCGAGGTCCGCGATGAACTCGGGCGGAAGTCCCCGCGCGCCGAGGTACTGATCGCTGCCACCACCGCCGTCGCCACTGGACGCGCCAGCGCCTCCGGCAGCCCCGCCGCCTGCGATCGCTTCAAACGCATCCCCGCCGCCGTCCAATTGAGCGATGATCTGCTCGATGGGACCACCAGGCACAAATTGCACCATGGTGAAGTTGATCAGCATAATTCCAATGAGCGTTGGAATGATCAGCCCCAACCGACGCAAGATGTATGCGCCCATTAAAGGGCACCTTCCGTGCGGAGCCGGTCCGCTTTGTCCTGGTCATACCACCAAATGCTGGTCACGCCCAAACCATAGGTGGGCGGAGTATCGGTATACGGTCTGCCAAACACGTCACGGTAGGCGATGTTATGGGCACCCTTGTACCACTGCGGCACCCACACATGCATGGCACGAAGAACCCGGTCGAGCGTGCGGACCGCCACGTTCAAATCTTCACGGCTTTCGGCTTCGGCAATTGTACGGATGAGCCGGTCGACGGCTTCATTTGAAATGCCTGCCAGGTTTGCGGAACCCGAAACAGAGGCGCTTTTGGAGCCGAACATGTTTTCAAGTTCGTCCCCCGGAGTGACACCCATGGCGTAGCGCTGCACGACGATGTCGAAGTCAAAGTTTTTGCGCCGTTCCTGCATCTGCGCCGCGTCCACACGCCTGACGATGGCGTCTACGCCCAACCGTTTGAGGTTTTCCACATAGGGGTTGATGATGCGATCAAATGACGGGCTGTCGTTCAAAACTTCGATGGTGAGCTTTTCGCCGTCTTTTTGCCGAATGCCGTCGTCAGAGACCACCCACCCGGCTTCGTCTAGGAGCCTTCCGGCCGCGCGCAGGGACCGCCGGTCACTCACCTGTTCATCGCTGGCAACCGCAGGGGTGAATGCCTCTTCGGTGAAAACACTTTCGGGAACAAATTCGCGCAATGGTTCCAACAGGGCCAGTTCCGCCTCACTCGGCATGCCCGTGGCTTGCATCGTCGATGAGTTCTCCCAAAAACTATCGGTCCGATCATACAGGCCGTAGAATAAAGCGCGGTTCGACCACTCAAAATTAAATGCCATGCCGATGGCTTGGCGGAGCCGCGGGTCGTCGAACTTGTCACGCCGCAAATTGTACCAAAACCCCTGCGTGCCAGAGGGACGGCCATCGGGGAGCGTTTCAACCACGACCGCCCCACTTTCGATGGCCGGGAATTCATAACCGGTCGCCCAAAGTTTCGACAGAAACTCTTCCCGATACAAATACGCCCCAGCTTTGAAAGCTTCGAAGGCCGTGGTGTAGTCAGAGAAATACTCAAACGTCAGCGTATCAAAATTGTTTTTACCGACATTGATGGGCAAGTCTTGGGCCCAGTAATCGTCTCGGCGTGCATAACTGACGGATCGACCGGGCGTGACTTCCTTCAGAGTGTAGGGTCCGGAGCCCATCGGCGGCTCCAAGCTGGACTCAGTGAAGTCGCGCGTGTCGTAGTAGGCCTCAGACAGGATCGGGAGCCCCCCAGCGGTCATGAGCAACTCACGCAACGGACCATCGGGATTGAAGGTGAATTTCACCGTGTGATCGTCCAGGGCTTCCACGCCTTCAAAATCGCGGAACGTTGTCTGGTACGTGGGACGTCCCTTTTCCTTCAGCGTTTCGAAGGAGAACACAACATCGGATGCTGTGACCGGTGTACCGTCGCGAAACTGTGCTTCTGGACGCAGATTGAAAATCACCCACTCCCGACTGGCGGGGTACTCTAAGCTTTCGGCCACCAAGCCGTACGTCGCATCCGGTTCATCCAGATTGCCCGCCATCAGCGTGTCGTAGAACAGCCCTGCCCCATTGGCGGCGTTGCCCTTCAGGATATAGGGCGTCAGGCTGTCGAAGGTCCCAAAGGCCCAAGTGGTGTATTCACCGCCCTTTGGCGCGTCTGGATTGACGTAATCGAAGTGGGGAAAGTCGGGGTCGTATTTCAATTCCCCGAAAGTCGAAATGCCATGGGACTTGATGATCTCGGCCTCCGCCGGCACCGAGAGTGCGAGCGGCAGAGAGAGAGCGGCGATTATTGATAAAAATGTCCAATGCGACCGGTTGCCTGAGCCATGGTGAGCCACAGCGGCGGTACGGGTTTTTGGCATCTGGACCTCCG
>JBCDFD010000112.1:0-11472 GCA_039178645.1 Pseudomonadota bacterium | reverse complement strand
CCTTTCAGCATGTTGAGATTTGCTATCACTGTTGTGCCCGCCTTCGCCCTGTTGCTCAGCTTGCCAGCTTGGTCAGCAGAATTGACCCTTTTAAGGACTTTCGACAGCCGCGGCCCATCCGGCCTAGCCTATGACGACCGTTTTTGTGGGATTTGGATCGCAAACGAAACGCGTTCGATTAAACTTGTTACGCCCTACGGGGATGAGATCATGGGGTTTGAATCAAACCTGTCCCGTGTGGATGCTATCGCCATCCAGGAAAACCATCTTGTTTTGTCCGATGGTAACGGCCTCTACCAGCAGGTGGATCGCATGGGCAACGAGCTGGGCGCGCCCTACCGCCTTTCTGGTGCGTTGGTGGACACCGACGGATTGTTCGTGGACAGTACCACCAATGACTATTGGGTCGCCGACGACAGCATCGCCGCGTTGGTGCGCATCAGCCATGATGGGAAAGTGTCCCAACGGATCGAAGGCGCCGAACAGGCCATGCCCTTGATGGAACCTCAGGGCGTTACACGCGACCCTGTGAGCGGTAATTTGTTGGTGGTTGATGACGCGGATGCGTCAGACAGCCTGTTCGAGTTTTCCGCCGAAGGTGAGTTGCTGGATGTGATCCCGCTGGCCATGGGCGGACGCGACGCAGAGGGCATCACAATTCAGCCTGAAACCAAAACGCTGTTCATTGCCTATGATGACGGCGATGTGGTGGCCGCATTCCGTTACTCTCCGACCATCAGTGATGACACGCATCTGGCGTCTACCACACCAGGCGGCTGCGTGCTGTCGTCGCTGGAACCAGCGACAGACCTGCCCCGCGGCTAGACCAGACCTAGTGCGACAGCACCCTTTCCAATTTCCGGTATAGGCCGAGCCATTCGGCCCATACCAACAAAGCCTCCCTGGTGTTTCGACGGACACGCACACGCAGCTTGGTCCAAACGCCAGTGGCCTCGGCAGCCTCTTGAGATCTCAGCGCTGCCACATACTGCCCTTCCACTCCCAACCGACGGCACTGCAACGCGATGCGCGGCAGGTGATACCGCTGACTGACCAGCAGGAGCGATCGCGGCTGCAACCGCTGCGTTTCGTTCAAACAGGTGTCGGGTGTGGATTGTGCAGCCGGGTCGAGCGCTATTGCCGCCGAAGGCACACCTTGCCGGGCCACATACGATGCCATGATCTCCGCGGCGCGGGCGGCATTGGACATGACCAATTGATCAACCTTGCTCGCGTCCCAAAGCGCCACGCCCGTGTCCAACCGTTCTGCATGCAATGGCGAAATCTGTTCGGACCGCACCAACGCGCCGAATATCAACGCCGCATCGGCGGGCTCCGCTTGGTCAACGGACACCACTGGCACGGTGAGCCAAAGCCAAACCAACGGCCCGTAGACCAAAGCTAACCCAGCCAGAACTCGCCGCATGCCATCCGCCACAACCATTCGGCGATGGTCTAAGGCACCCACGATCCGGCGTCCACATGGTCGCGGTTAGCGCATCGTGCCCAGCGTCGACCAAACTTACCCCTTTTCATTTACAAAGTTTCGCGTATGACATCGCCATGGCTTTCGTAGACACCATCACATACGACCGCGCACGCGCTGGTCTCCTGGGTCTCCTCCTTACGCGCCTCTGAGCGTGCCTTTTGGCGCGACCGCTCAGGGGAAACCGCCGCGCCACCAAGCCAACCCAACAAACCGACCCAAAGCCCCCAGGGCAATCGAAACAGGACAGTCCCATGGCCGACCAACCCCATGTGTTGATCTTTGACACCACGCTGCGCGACGGCGAACAGAGCCCCGGCGCCACCATGACCCATTCGGAAAAGCTGGAGATTGCGGCTCTCTTGGACGAGATGGGCGTGGACATCATCGAAGCGGGCTTCCCCATCGCATCCGAAGGGGACTTTGCCGCTGTGAGCGAGATTGCCAAGAATAGCGTGAACTCGATGATCTGCGGCCTGGCGCGCGCCAACTTCGCCGACATCGACCGCGCTTGGGACGCGGTGAAGCACAGCGCCAAGCCTCGCATCCACACGTTCATCGGCACCTCGCCGCTGCACCGGGACATCACCAAACTGTGCCAAGACGACATGGCCGACAAAATCCACGAAACGGTGACGCACGCGCGGAACCTGTGTGAGAATGTCCAATGGTCACCCATGGACGCCACCCGGACGGAGACCGACTACCTCAAGCGCGTGTGCGAGATTGCCATCAAGGCGGGCGCGACGACGATCAACATACCCGACACGGTGGGCTACACCGCGCCGCGTGAAAGCGCCGACATCATCCGCATGCTGATTGAAAGCGTACCCGGCGCCGACGAGGTGGTTTTTGCCACCCATTGCCACAACGACTTGGGTATGGCGACGGCGAACTCTTTGGGTGCCGTCGAGGCCGGTGCTCGGCAAATTGAATGCACAATCAATGGCTTGGGGGAACGGGCGGGCACCACCGCGCTCGAAGAAGTGGTCATGGCGCTGCGCGTGCGCAACGATATCATGCCCTACCACACCGGTATCGACGCCACCAAAATCATGAAGGCCAGCCGCTTGGTCGCCACGGTCTCGGGCTTCCCAGTTCAGTTCAACAAGGCCATCGTCGGCAAGAACGCCTTTGCCCATGAATCCGGTATTCACCAGGATGGCATGCTAAAGAACGCCGAGACGTTTGAGATCATGCGTCCCCAGGACATCGGCCTGACCGAAACCAATCTGGTCATGGGCAAACATTCGGGCCGTGCCGCGCTGCGGTCGAAACTCCGCGATCTGGGGTATGACCTGGCGGACAACCAGTTGAACGACGTATTTGTACGCTTCAAGGCGCTGGCTGACCGCAAAAAGGAAATCTACGATGATGACTTGGTGGCCCTGATGCGGGACACCGTGGCTGGGGCAGAACTAGATCGGATCCAGGTCAAATTCCTGCGGGTGATCTGCGGGACCGAAGCGCCCCAGTCCGCTGACCTGACCCTGACCATCGACGGCGAAGACCACCAAGTGACCGCCCAAGGGGACGGCCCGGTTGATGCGGCCTTCAATGCGGTCAAAGCACTGGTGCCCCACAAGGCCCGCCTGCAATTGTACCAAG
Source organism: Pseudomonadota bacterium (assembly GCA_039178645.1). GTDB lineage: Bacteria > Pseudomonadota > Alphaproteobacteria > Rhodobacterales > Rhodobacteraceae > Mangrovicoccus. The sequence continues at coordinate 8,378 of JBCDFD010000112.1, read as the reverse complement.
TGCATGCCGTGACCGAAGGCACCGATGCCCAGGCCACTGTCAGCGTGCGCATGGAAGAGGACGGCAAGATCGTGACCGGCCAGTCGGCGGACACTGACACGGTGGTGGCTTCGGCGCGCGCCTATGTGGGGGCGCTCAACCGTCTGATGGTCAAACGAGAAACCGGAAAACCCATCAGCTACAAAGACGTGGGCTAGGTCTACTGGTGGGGTCTAGCCCCACCGCCCCCTTCAGGCGAGACATCCAATGACACACACTCTCCCTGCTGGTCAGGTTTGGGACGCCGACGACTATGCCCGAACGGCACGGTTCGTGGCGGACCATGGTGAAACCATCCTGGCGATGCTGAACCCACAACTGAGCGAAAACATCCTTGATCTGGGCTGCGGTGACGGCGCGTTGACCGAAAGGCTGGCCCAGTCCGGCGCGCATGTCACCGGTTTGGAACCCGACCCTTCCATGGCCAAAGCCGCACGGTCACGGGGGCTGAGCGTTCTTGAACAAGACGCCCACGTTCCGTTCGGCTCCGAGACCTTCGAAGCTGTGTTTTCCAACGCTGCACTCCATTGGATGCGCACGCCTGACACGGTGATCAAAAACGTGTTCACGGCCCTGAAACCGGGCGGGCGGTTCGTGGCAGAACAAGGTGGCTTCGGCAACGTGGCATCAATCTGTGTCGCCATGGAAGCGGCCATGGAGAAATGCGTTCCCTACGTTGAGATCCCCACCCCTTGGGACTTCCCCACCCCGCAGCTTCAAACCGAGCGCTTGGAGGCCGCGGGTTTTCGGGTGAGCCACATGGCGCTGGTTCCTCGGCAAACTCCGGTGACGGCGGGCTTCGAAGCGTGGCTCAAAACCATGGGCGGTCCCTATCTGTCGGCTGTCCCAATACATTTGCACGCCACCGTCATCCAGGATGCGGCGCGGCGGTTGCACAGGCTCGTGGATCCGGCCGGGACAGCCGTGGCTGATTACGTGCGCTTGAGATTTGCGGCGATCAAATCCTAGGCAGCCCACGCACACCACATGTAGTAATCCATGGGACGCTAACCGCTTGATTTAGAAACAACCAAGGGCTTTTCTGAAGAGCTATCCTGATCTGCCCCTTTCACCCGCCCCAACAGCCCCCTATAACCGCGCGAGTTATGGCCCGGGCGACTCGTACCTGCTCCGGTCGACGGCGCGGGTAAAAGTAGGGGCACCGGCACATGGGACTTTTCGGCGGCATCTTTTCGTCGGACATGGCGATTGATTTGGGCACGGCCAACACGCTGGTCTACGTCAAGGGCCGTGGCGTGATCCTCAATGAACCGTCCGTGGTGGCGTACCATGTGAAGGACGGTGTGAAGAAAGTGCTGGCCTATGGCGAGGACGCGAAACTCATGCTTGGCCGTACCCCTGGCAGCATTGAGGCGATCCGGCCAATGCGCGAAGGGGTGATCGCCGACTTCGACGTGGCCGAGGAAATGATCAAGCATTTCATTCGCAAAGTGCATCGGCGGTCGACCTTTTCGAAGCCTAAGATCATTGTCTGCGTGCCCCATGGTGCGACCCCGGTGGAAAAGCGGGCCATTCGGCAGTCCGTCCTCGGGGCGGGTGCCCGGCGGGCCGGTCTGATCGCGGAACCCATTTCTGCCGCCATTGGCGCAGGGATGCCCATCACCGACCCCACCGGTAACATGGTGGTCGACATCGGCGGCGGCACCACCGAGGTCGCGGTCCTGAGCCTTGGAGACATCGTCTATGCCCGTTCGGTGCGCGTGGGCGGCGACCGGATGGATGAGGCAATCATCAGCTACCTGCGCCGCCAGCATAACCTGCTCATCGGTGAAGCGACGGCGGAACGGATCAAGACCTCCATCGGCACGGCGCGGATGCCCGACGATGGTCGCGGCGCGTCCATGCAGATCCGTGGGCGTGACCTTCTGAACGGCGTGCCCAAGGAAACCGAGATTACCCAAGCCCAAGTGGCCGAAGCGCTGAGCGAACCGGTCCAACAGATCACCGAAGCGGTGATGACCGCGCTGGAGGCCACCCCGCCCGACCTGGCCGCAGACATTGTGGACCGCGGTGTGATGCTCACCGGCGGCGGCGCACTGTTGGGCGATTTGGACATGGCGTTGCGCGAACAAACCGGTCTGGCGGTGTCCGTGGCGGAAGAAAGTCTCAATTGTGTGGCGTTAGGCACGGGCAAAGCGTTAGAGTATGAAAAACTGCTCATGCACGTGATCGACTACGACAGCTGACACTTTCCCCCAAAAGGCGGGGGCAATGAGAGGACGGCGTGGCTCAGGACCAAGGTGCGGATACCCTCTATGTACGGACCCTCCGGCGGATACTGGTGGGCCTGTTGGTGCTGGTCCTGCTGACGATTTTCCTGTTTTGGCGGATTGATGGGCCGCGGGCCGAACACGCGCGCATGGCGGTGATCGACAGCGTGGTGCCGCGCTTGGCCTGGATGATGGCCCCGGTGCGCGCGGTGTCGGACATGGCCCGAGATTTCCAATCCTATGCGCAGCTTTATGAGCAAAACCAACAATTGCGCCGCGAGTTGCAACAGATGAAAGCCTGGAAAGAGGCGGCGTCGCAGTTGGAACAGAAAAACGCGCAGTTGATGGACCTCAACAACCTACGGCTTGATCCGAAACTGACGCACATCGGCGGCGTGGTCCTGGCCGACAGTGGATCGCCATTTCGCCAGTCGGTTCTGGTGAACATCGGTTCTCGCGATGGTGTGCGGGACGGTTGGGCGGCCATGGATGGCATCGGGCTGGTGGGCCGCATTTCTGGGGTGGCGCGAAATTCAGCGCGGGTGGTGTTGCTCACCGACAGCAATTCCTCCGTACCCGTGCTCATTGAACCGTCGGGGCAGAAAGCATTGCTCAAGGGCGATGACACCGTCGCTCCGTCCATTGCGTTTCTGGAAACGGTGGACCTGGTTCAACCCGGGGACCGCGTGGTGACCAGCGGTGCGGGGGGCGTGTTGCCGCCTGGCTTGTTGGTGGGCCATCTGGCCCAAACACCTGACGGGCGACTGCGGGTGCGTCTGGCGGCGGATTATTCACGATTGCGATATTTGCGCGTGCTGCGGAAACCGGATCTGGAACAGATCAATGACCCTGGCGGCATGGTGACGCCCGATGCTCTGCTGTCAGGCGTCCAATCCTTCGACCTGTTGCAGGTGCCCGATGGATAGGACAACTGCGATGCATCGGCTCCTCGCGGCCGTGGGCTTTGTTGCGGTCGCGCTGTTGCTCATGATGGTCCAAATGGTGCCAGCACCAGCCCAGCCGGAAAACCTTCCTGGACCGGATCTGGTCTTGGCGCTCACTCTGGCTTGGGTGGGCCGGTCCCCACAGACGTTACCCGTGATCCTGATCGCCTGTGTTCTGCTGGCCGCGGACCTCTTGCTTCAATACCCGCCGGGATTGGGCGCGGCATTGGGCGTCATCGCCGCTGAGGTCCTGCGGCGTCATATACTGCGGTTCCGGACTCGGTATTTCCCAGCGGAATGGAGCCGGGCCGCTTTGCTCATCTTTGCCGTGGGCCTGGGGCACTGGATCATCCTGGGCCTCACCTTTTCGCCGCAACCTGTGTTGGGTGACATAGTGCTGCGCGCCATGTTCACCGCCGCCGCCTACCCTGTGTTTGTGGGGGCGCTTAGCTTGTGCGGCCTGCGCGCTGAGGCTCCCGCATGAGACGGTCAGAGAAAGACACAGACCGGTCACACGGGATCATCACCCGCCGGGCCCTGGTCCTGGGCGGGGCGCAATTGGGTCTGATCGGCGGGCTCGGGCTTCGCTTGCGCCAGATGCAGTTGGAACAGGGGGACGACTACCGGCTCCTGGCCGAGGAAAATCGGATCAACATGCAACTTCTGGCCCCCAAACGGGGTCTGATCTTTGACCGCAACGGGCTGCCCATTGCGGAGAACGACCAGAATTACCGCATTGTGGTAGTGCGCGAAGAAGCCGGCGATGTGGAGGCCGTGCTGAACCGCCTGGCACGCCTGATCCCGCTGAGCAGCGAAGACATCGAACGCACCTTGCGGGAGGTCAGCCGTCGCAGTGCGTTTGTGCCTGTGACCATTCGTGATCAACTCACCTGGGACGACTTGGCCCGCGTGGCGGTGAACGCCCCGGCCCTGCCCGGTGTGCGCCCCGATGTGGGACAATCCCGCCGCTATCCGCTGGGCCCCGACTTCGCCCATGTGATCGGCTACGTGGGTCCGGTGAGCGACTACGACCTGTCCCGCATCGACGACCCCGACCCGCTTTTGCAAATCCCGAAATTCCAGATCGGCAAGACCGGTGTGGAAGCCAAAATGGAACACACACTGCGGGGCTCCGCGGGCAATAGCCAGATCGAAGTGAACGCCACTGGGCGCGTGATGCGAGAGCTGTCGCGCCGCGAAGGCACCGCTGGACAGAACATCCAACTGACCGTGGACAGTGGGCTGCAAAACTTTGTCCAAGCCCGCCTCCAAGGCGAAAGCGCAGGCGTGGTGGTGATGGACACTGAAACCGGCGATTTACTGGCGGTGGTGTCTGCCCCAGGTTTTGACCCCAACAAGTTTGTCCGTGGTATCTCAGTGCCTGACTACCGGGAACTAACGGAAAACAAATACCGTCCCTTGGCGGCCAAAACCGTCCAAGGCACCTACCCGCCCGGCTCCACCTTCAAAATGATCACGGTGCTCGCCGCATTGGAGGCCGGGGTAATCACACCCGAGACCACCGTTTGGTGCCCTGGGTTCCAAAAGGCCGGGGGCCGCAGATTCCACTGCTGGAAAAGTGTGGGCCACGGCTGGATGAACATGCACGACAGCCTCGTGCAAAGCTGCGACGTCTACTACTACGACATTTGCCAAAAGGTCGGGATCGAACGGATCACGTCCATGGCGCGCAGGCTTGGGCTCGGCACACGGTACGACCTGCCCCTTTCCGCGGTGGCGCAGGGGCTAACCCCCACAAAGGAGTGGAAAGCCACCAAACGTGGGGCCGATTGGGTCATCGGTGATACGCTCAACGCCAGTATTGGCCAGGGCTTCGTGCTGGCCTCGCCTCTGCAATTGGCGGTGATGACCGCGCGGCTGGCCAGTGGAAAGGCCACCATGCCCCGACTGGTCAAAACCGTGAACGGTGTGGATCAACCTCCCCTAGAGGCCCCATCTCTGGGGATCAACCGTCGCTACCTAAGCCAAGTGCAGGACGCCATGTATGCGGTGAACAACCACCGCAAAGGCACCGCCTACCGGTCACGCGTGATCGACGACACCATGCGGATCGCCGGAAAAACGGGCACCAGCCAAGTGCGAAACATCACCAAGGCCGAACGGGCCCGCGGTGTATTTCGCAACGAAGACTTGCCGTGGGAACGGCGCGACCATGCGCTCTACGTCGGCTATGCCCCTGCGGATAAACCGAAATACGCTGTGTCGGTGATCGTGGAACACGGTGGCGGTGGGTCGACCGCCGCGGCCCCCATCGCCCGTGACGTGCTCTTGCGCGCCATGGTGGGCGATGTCCCCCCGGTTGAAGCCTACCCCACCAGTCAACGGGACGAAATGGCGGAGAAGCTTAAGGCCTTGGAACTGCGCGAGACCCTGCCCAACGGCACCACGCCCGGTCGGAGCCGCGCATGACCTACCTCGAATACACCGTCAAAACGGTGCCATCGGGGTTTCGCAAACTCCTGTTCCTAAACTGGCCCTTGGTCGCGTTGCTGTGCGCCATCAGCGGCGTCGGGTTTCTGATGCTCTATTCCGTGGCGGGCGGGTCTGCACAGCCTTGGATGGAACCCCAGGCCGAACGGTTCCTCATGGGGCTTGTCCTGATGCTGATCGTGGCGATGGTGCCCATCTGGTTTTGGCGCAATATGTCGGTGGTGGCCTACCTTGGCGCACTCGCACTGCTCTTAGCTGTGGAGTTTTTCGGGGTTGTCGGCATGGGCGCTCAACGCTGGATCGATCTGGGTTTCATGCGCCTACAACCTTCAGAGTTGATGAAAATCACCCTCGTGATGGTCTTGGCGGCGTACTACGACTGGCTGGATGTGGATAAGGTGTCCCGCCCCATCTGGCTGGCGGTCCCCATTGTGTTGATCCTCGTGCCCACGGCCTTGGTCCTGAAACAGCCCGATCTGGGCACCTCGATCTTGCTGGTGGCGGGCGGCGGTGTGATCCTCTGGCTGGCAGGCGTCCACTGGGCCTATTTCGCCGCTGTGATCGGCAGCGGCGCGTCCTTGGTTTGGGCGGTCATGAGTTCCCGTGGCACCGATTGGCAATTGTTGCAGGACTATCAATTCCGCCGCATCGACACGTTTCTGGATCCCTCCAGTGACCCGCTCGGTGCAGGGTATCACATCACTCAAGCCACCATTGCCCTTGGCTCGGGCGGTTGGACCGGCCGCGGGTTCATGCAGGGCACCCAGTCGAGGCTGAACTTCCTACCCGAGAAACACACCGATTTCATCTTCAACACTTTGGCCGAAGAGTTCGGTTTCATGGGCGCGATCTCTTTGTTGGTGCTCTACACCTTGGTTCTGGTGTTCTGTGCAATATCAGCACTGGCCAACAAAGACCGCTTTTCGAGCCTGTTGATCCTGGGGATTGGCACGGCATTCTTTCTTTATTTCGCAGTGAACATGGGAATGGTCATGGGGCTCTTGCCGGTGGTGGGCGTGCCTCTGCCGCTAGTGAGCTACGGCGGATCGGCCATGCTCGTGATCTTTGGCGCCTTCGGTCTGGTTCAAAGCGCACATGTCCACCGCCCGAGGTGACCCCCGAGATGACTCCATGACAATCACCGTCTACTTCGCCGCCACAGACGCCCGTTGGCCGCAATACGAACAACCGCTCAAGGATGCTTTCGAGGAGTTGGGTTTGGAGGTGGATCTGTCACATCACTGTGACGACCCAGCGACAGTGGATTACCTGGTGTTTGCCCCCAACGGCCCGGTGGAGGACTTCCGCCCGTTCACCCGCGCCAAAGCGGTGCTCAACCTCTGGGCCGGGGTCGAAAACGTGGTCCACAATCCAACGCTTCAAATACCCCTGGCCCGCATGGTCGACCACGGCCTGACCGAAGGCATGGTGGAATACGTCACCGGACATGTGCTGCGCTATCATCTTGACATGGACCGGCACTTTGGCGCGACCGATTGGGCACCCGCCGCCCCGCCACTGGCCCGCGACCGCACCGTTGGCATTTTGGGGCTCGGCGCATTGGGCACGGCCTGCGTTCAGGCGCTGGCTGCGTTGAATTTCCAAGTGATGGGGTGGAGCCGCCGGGCCAAGTCTTTGGCCGACGTCCAATCGTTCCATTGCGATGAAGGGTTAGACACTGTCCTGGCACAATCTGAAATCCTGGTGCTTCTCCTGCCGCACACGCCGCAAACAGAGAGGCTGTTGAACGCCGATACCTTGGGGAAAACACGGCAAGGGCTGCGTATCATCAATCCGGGCCGCGGTGCGCTGATCGACGACGGTGCGCTCTTGGCGGCGTTGGATACCGGGCTTGTGGCCCACGCCACACTTGATACGTTCGTTGTGGAACCTTTGCCCAAGGACCATCCGTACTGGGCTCACGACAACGTCACCATCACACCCCACATCGCGTCAGAGACCCGGCCAGACAGCGCGGCGCGCGTCATTGCTGAGAACATACGCCGCGGCGAAGCGGGCGAACCATTGTTGCATTTGGTCAACCAATCCGCAGGATACTGACTGAACTCACCAAAGGATCAGCCATGGCGCGTGTCGACCAGAGCGAAGTGACCATACCCCTCGGCGTGATTGTGGAACGTCGCGCATCGAGAAGCCGTTGGATTTCTGAAACTTGGCGTCCAGTGGGCGTGATGCTCATGGGATTAACACCGGTGAAACCGTGGACGGTACTGTTGGCCGATGAGGGCATGACGCGTTACCATGCGGGTGTTTGCGATCTGGTGCTGCATCGCAAGGAAACCGAAGCTCTGCGACTGAACCTCATGCTTGAGGTCCCCGAGATTTACGTGACTTTACAAGAAGGAAGCGGTGAATGGCCTTGGGAACCCGCCGGGGTGACCGCATCCAGTTTTGATGCGCAGGACTGGGAAGATCCGGGTGATCAAATCATCGAGCGGGTGGCCATGCCCGAGGCTGTCGCGGCGTTTGTGCAGGCCTTCGTGGAGGTTCACCACGTGGAAGAGACGTTCAAAAAACGCAAACGAAAAGAACATGTTGCGGAGGAAAAACAGTTTTCCAAGCATCCGATTTTCACGCCGGTGTTGAAGCAATGAGCGAGACCATGTTTGACCGCTGGTCCCGCCGTCGCGCGGCGGTGGCTCGGGCGGATGAGGCCGAGAAAGTTGAGGCGTCTCAGGACGTTGCCGATGAT
>JBCDFD010000111.1:0-11548 GCA_039178645.1 Pseudomonadota bacterium | reverse complement strand
GGCACGACCATTGGACGTCGTCTGCCCAATGCGCGCTTTCTGCCGCCGCGTTTGCGCACCTGAAGCCCTTCTTCGCGGTACAGCCGCCGCAACTTCTTCTGGTTCATACGGTGGCCCTGGCGCTCCAGCATGATGTGAATGCGCCGATACCCGAAGCGCCGCCGTTCAGCAGCGACTTCTTTCATGGCCTTGCGGAGCTCAGCATCATCTGGCCGGACGCTGCGATACCGCATGCTCGACCGATCAGCTTCCAGAACATCACACGCCCGCCCCCTCTCGGCAGATTGCTCTGCAATCGGCCTGCCGGGGCAGCGGCATGGCTCACCCCATGCTGTTCGCAAAGGTGGCCCACAGCTCTTCGCTTCTCAGCGGGCGTCACCACTTTCGCGAGGCGACATCCTTTAGCATCGCGCTCGCCGTCGCCAGCGGTGCTTGAACCGATGGCGCACAAGCTGGCGTCTGCTTGAACCATCGCCATCGTCACTCGGACCGATGGCGTTCCTCGGCGATCGCACAAGGCTCGCTTTTCCACGAAGGCAAACCTCATTCACTGACCGACAGGGTATGTCCGAAGGAAATGTCCCGAGAGGTTGCTCCTCTGCGCAAAGAACATGTCGCCATTGTTGCTCGGAGTTGCCAGCGGATGCGCCATCCACTGCCCGGCAGGGCCTTGGCGTCACACCAAAGGCGCGCTTTCAGCACGACACCAAGGTCCCGAGAGGGGGTTCGAGCACCGCTGGCGACGGCGCAATCAATGACGACCCTTTTTTAGCACATCCCCTTTTCACCGGGCAGACAGTCCCCCGGACTGTCCGCTGACCGGGTTCAAGTCCTTGAGAATGCGGTTCTCTTTGCGCAGCTCAGCGACCTCGCGTTCGAGATCAGACTGGATAGTTGGCATCTCGGGAATGCGCCGATCCTGCTGGAGCCAGCGGTGCAGCGTCGAGAAGCCGATCCCGAAATCAGCGACCACTTGTTTACGCGGCAACCCGCCCTCGGGAATTTGATCCACTGGATCAAATCCTAATCCTCGAACTCAAAGCAACCCGCACTGCTTCAGCACGCAATTCCTCGGTCGGTCGTGATGCCAGCTGTGTTCTCCTTTGCTGCACGATGCCTGATCAAGAAAGGGCACAAAACCGCGACAAGGCCAAGCCGCTTCTATTTCCAACCGCCACGTCTCCAACTGAGAGCTTGTGACACCCATTGCCTTTGTCACGCCGCTTTACGTCGCATGCGGTTCATTAAGACCGCTGACAGCTGCCGCCTTGAATTGATCTGTGAATGTCCGTCTCGATTGTCAATTCCATGCTCCTTTCGTGCAAAGGGGTAAATTACCCTGATGTCCGGGAACAGGCACGAGCTTCACTCTCAGAAAGTAAACCGCCTGGGGCACCCTATTTGTACCGGCCAGACGAAACGCAGTTTAGCGCTTACACTCTATTCGCCTAAAGAATGCCATCACCCCAGGTCAAAGATTGGCTTGCGTTCTTTGAAGCGACCGTGTCTGGTAGACGCCTGCCATCCACCTAAGGCCCAGCCAATGCTAGAAATTCGTCTTGCCACCCCCGATGATCACACTGCGATCTCGGTCTTGGTGGTTCACACCTTTGGTCAGCCCAATGAACACAAGCTTGTCCAAGCGCTGCGCACCGCCGGTGATGTGGCACTGGAGATGGTTGCCGACGACGATGGGCGCATTGTCGGTCACATCTGCTTTTCCCGGTTTGTTACGCCGGAAGGTTGGTGGGCTTTGGCCCCCATGTGCGTGGTCCATGATCGGCAAGGTCAAGGCATTGGTAGCGAGATGGTCCGCTACGGGCTCGATCATGCCAGACAAGCCAAAGCAAAAGCTGTCGTGGTTCTGGGTGACCCGATATACTACAAACGTTTCGGGTTTGTGTTCGATGGCCCGGCAACATTGGAAACACACTATCCCAAGCAATACACCGGCCTCTTTCCGCTGGACCCAGGTACAGCGGCTGCCGAGGTTGCGCTCCGATATCCGCCGTCCTTTGAACAGGTATGACTGACACGCGGCTTTGGGGGTTGGTGGCCCTCACCATGGTGGCATTTGCCTCCAACTCGATCCTGACCCGCATGGGAATTGTGGAGGCCGGTGCCGGACCCTTGGCCTTTGCCCTTGTCCGCACGCTATCCGGCGCTTTCATGCTGGGCATGCTGGTCATCGTCCAAGGCGGGACCGAGCGATTGCGGTCTGGTCTGTCGTGGGTGAAACCGGCTGGCCTTGCGACTTACATGGTCGGTTTCTCGTTGGCCTATCTGTCGCTGGACGCTGGGCTTGGGGCGCTCATCCTTTTTGGCGGTGTCCAGATCACCATGTTCGCCGCCGCCTTGGTGGCGCGCGAGCCCATGGGGCCAAGACGGATCGGGGGATCGCTGGTGGCCATGGCTGGCTTGATCTGGTTGCTTTGGCCGACCGGTGACTTTGCTGTACCGCTCGTGGGCGCGTCTTTGATGCTCGCAGCGGCGCTAGGCTGGGGCAGTTTGTCTGTCATGGGCCGTGGGACCAAAGACCCGTTGGCGGATATGGCCGGGTGCTTTGTGCTTGCCACCCTTCCCGTGGCAGTGTTCGCGGTGGTGGCCTGGGACGGAATGACGCCCGCTGGCTTTGCGCTCGCTGTGGTGTCGGGTGCTGTTACGTCGGGGCTCGGGTACGCCCTTTGGTACCTTTTGCTGCCACAGTTGGAAGCCAGCGCCGCCGCCGTGGCGCAGCTGACCGTGCCGCCCATCGCTTTGGCCGGAGGTCTGATTGTGCTGGCCGAAGCGCCCACCCTACGCTTCGCTTTGGCGTCAGCCGTGATCTTAGGCGGGGTTCTATGGGCCATTCTGCCGAAAAAGACATCTTGAAAGGGTCTCTATTCGAATCTCAGATGGAATATCAAAAACTGGCGGCAGCGTTTGGGACAAGCGAAAGGGATATCCTTCCACTGGATCTATCCCTCACAACGGCTCGCACGTCTGTGTGGGCTTCTACTTGACCACGACTCTGTTCACATGCCCCATCTTTCGACCGGGTCGTGTTTCTGACTTGCCATAGAGATGCACCGCAGAGGTGCCATCGGCGCGCATGTCGGGGAGTCGATCCAGGTCATCTCCGATGAGGTTTTCCATAACCACGTCGCTGTGGCGTATGGCATGGCCCAAAGGCCAGCCGGCCACGGCGCGGATGTGTTGTTCGAATTGGCAAATGGTGCAGCCGTTTTGGGTCCAATGGCCGGAATTGTGGACGCGTGGTGCGATTTCGTTGACTATGAGCCCTTGGCCTGTGACGAACAATTCCACCGCGAGCACGCCCGCATGGTCCAATGCCGAGAGAATTTGCCCGGCCATCAAAACCGCGTCGGTGCGCACAGACCCCGGCACTTGGGCGGGAACTGTGGTTGTGCGCAGAATGCCGTCGCGGTGGACGTTTTGGCCGGGATCGAAGCAGGCCACTTGGCCATCTGTCCCGCGGGCCCCGATCACTGAGATTTCACAGCGGAAGTCCACGAAACCTTCCAAAATCGCTGGCGCCCCCTTGAGCGCCTCTAAGGCTACCTTCGGGTCTGTCTCTTCCGTCAGGCGCACTTGGCCCTTGCCGTCATACCCAAAGCGACGGGTTTTCAAGATGCTGGGAGTGCCAATATCGGTGATCGCTGCATTCAGTGCGGCTTCATCTGGCACATCCGCGAACGGCGCAACGGAAAGGCCCAGGTCCGCCAAGAATTGTTTTTCTGTCAGGCGGTCTTGAGACACCTCCAATGACCGCCGCCCGGGCCGAATGGGGGCCAGTTCCGCAAGGGCGTCCAAGGCTGCGGTGGGGATGTTTTCAAACTCGTAGGTGATCACATCCACAGCTTCACCGAAGATCGTCAGAGCCTGGAGATCGACGTAGGGCGCCGCCGTGTGAGCATGGCTCACTTGTGCGGCAGGCGCGTCTGGAGCGGGATCGTAAATGTGGCATTTCAAACCGAGGCGCGCCGCGGCTAGGGCGAGCATCCGGCCCAGTTGCCCACCGCCGAGAATGCCAATGGTCGCGCCAGGGGGGAGCGGATCAGTCATCGACCGGTTCCTCTGGTATCGAAGCCGAGAGCGCCTGGCGCCAATCCTGCAACCGTTGCGCCAAGGCTGGATCCGACACCGCCAGTATCGACGCCGCCATGAGCCCCGCGTTTGCAGCCCCCGACGCACCGATGGCCATTGTCGCCACTGGGAAACCTTTGGGCATTTGCACAATGGAATAGAGACTGTCGACGCCGCTGAGCGCCCTCGATTGCACTGGAACACCAATCACCGGCAGCCATGTCTTAGATGCAACCATGCCCGGCAAATGCGCGGCTCCACCCGCGCCAGCGATAATGCACTTCAATCCGCGGTCAGCGGCGGTCGTGCCATAGTCCCAAAGTCTGTCCGGCGTACGGTGTGCCGAGACGATCCGCGTCTCAAAGGCAACCTGAAGCTCGCCCAGCAGCTTGGCCGCCTCTTTCATTGTGGGCCAATCCGATTGACTGCCCATGATGATACCAACGTCTGCGCCCATGCCTATCGCCCACCGTCCACGCCTGTAGAAAGTGGTCCGTATACCGCACCGTCACGCAGGTGCAATCAGGCGATAATGTCCGGTAGCAGGCGATCTTCGATGCGCTGGATTTCGTCCCGTAGGGCGAGTTTCTGCTTTTTCAACCGACGCAAAGTCAGTTGATCGGCACGGCGGGTTTGGTCCATGGCTTCGATGGCATGGTCAAGGTCCCGGTGCTGTCGCCTTAGCAATTCTAATTTGACCTTCAGGACTTCTTCCTGGGTCATCTCAACATGTGCGTTCATCAAACACCCAAGTTAGATTTGTCCTAGGAGAGTATCATAGCAAACATTTCGCTAAAGGGGAAGCATGGATGCTACAACGCAGCGCTTGCAAGGGTGAGCGGGACTTCCCATATTTTAACCAAGGTCGCCGTAAGGGGCCGCATACCGTCGCTTAATCAAGGACGAAACATGACCAAATTGACTCTGGGGACGCATCCGTTCCTGTTGGGGTTTGAACAGTTGGAACGCTTGGTGGAACGCACCGCGAAATCCGGCAATGACGGCTATCCCCCATACAATATCGAACAGACGTCGGATTATTCCTATCGCATCACCTTGGCTGTGGCTGGGTTTTCCGAAGGCGACCTGGCGATCACTGTGGAAGACCGGCAACTGGTGATCCGCGGACGCCAGCCCGAAGATGGTGCCGATCGAGTTTTTTTACACCGCGGCATTGCCGGGCGGCAGTTTCAGCGCAGCTTTGTGTTGGCGGACGCTGTGGAAGTGAGCGAGGCATCGATGGAGCACGGGTTGCTCCATATCGACCTGACCCGCACAGCGCCTGAGAATGTGATCCAACGCATCGAGATAAATAAGGGGTGAGCCATGACCAAAGACCAGACCATTGAACCGCCCAAGACCGTTTATGTTCGAGCGGTGGACAAATCCACTTTGTCACCTGAATTGGTGGATGCCACGGCAGATGTGCCGGCCCCTTATTCCGTGCACGCACCCGATGGCGAACGGCTCGCCATAGTGCGTGATCAAAAGATGGCCTTTGTATTGGCGCGACAGCATAATTTCGTACCGGTCTACGTGCATTAAGTAGACTGATACCAATCGCCCATTCCGGATTTATTCCGGAGTGGGAAACATCAACGATCCGCCATCGTCTCCAAACCGGCTGCGCGTTGGCCCGTTATCGAGAACCGGCCTCCTATTCGCGGCACCAGTATTGCCAGTGACACCCGGTTCTGCAAATTTCGGTATGGCCTTGGAGCCATCGTCCAAAATGGTGTCGGTCTCATCCAGGCCGGGCGGAACAATAACCTCGCCCCCAAAGATGCCGCCGGGCACAACCAGTTGATTGGGGCCAGGTCCCACCGGTGCAGCACCGTCTTCGGTCCCCAGTCCGCAATCAATCACACACCGGCCCGCGTCCGTACCCATTGTTGCGGACTGGGCCGTGGTGCACGCCAGTATCAAAGGCAAGATCAAGAGGGGGCGGAGAGCCAAGGTTTCACTTTCCAAGTGTATTGCGTCGACGGTTGTGTGGTAACACCGACTATTGTTCCTGTATCAGACAGTGAAATCCTAAGGAACCGTAAGCCGGTGGCGACCCAACGTTAAAAGGTTTGGTCCCTGAACACGAATCCGTGCGTCAGTGCCGAAAATGCAATGCGGCGCATTTAGGTCTCAGGAATGCTCTGCCAAAAACCGCTCCGCTTCGAGCGCAGCCATACATCCCATACCCGCACTGGTGACCGCTTGACGGTAAACATGGTCGGTTAGATCGCCTGCCGCAAATACACCTGGGACAGATGTGGCCGTGCTGTCGCCTTGGGTTACAACGTACCCGCCTGAGTGGGTTTCCAGCTGATCGATTACCAGTTCAGACGCCGGTGCATGGCCGATGGCCACGAAGAAACCCGCGCAGGGCACCTCGGTCACCTCGCCGCTGTCCACATGGACCGCTTTGACACCTTCAACGCCCAGTGGGCTTTCGGTTCCAACCACTTCGTCCACACGGTGGTTCCACAGAACTTCGACTTTAGGGTGCTCAAACAACCGCTTTTGCAGGATTTTCTCCGCTCGCAGGCTGTCGCGGCGGTGGATCAATGTGACCTTGGAGGCGAAGTTGGTGAGGAAAAGGGCTTCTTCCACGGCTGTGTTGCCGCCGCCGATGACGACCACTTCTTTGCCTCGGTAAAAAAACCCATCACAGGTGGCGCACGCCGACACACCAAAGCCTTTGAATTTCTCTTCCGAAGGCAGGCCCAACCATTTGGCCTGCGCTCCGGTGGCGAGGATCAACGCGTCGGCGGAGTAAACCGTGCCACTGTCCGATTGCGCCGTGAAGGGACGTGCCGACAGGTCGAGCGATGAGATATGATCGCTGATGATCTCGGTGCCCATCTCGCGGGCGTGGGCTTCCATCCGCACCATCAAGTCGGGACCCATCACGGAGGTATCTCCCGGCCAGTTTTCCACATCGGTGGTGATAGTCAGTTGCCCGCCGGGCTGGATGCCCTGCACCAACACAGGTTCCAACATGGCACGCGAGGCATAGACGGCCGCCGTGTAGCCGGCCGGTCCCGATCCAATGATCAGCACTTTGCTGTGTTTGGTGTCAGCCATGCTTTCAACCCCTCGGCTTTGTTGGCCCATGCGGGCGCTGCGGCTGCGGATATAGGGGCGTGAGTGGCGATGTGAAAGACCCGTTTGGCGCAGGGTCATTCACCCGTCAGTGACATGTTCAAAACGGAAATTAACTGATGCAAATTGCGAAGGTCGCGAAACAATATTGCGCGTCTGGGTAATTATGCGTAAGGTCTGACCGCGAAGGGGAGACACGGAATGGCAGGATCAAAGTTAGATCCCATTGATCGGAAAATATTGGCGGAATTACAGGCCAATGGACGGATGACCAACGTCGAATTGGCCAAACGCGTGGGCATTTCCGCGCCCCCCTGCCTGCGCCGGATGCGGACCTTGGAAGAGAGCGGTCTGATCAAGGGCTACCATGCTCAAGTGGACGGTCGCGAACTGGGTTTCGAGGTCCAAGTGTTTGCCATGGTTGGGCTACAATCCCAGGCCGAGTCGGACCTGAGTGCTTTTGAGAACCGATGCCGCGAATGGCCGTTGGTCCGCGAGTGCAACATGCTCAACGGTGAGGTGGATTTCATCCTGAAGTGCGTGGCTCCGGACCTCTCAACATTCCAATCGTTCCTGACGGGTCAACTGACCTCGGCGGACAATGTGGCGAGCGTGAAGACGTCTTTGGTGATCCGTACCGCAAAGGAAGATCCTGGTGTGCCGTTTGAGGTTCTGGAAGAGCGTCTAAGCAAAACGGCGTAGGGCGCTAGGTTTTAGGGCGTTGATTTAAGCAAACCTCAGTCGCCTTTGCTTCGCTGCGGCGAGCGAGTGAGACGAAAGCTTCTTTAATAAGACAAGCGCCAGCCGTTCTCGAACGCCTGCAAACTGCTCATGTCAAAACTGAGTAGAAATCAGTCCAAAACGGGTCACCAGACAAGCGAACCACCAACGTTAGCGCTAGAAAAAACTGGAGCCGGCGTTTTGCGACACCGGCTCCTGTACTCGTACCACGTACTCGTAACCAACCACGTCTCAGTTATGTCAGAGGCCTTAACGGGCGATCAAGACCTTTTTTTCTGCATTGCAGAATTCCGCCGCTGCTAAAGGTTGAGTGAAGCGGTCAGGTGACACATGCGACGGTTGTGCAGTTCACCTCTGTTTTCAAATGCTTGCGACGGTAATCGGGAACCCCAATGCGTCGGTCCGGTAAATATTTAACGAATCCAGAGCATTATGACGCAGCGTTAGATCCGGATGGCGGAGGCCAATCGGCCGTAGTCCGGTTCCGCGTCATGTACACTGCGCCGGTAAGAGAAAAATCTTTCCGGATCCGAGTAGGTGCAGTGTTGCGACCACTCCACATGGGCCACCCCGGCATCCCGTAGGATGTTTTTGGCAAAGCAGGGCAGGTCAAACTGGAACTTGCCCTCGCGCTGACCGGCGACGAAGAATCGTCCGTTGGCACCGCTGGCGTCCAAGAAGCGTTCTCGGAACTCTGGGCCCACTTCATAGGCTTTCTGGCTGATGGTTGGCCCCACCACGGCCTTTGTTGTGCTGCGGTCAGCGCCCAGGCTTTCCATTGCCTCGATCGTTGCTTCCAGAATGCCGCCGATTGCGCCGCGCCACCCGGCATGGGCGGCACCGACCACGCCCGCTTTGGCATCGGCAAACAAGACCGGTGCACAGTCGGCGGTGAGGATCATGAGGACCAACCCCGGTTCCTGGGTGACCACCGCGTCGGCCTCTTCGCGCGTTTGCACGCTGTCCCGCGTGACAGTGACCGCCCGTGCAGTGTGGCATTGGTGGACCGTCGCCAGGTCCTCAGAGGTGCCTCCCAAAGCATGGACCACCCGTGATCGGTTGATCTCTACCACCTGGGCCTGATCGGACGACCCAAACCCGCAATTCAGCCCCTGAAAAATCCCCGAAGACGCGCCACCCTTCCGGGTGAAAAACCCATGCCGAAATGGCGTTAAGGCATCTGCTGTGATGATCTCTAGGGCCATGCCGATAATCCAGGAAATGGGGCCGAGCCCGGTGCGGTGATGCCAAGTGCTTTGAATAAACTTCCCATTTCAGCGGGATGGGTCAAGCGGCGATGCGCCGCGACATGGGTTTGAAGCGGCTCACCACTCAGCCCACGGGCCAAATTTTGGGCACGGGTGGTAATACCCAAACGTTCCAGAAACACGCCCTGAGGCACCATCGGCGTCACTTCAGCCGCTGCTGCCGCGGTTGCAAGCGCCTCAAAATCCACATGGGCGGTGAGGTCGGCTTGGCCCGGTTCAGTGAGCGGCGGCACCTTGGTGTGACGATGCACCGCCTGTAATGTGTCGCCCAAGGACCGCCAGCCGCCATAATCGATGATCAAAACAGCGCCGCCGTGTGTGACGAGTCGCTGGGTGAGGTGTTCCACTATGGGCGTGGCGCTTGGGCAAATCTCGACGATATCTCCGGGCCTTGTGTCGTCTAACCGGTGGTTAAGCGCGGCGTAGGGAACCTCCGCGCTCAGTCCAAAGGCCAATTCGCCGTCCACAAGACCGACGCAGCGTTCTTGCCAGTTGCGCGCGCCGCGGACGAATTGTCGAATGGGAAGCGCGTCGAAAAATTCGTTGGCCACAAGGAACAAGGGGCCTTGGGGGAGATCTGCTACGTTGTCGTGCCAACTGGGCGGGACATCCGCCAAGTGCTTTGCCTGGGTGGCGCGGAGTTTTGGCGAAGCTTCCACCAGGGCGACTTGGGCTGCTTGTTGGAACCCTGGCACTCCCTTGGTGGCGCGCCAGATGTCGGCCATCAGCGTGCCACGTCCGGGTCCGAGTTCGCCCAAAACAAAGGACTCGGGTGCCCCTTGGTCCATCCAAGCCTGTGCCAACGCCACCCCCACCATTTCACCAAACATCTGGGACACGTCCGGTGCGGTTATAAAATCGCCCTCCGTGCCAAAGGGTTCTGCGGTGGTGTAGTATCCATGAACCGGGTGCAGCAGGCATTCGGCCATGAAGTCCGACACAGGCATCGGCCCGCTCTGGGTGATCCGGGCCGCCAACTCCCGAGCCAGTGGCGTCATGCGGGTACAGGGCGTCGAAAGTCCAGTGCCAGGACCACAAGGCCCGCCGCCACCATGGGAAGCGACAATGTCTGGCCTTGGGTGATGCCAAACTCGCCAAGACGGATTACATGGCCCCAAGGGTTGTCCGGGGTGATGAATTGCGCGTCCGCCTGCCGGAAGAACTCCACCGTGAAGCGACCCAATCCGTAGCCCAAGAAGAACACGCCGCAGATGCGCCCCGGCGACCTTAGCCATTTGAGGCGCACTGCCAGATACCAGATGATGAGACCCAAAAGCAGACCCTCTAGCGCGGCCTCATAGAGTTGCGACGGGTGCCGGGCACAAGGGTCAGGGAAGTCCGGCGGGCAGGTCTGCGCTGCCGTGCCAGGAAAAATCACCCCCCAGGATGCGTCTGTGGGGCGGCCCCACAGCTCGGCATTGATGAAATTCGAAATCCGCCCCAGCAGCAGTCCCGGCGTCACAGCCAGCGCCATGCAATCGGCGGTGCTCGCGACGGACACTTGGTAGCGCCAGCAAAACAGTAATCCCGCCATGGCGACACCCAACAGTCCGCCGTGGAAGGCCATGCCACCCTGCCAGACTTTAAGGATCTCGCTGGGGTTCGCCAGGTAGTATTCCGGTTGGTAAAACAGTACAAAGCCGAGCCGCCCGCCGAGGATCACACCGATCACAACCCAGGTCAGCAGGGCTTCGGCCTGGTCCGGCCCCATGGGCGCGCGGCCCCCGGCCCAAAGGGCGGCGTGGCGCACCGCCGATTTAACAATCCAAAGGCCCAGCAAAAGCCCGGCGATATAGGCCAGCGCATACCAGCGCAGCGCGAACCGGAACCAACCCAGGTCGATGGCGAAGATCTCAGGGCTCAGGTTTGGGAAAGGGATCGCAAACAGCATGGCCGTCTCGTGGGCGAGGGTGGGGCATAAGTCAACCTTGCTTGCGGCAGCGGTTCAGCCCATATGTGACGTAGCTAATCCAGGGGGTTCCCATGCAGTCACGCAACCGTATCTTCGACGACATGTCTCAGCTCATGACCAACGCCATGGGCATCGCGCAAGGCGCACGGGAAGAAGCGGAAACCGCGATGAAAAGTATGGTGGACCGTTGGCTGGCGGACCGAGATTTGGTCACCCGCGAAGAGTTTGACGCGGTGCGCGCCATGGCCACTAAGGCTCGGGAAGAGAACGAAATGCTCAAAGCACGCCTGGATGCGCTTGAGGGTGCCAAAGACGGGTAGGTTTTCTAGCCACTGCACCTGATACCAGCGGTGGCTGGGGGCGCTGCCCCCGCGCCTAAGGCGCTCCCCCGGAGTATTTTGGGAACCATGAAGACGATGGTTTGTTCTTGGGAGTGGTCGTCCCG
>JBCDFD010000110.1:0-11617 GCA_039178645.1 Pseudomonadota bacterium | reverse complement strand
TTACCATGTCCCTGAGGTGCACTTTTTGCTCTGGATCAAACGCTTTAGCGGCGAAGGGTCCCAGGGGCTTCTCCGTAAGCTTCCCGGTGCAAACGGGCAAAATGGCTGGCGCTGGCGAACCCGCAGGCATAGGCGACCTCGGACAACGGCATGGATGATCCGGTGATCAACCGCCGGGCCAAGGCGAGACGCATCCGGCGACCGTAGGCCAAAGGGCTGTCGTTCAGTTTTTCTTTGAAAAGGCGCGACAGTTGCCGGGGCGATACCCCCGCTTGGGCCGCCAATTGCGGCAAGGTCAAGGCCGTGGATGGGTCCGCTTCCATGGCTGAAACCGCCGCTAGAATGGCCGGATGGGTGGTGCCCAAACGCTCGGCCAGACCCGCCCGTTGTGCGCCGGTGGACGGGCGCGCTTGGGTGTGCAGGAACCAATCGCTGACCGTCTGTGCCAAGGCGGCCCCGTGGTCCGAGGCGATGATGGCGTGCATCATGTCCAAAGGCGCCGTGCCCCCCGCGCAGGTGATCCGGTCGCGGTCGATGACGAACAATGTCCGTTCTAAGGCCAGGTCCGGGAACGCCTCCGCCAAAGCGTCGGCATGTTCCCAGTGGACCGTCATGCGTCGCCCGGCCATGAGGCCCAGCCGCGCCAGGATCACAGGTCCCCCGGACACGCCGCCCAGCCGCACACCGCGCACCGCCAAGGAACGCAGAACCGGGGCCAGTGCATCCAACCGCTGCCCCATGGGATCACCGCCCGCAACGACGAAGAGCGTGCCAAGGTTTGCGGCCTTCTCCAAGGACAGGGTCGGGTTGATCACCATCCCACCAGACGCGCTGACCGGTTGGTCATCGGGGCTAAGGTGTTCAACTCGATAGGGCGGAGACGCGCCCAGCAGGTTGGCCGCCCGCAACGGCTCGGTCAGTGCCGCCAGCGACATCGCCGCGAAGCCCGGCATCGCCAACACCCCAACGTGAGTTGTACGAGCTTTGTCCATTTCAGGACAGAATATGGCGCAAACAGATGCGTCAAGCGCCACCGGTGCCCTAACCTCCAAGGAACACGTGGGAGATCACATGCGCTACTCGGCTTGGGAAATCTTCAAACAGGGGCTCACGGGCAACAAAAGCTGGCCACGCATGTGGCGGGACCCCGAACCGAAGTCAGGGTATGACATCGTCATAGTGGGCGGCGGCGGGCACGGGCTATCCACGGCGCACCATCTGGCGCACCGTCACGGGCTGACCAATGTGGCAGTGGTTGAAAAGGGCTGGATCGGCGGTGGCAATGTGGGCCGGAACACCACCATGATCCGGTCAAACTACCTATTGGCAGGGAACCAACCGTTCTACGAGTTGAGCCTCCAGCTTTGGGAAAACCTGGAGCAAGAGATCAACTACAACGCCATGGTGAGCCAGCGGGGGATCCTGAACCTCGCCCACACCGATGCACAGCGTGACGCCTATATCCGGCGAGGCAATTCCATGCGTCTGTCGGGTGCGGGCGGCGAATGGTGGGACCGCAAGCAGATCGCCAAGCACCTGCCCATGATCGACTTGGACACGTCGCGCTTCCCCGTGATCGGCGGTCTCTGGCAACCGCGCGCGGGTACGGTGCGACACGATGCTGTGGCCTGGGGCTACGCCCGCTCCGCCGACAGCGCCGGCGTCGACATCCTGCAAAACACTGAAGTCACAGGGTTCATCATCGAAGGCGGCAAGTGCTGCGGAGTGATGACCTCCAAGGGTCCCATCCGCGCCGAAAAGGTCGCTGTCTGCGTGGCCGGATCTTCCTCGCGGGTGATGAATATGGCCGACATACGGCTGCCCATCGAAAGTCACGCGCTGCAAGCCTTCGTCACCGAGGGCGTGAAACCCTTCCTGCCCTGCATCGTTACTTACGGCACCGGACATTTCTACATTTGCCAATCGGACAAAGGCGGCTTGGTCTTCGGTGGAGACATTGAAGCCTTTTCCACCTACGCCCAGCGGGGGGACCTCTCTACCGCCGAACACGTCATGGAGGTGGGCCTTGCCATGATGCCCGCCTTGGCCCGTGCGCGGGTCCTGCGCAATTGGGGCGGGCTGGTGGACATGTCCATGGACGGCTCGCCCATCATCGACCGTACGGAAATGGAGGGGCTCTATTTCAACGGCGGCTGGTGCTACGGCGGGTTCAAGGCGACCCCGGCCTCGGGCTATTGTTATGCCCACCTTCTGGCCACGGACACCTCGCACGATGTGGCATCGGCCATGACCTTGGACCGCTTCGCCACCGGCGCGGTTATCGACGAAAACGGTCGCGGTGCGACCCCGAACTTGCACTGAGGTCTGGCCCATGATGATTGACCACCCTGTCCTGGGTCCGCGCGATGTGCGGGAATTCACCGTTTTGGGCGACGCGTCGCTGATCGACCGGCCCGACCCAACCTCGCCCGACGCGGCAAAGCTGTTCCATGACTATGTCCACCTGCGCGACAACCCGGCGGGCATCAAGCGCGAACTGTGGTTTCACGAAGGCGGTGACCGGTCGTGGTTGGTGGTCACGCGGGACACGCTGAGCCACAGGGTCCTGTCGGTGGCACTGGCCCGCGATGTGGCACGGCGGAACCGGGAGACCCAAGCATGAGCGGCTACCGTTTGGCCACGGCGGGTCGCATTGATCGGTCAAAACCGATTTCGTTTCGGTTCGACAACACTTGGATGAAGGGTTTCGAGGGCGACACCCTGGCCTCGGCCCTGCTCGCCAACGGCGTCAGCCTCGTGGGGCGGTCGTTCAAGTATCACCGGCCTCGCGGTATCTTTTCCGACGGATCGGACGAACCCAACGCCTTGGTCACCATCGGCGAGGGCGCTGCGGCAACGCCCAACACACGGGCGACCATGGTGCCACTGACCCAAGGGCTGGTGGCCTCCAGCCAAAACTGGCGTGGGTCGCTCAAATGGGACCTGATGTCTGTGAACGACATCGCCGCCCCGTTCCTCTCGGCGGGCTTCTACTACAAGACCTTCATGTGGCCGAAAGCGTTTTGGGAAAAGGTCTATGAGCCCTTCATCCGGTCGAGCGCGGGTTTGGGTGTCCTGTCTGAAAAGTCCGATGGCGCGGTACACGCCAGCGGTTGGAAACACTGCGATGTGCTGGTGATCGGCGCGGGGCCGTCTGGGCTGATGGCGGCACTCACACTGGGTCGCACCGGCGCGCGGGTGATCGTGGCCGACGAAGCGGACGCCAACGGCGGACGTCTGGCTCGGGAAAGCCTGGCCGTTGGGGATGAACTGGGCGCAGACTGGGCCGTGGGCGTGCGCGCGGAACTGGACAGCTTGCCCAATGTGGAGGTTCTGCCCCGCACCACGGTTTGGGGGGTCTATGACGAAGGGCTCTATGGCGCGCTGGAACGGACCGAACGCAATGGCACGCGCGGCACCCACTGGCGCATCCGCGCCAAACATTCGATCCTAGCCGCAGGCGCAACGGAACGGCCCATCGCTTTCCCTGGCAATGACCGCCCCGGCGTGATGCTGGCCTCTGCCGCACGGGGCTATGCCAACCACGAAGGCGTGGCTGTGGGTCGACGCGTGGCGGTCTGGGGCAACAACGACAACGCCACGCGCACCGCCAAAGACCTCAAAGCAGCAGGTGTGCGGGTTGTGGCCGAGTTGGACACACGCAAAGGCGATGAGATCGTGCGGACCAAAGGCCGCCATGGACTGCGAGAGATTTTCCTAAGCGACGACCGGCGGATTGAGGCCGACGCGCTGGCGATCTCTGGCGGCTGGTCACCGAACGTGCACCTCACCTGCCACCACCGGGGCCGCCCGGTTTGGGACGAAGAGCGCGCCGCTTTCTTACCCGGCCCAGATCTGCCACCCGGCATGGCCTGCGCCGGTGCGGTGACAGGGGCCTACGCTCTGTCGGACGCCTTGCGGCAGGGGGCCGAGGTTGGGTCGGACATCGCCGAAGCCTTGGGCAAGCCCGCCCCACGGTTGAACGTGCCCGAGGCCGAAGACGATCCTCGCGAGGTGTCCGCGTTCTGGCAAGTGAAAGCCAAGGGCCGCGCTTGGGTCGACATGCAAAACGATGTGACGTCCAAAGACATCGTGCAGGCCCAGGCCGAAGGGTTCGTGTCTGTCGAACACGCCAAGCGTTACACCACACTGGGCATGGCCACCGATCAGGGCAAAACCGGCAATGTCTTGGGTCTGGCCTTGCTGGCCGAAGCCACCGGGCGCACGATCCCCGAAACTGGGACCACCATCTTTCGCCCGCCCTACACGCCGATTCCAATGGGGGCCATGGCCGGGACACACCGCGGCCAGCATTTTCAACCACTGCGCAAGACGCCGTCCCATGCCTGGGCCAAAGAACAGGGCGCGGTGTTCACCGAAGCAGGACTATGGCTGCGAGCGCAATACTTCCCTCAGCCCGGTGAAACTCACTGGCGGCAGAGTGTGGACCGCGAGGTGATCGCCACCCGGCGGGGCGTTGGCATCTGTGATGTGTCCACGCTGGGCAAGATCGACGTGCAGGGGCGGGACGCTGCGGCGTTCCTGAATTTCGTCTACGCCAATGGTTTCGCGAAGCTGGCTGTGGGCAAAACCCGCTACGGCCTGATGCTGCGGGAGGACGGGTTTGCCTTTGACGATGGCACCTGCGCGCGGCTGAGCGAAAACCGCTACATGGTCACAACCACGACGGCCAATGCCGGATCGGTGCTGCGCCACATGGAGTTCGTGCGCCAGTGCCTGTGCCCAGAAATGGACGTGCATCTGATTTCCGTCACCGACGCTTGGGCGCAGTACGCCGTGGCCGGGCCGCAATCGCGGGCGTTGTTGCAGAAGGTGATCGACGAAGACATCTCCAACGAGGGCTTCCCGTTCATGGCGTGCAAAGGCTTGGACGTGGCAGGAGTGCCCGGGCGGCTGTTCCGCATCTCTTTCTCCGGCGAGTTGGCCTACGAGGTCGCGGTGCCCACACGCTATGGCGACGCACTGATCCGACGGTTGATGGAACTTGGCGCGCCCATGGGGGTGGTGCCCTACGGGACCGAAGCGCTCGGCGTCATGCGGATCGAAAAGGGCCACGCCGCAGGGGGTGAGTTGAACGGTCAAACCACCGCTGGAGACCTTGGGCTGGGCCGGATGGTGTCCACCAAGAAGGACAGCATCGGCACGGTGTCGAGCAAACGACCCGCGTTGGAGGCGGGTGACCGGCCCGCCTTGGTGGGCCTGGTTCCGGTCAACAAAACTGCACATCTGCAAGCAGGGGCGCACATCTTGCCGCCAAAGGTGGCGACCAAGACCGCCAACGATCAGGGATGGGTCAGTTCCGCTTGCCATTCGCCCACTTTGGGGCACGACATTGCGCTTGGGTTCCTCAAAGGTGGCATGGCGCGGGCTGGGGAAACTCTGGTGGCTTGGGATGGCATTCGTGGAGTGCAATCAGATGTGACCGTGGTGTCGCCCCACTTCTACGACCCAGAAGGGGAGCGGTTGCGTGTCTGACCTGGCTTTTGCTTTGACCCCCAAGGCCACGCTGGCC
This sequence comes from Pseudomonadota bacterium, assembly GCA_039178645.1. Taxonomy (GTDB): domain Bacteria; phylum Pseudomonadota; class Alphaproteobacteria; order Rhodobacterales; family Rhodobacteraceae; genus Mangrovicoccus. The sequence goes on along the minus strand of JBCDFD010000110.1, from coordinate 6,084 downwards.
CGACCCGTTCAGGTTGGGCCGTGGACCATCACCGAAATCACCAGCGACGGACTTTGGTCCGTGTCGGCCAGCGATCCGGCGACGGTGGCTTGGCCCGCGGTTGGGCGCACGGAAAACGGGGTTCACCGCATCGGTGCAGACTTGGCATTTGTGGAAACAGACAGCGCGCCTCCAGCCCCGTCAGATGGCCTATGGACAACCGATCAAACCGACGGTTGGACCCGGATAGAGGTGACAGGCGGCGACCTTCGGCCCGCGCTTGCTTACCTGATAAGCCTGGATCTGGGTGATCCTAGCTTTCCCAATGGCGCCTGTGCCCGCACTCAAGCGGCGCATCTCTCGGTGATCCTGACCAGAAAAGCGGCAGATCACTGGACGCTTTGGACACCAAGATCATCGGCGGAGAGCTTTTTGCACCATTTGGAAGAGGCCTGCCGCACCGCGCTGTGAGGCGTGACCACGCCCTCTGGTTGTTTTTATCCGGCTGTGCAACGGTCGCACCTGCACTGGCCGGAGATTTCCATGCAAAAGCCCGTTTCACCTGCTCAACAGTCCGACATGGCCCCCACTTTGGAAAAGGCCATTGGGCGGAAGGTGCGGGAGTTGCGGCAGGGGCTGGGGGTAACAATCTCTGACCTGGCGCGGTCCACCGAGCTTTCGGTGGGAATGGTGTCTAAGATCGAGAATGGGCAGACCTCACCCAGCCTCAGCACGCTGAAAGCCCTGGCATCTGCGCTGAATGTGCCGATTTCGATGCTGTTCCAGGAATTTGATGTCCGTCGCGATGCGAGTTTCGTCCCGGCGGGCCAAGGGGTGAAGATCGACCGGCGGGGTACAAAGTCGGGGCACCTCTATGAGTTGCTCGGCCATTCGTTGCGGTCGAACGTCCAAGTGGAGCCGTTTCTGATCACACTGGATGAGGGCGCGGAAACCCACGTCACGTTCCAGCATCCGGGCTATGAGTTCATCTATATGCTAAGCGGTGAAGTCACCTATCGCCATGGCGATCAGAATTACGACATGAAACCGGGTGATGCGCTCTATTTCGACGCGCTCGCGCCCCATGGGCCGGAACGGATGGACGCCCTGCCCGCCACCTATCTGTCGATTATCATCACCCCTCCAGAGGATTAATGGACGGCCTCATCCCCGTGATCCTGGCGTCACTGGCCTTGTCGGGCAGTCCAGGGCCGAACACTCTCAGCCTCGCCGCGGTCGGCGCAGCCTTTGGCACACGCGGTGGGCAAGCGTATATGTGGGGCCTGAACTTGGGCATGGTCGGGGTGACATGCCTGGTGGGCACGGGCATTGCGGGCCTAATCCTATCTTTGCCAGGCGTGACACCGATCGCCACCGGATTGGCTGCTGTCTACTTCCTGTATCTGGCCTACAAAATCGCCACCGCACCCCCAGGGTTTCAGCGTCAGTCGGTGGAGGCCGCACCCCCGCCCCGCGACGGTGTCCTTCTGTCAATGGTGAACCCCAAGGCCTACGCTGCCGTCGCAGCTGTCATGGCCGGTCACAGCATTTTGCCGTCCACGGTTTGGGTCGACCAAGCGGTAAAGGGCATCGTGTTTCTGTCCGTGGTGCTGGTGGTGAACATCACGTGGCTGAGCCTTGGCGCGGCGCTCACATCCCACCTGCAAGACCCAAAACGCGGGCGCATCGCCAACATCGTCTTTGCAGTGCTCTTGTTGGTTTCGGTGGGCAGTATGCTGTTTCTTTGACCCCGGGCTCGCCCCGAACTTTCACCACAGGAAAACTTGTTTCCTCACTGTTGACAGACTGCGACAGGATGGCCATGGTTTCGACGAGCCAAAGGGGGTGCCCATGTGTGGAATCGTCGGACTTTTCCTGAAGTCACCGGAGTTGGAGCCGCAGTTGGGCGCTTTGATGACGCCCATGCTCGCAGAAATGACAGACCGTGGACCCGACAGCGCGGGCTTTGCAATCTACCGCAGTGGCCCCGCGAAACCGACCCTGTCTTGCCTCGGTCCCGATGGGTTTGATTGGTCCACCGCCGTTGAGGCGCTGAAGTCTCAAACCGGAGCCACTGTTGCCCTGCGCACGGTTAAGGACCATGGCCTGATTGAAACAACGGGTGATCTGCGCACGGCCCGGCGTTTTCTCATTGAAACCTTCCCAGACATCACCGTGCTCGGCGCGGGCGACGCCATTGAGGTTTACAAAGGCATCGGCGACCCCGCCCAAGTGGCCATCGATTTCGATCTCGCGGGCAAAACCGGTACCCACGGCATTGCCCACACCCGCATGGCCACCGAGAGCGCCGTGACAATTTCGGGCTCACACCCGTTTTCCACCGGCATGGACACATGCCTCGTGCACAACGGGTCGCTGTCCAACCACAACCTGTTGCGTGCGATGCTGGAAGCCAAAGGCGAAACGCTCCAGACGGAAAACGACAGCGAGGTGGCCGCCGCTTTCCTGGCTTGGCGCATGCGCGAAGGCGACACGCTGACCGCCGCGCTCGAACTGGCGCTGAAAAAACTGGACGGGTTTTTCACCTTCACCATCGGCACGCGCGACGGTTTCGCGGTGCTGCGCGACCCCATCGCCTGCAAGCCCGCGGTCATGGCGGAAACCGATGACTGGGTGGCCATGTCCAGCGAGTTCCGCGCCATCGCGCAATTGCCCGGCGTTGATAACGCCCGCATCTGGGAACCGGAACCGGGCAAAGTATACTCATGGGGGCGCACCGCCCAAAGGGCCGCCGCATGACTTTGACGATTCAAAACACCGCGCTTGATCTGTCCGAAACTTCGGTACGCGATGCAAACGCTGCGTTGCAGGGTGCCGCGTCGGGGGATTTCCGTCTCCTGAACCCGGGCGGCAAGCATGCGCTGGCCTGCGGTCTACAGACCCCCATGACCGTGAGCATCGAGGGCCACGCTGGCTACTACTGCGCCGGAATGAACAAGACCGCCGAGGTCACTGTCACCGGCAACGCTGGCACAGGGGTTGCCGAAAACATCATGTCCGGCGTGGTGCGCGTGAAAGGCGACGCCAGCCAATCGGTGGCTGCCACTGGCCATGGTGGTTTGGTGGTGATCGAAGGCAACGCCTCTGCGCGCTGCGGTATTTCCATGAAAGGCGTGGATATCGTCGTGGGCGGCAATGTGGGTCACATGTCGGCCTTCATGGCCCAAGCGGGCAATCTTGTCGTGCTTGGCGACGCGGGCGAAGACCTAGGCGACAGCATCTACGAAGCGCGCCTGTTCGTGCGGGGCAAGGTGGCCCGGCTGGGCACCGACTGCGTGAAAAAGGACATGCGGCCTGAGTATTTGGCGTTCTTGGCCAATATCCTAGCCAAAGCGGGCATGGACGCCAAACCGGAGGAGTTCACCCGGTACGGCTCGGCCCGAACCCTGTATCATTTCAAGATCGACAACGCTGGTGCGTACTGAGGGAGCCACGCGATGAACGACCAATCCAACCCACCTGGCGGCGGCGGCGGTGTGCCCCGCACCACACCGGTGAAATCGGCCACATTTGACGATCATACCCTGTCCGAAATCCGACGCGCTGCGGCCACGGGCCTCTATGACATCCGCGGCGGTGGCGCGAAGCGGAAGCTGCCCCATTTCGACGACCTTCTGTTTCTGGGCGCATCCATGTCCCGCTACCCTTTGGAGGGCTACCGGGAAACCTGTGGCACCGAGGTCGTGATCGGCGCACGCAACGCCGAAAACCCAATCACACTGAAAACACCGATCACCATAGCGGGCATGTCCTTTGGGTCCTTGTCCGCGCAAGCGAAAGAAGCTCTGGGGCGAGGCGCCAACGCGGCGGGCACGTCCACCACCACCGGCGACGGGGGCATGACCCCAGAAGAACGGGAAAACTCCAAAACCCTGGTCTATCAGCTTCTGCCATCGCGCTACGGCATGAACCCTGACGACCTGCGCAAAGCTGACGCCATCGAAGTGGTGGTGGGCCAAGGGGCCAAGCCCGGCGGCGGCGGGATGCTTCTGGGCCAAAAGATCGGCGAACGGGTGGCCGAAATGCGAACACTGCCCGAAGGCATCGACCAACGTTCGGCCTGCCGCCACCCTGACTGGACCGGACCCGATGATCTGGAGATTAAGGTTCAGGAACTGCGGGAAATCACCGGCTGGAAGGTTCCCATTTACATGAAGGTTGGGGCGTCTCGGCCCTACTACGACACGGCTCTCGCAGTGAAAGCAGGTGCAGACGCTGTTGTGCTTGATGGGATGCAGGGCGGCACGGCCGCCACCCAAAACGTGTTCATCGAACATGTGGGCATCCCCACAATTTCGGTCATCCGCCCGGCGGTGCAGGCACTGAAGGATCTGGGAATGCACCGCAAGGTGCAACTGATTGTGTCTGGAGGCATCCGCAACGGGGCGGACGTGGCCAAGGCGCTGGCCTTAGGTGCGGACGCGACATCCATCGGCACGGCAGCACTCATCGCGCTTGGCGACAATGATCCCAAGTGGGAAGCCGACTACCAAGCCATGGGCACCACCGCCGGGGCCTACGATGATTGGCACGAAGGCCAGGACCCCGCTGGGATCACCACACAAGACCCCGCCCTCGCGTCCCGCCTCGACCCCATTGCGGCCGGTCGTCGCTTGGCCAACTATCTCAACGTGCTGACGCTGGAGCTGCAAACCATCGCGCGCGCCTGCGGGAAAAGCCATGTGCTGAACTTAGAACCCGAAGACTTGGTGGCGCTCACCGTGGAAAGTGCAGCCATGGCCGGAGTTCCCTTGGCCGGCACAAACTGGATCCCCGGTCAAACATACTGAGGCAAACTGTCTTCATTGTTCCCTAAATACTCCGGGGGGCCGGGCCAAAGGCTCGGCGGGGGCAGAGCCCCCTCAGCCCTTTGATAGCAAGACCCAAAGCCCAACAGGTAAGCCCATGACCGCACTGTCCCAAATCGCCCAGGAGAAGGGCATCCAATATTTTCTGATCTCATTCGTGGACCTGTTTGGAGCGCAGCGGGCAAAACTGGTGCCCGCGTCCGTCATCGATCAGATGGCCGAAGAGGGCGCAGGGTTCGCAGGCTTCGCCGCTTGGCTCGACATGTCCCCAGCGGACCCGGACATGCTGGCGGTGCCCGATCCCGACACTTTGATCCAACTGCCGTGGAAACCAGAGGTGGGCTGGTTGGCTGCTGATCCGGTGATCAACGACGCCCCACTGGCCCAAGCGCCACGCGTGGCGTTGAAATCGGTCATGGCCAAAGCGGCAGATCAAGGCGTCTATCTCAAGCACGGGGTGGAATGCGAATACTTCCTGGTGTCGCCCGATGGGTCTGAGCTGTCAGACCCATACGACACCGCCGCCAAGCCGTGCTACGACCAACAAGCCCTGATGCGCCGCTACGACGTGATCCGCGAAATCTGCGACTACATGCAGATGCTCGGCTGGGGCCCGTACCAAAACGACCACGAAGACGCCAATGGTCAGTTTGAGATGAACTGGGACTTTGCCGACGCTTTGATCACCGCAGACCGGCATGCGTTCTTCAAATTTATGGTCAAATCAGTGGCGGAAAAGCACGGGCTGCGGGCCACATTTATGCCCAAACCGTTCGCGCATCTGACTGGCAACGGCTGCCACGCCCATGTGTCGCTGTGGGACAAGGATGACAATAACCTGTTCGCGGGCGATGGTGACATGGGCCTGTCCGACACCTGCTACAACTTCCTGGGCGGGCTTTTGGATCACGCCTCGGCGCTCACGGCGATCGCCAATCCGGCGGTGAACTCCTACAAGCGCCTAAACGCGCCGGTGACCACATCGGGGGCCACCTGGGCCCCGAACACCATCACCTACGGCGGTAACAATCGGACGCATATGATCCGGTTGCCCGGGCCGGGCAGGATCGAGCTGCGTTTGCCCGACGGTGCCACCAACCCCTACCTGTTGCCCGCCGCCGTACTGGCTGCCGGTCTCGATGGCATGGCCAAGGCGACGGATCCCGGCGCGCGGGTGGACGCCAACATGTACACCCATGGACATGAGGTGAAGGCAGATGTGTTGCCGCTGAATCTGCTCGACGCCTTGCGCGCTTTGGAAGCTGACACAGCTTTG
>JBCDFD010000109.1:0-11631 GCA_039178645.1 Pseudomonadota bacterium | reverse complement strand
CGAACGCAGCCCAAGGCAAAACGCCGTGAAAGCCAGTCTCCAATCCAGCGAACTCGAACTCGTTTAACCAATCGGCGCTCGGACCAGGGGCGCCCATGAAAGGAAACCGACATGTCCACAAACTTGACCTTCCAACCGCCCGGAAACGTGACCGGCGACATCTATGCCGTGAACTTCACCAACCTGCTCGACGGTCGAATTTTGATGACCTACGCCTGGGACAGCGGCGGGAGCGCGGACGAGGTCTATTACACCTTCCTGGATGGTGACCTGAACTCGCTGGGTGGGTTCCCCGTGAAAGTTGGCGACGCGGTCCAGGACAGAGACGTTAAAGCCGTGGCCACGCCCGAAGGCGGCTTTGCCATCATGTTCAACGAAACACCGCCCTACCTTCAGACCAACAGCGAAACCATTGTTCGCTATGCCGCCGATGGAACCTTGATCACCAAATATTCCATTTTGGGCGAAGGTTTCCAATATGATCTGACCGCCTTGAACAACGGCGATATCGTGGCCTCCAACTTCTGGAGCCCGTCAGCCCAAGAGTTTGTCTATGCTCAGGCATTCCCAATTTTCGGAAGCGTGGATTCTGGTTACACGCGCCTGGACAGCACCGTAAACACAGATGTCGAAGGAAAAATATCGGCTCCGATTTTTGCCAATGGGGAGCCATATGTTCCCACACTCATTTACAACACCAACACCGGCGACAACGAATTCTGGCTGTTGCGTGTGGCAGAAAATGCCTTTGATGCATCACCGGTGGGCGTTCAAGTGGCCACCAGTAACATCGCTTGGAACGGATACTATGGCGGCATAAATGCCGTTCACTTGGACAATGGCAACATCCTGGTCATGTATTGGGACCGCGGTCAGAGCATCAATTTCACCGTCTATGACGAAACGCTCAGCACTGTGATATCCACGTCCACTGGTGCCTTCGGGGGGACCTATGGGATTGAGGTTCTCAAACGCCCCGATGGCAGCTTTGTGGTCGCCGGGTTCAACATCAGCAACTCAAGCATGTCGGTCTACGAAATAGATGAAACCGGCACCAACGTGGTCAGCCGAACGCAGGTGAACACCGGTGTTGGCACCAGTTCTTCGGTTTACACCGATGAAATTTGGACGGATCTGGTCAATTTGGAAGCCGGCGGTTGGGCCGCGGTGTTGTCGCCATCCCAGGCCCCAAGCAGTTTTGAACGTCTCATCATATTCGACCAAGGCACCGAAGGCGCCGACATCCATTCCATGGGCGGCAGCCAAACGTTCTTCAACGGCCTTGGCGGGGCAGACCTTTTGGGCGGATCATCGGCCGATGAAACGATGGTTGGCGGTGATGGGTCCGACGGGATTTGGGGCAATGGCGGCGATGACAAAATCTATCTCGACCAACAGCCCGAAGCCAATCCCTCGTTCGATTATGTGTTCGACTCTGGCTATGGCGGCGAAGGCAACGACCTGATCCGCAACGATTATGGCAATTCCGTCATGCAGGGCGAGGACGGAAATGACTCACTGATCGGCGGCAGCAACGAAGACGAAGCCTGGGGCGGCGACGGCAAAGACTATATGAAGCTCGGCAATGGCAATGACTACGCCGACGGCGGTAGGGACAATGATGTGCTCATCATGGGGTCCGGCCAAGACACCGCCTATGGTGGCTTGCAAAATGACTACATCCGCGGCGGATACGGCAACGACCTGTTGTTCGGTGACTTTGGCAAAGACGTGATCTTAGGCGGCTTCGGCTCGGACACACTGGACGGTGGCAATGGCGACGACAAGCTCAACGGCGGGGCTGATGATGACACCCTCATCGGTGGCCGCGGCGATGACACATTCATTTTCAGCGGCGACGGGGACCCGTTCGCAGAGACGTTCGAAAGCGACTATGTCCAAGACTTCGTCCAGGGCGAAGACATGATCCGCATCCGCAAAGCGACCGACGTGTCCAGCTACAACGACTTGGACGTGTTCAAGCTCGGCGACCAAACCATCGTGCAGTACAACAATCGCGAAATTGTGGTGAATTCAAACCTGAGCTCAACGGACTTCGAATTCGTGTGAGGCGCATCTGAAGTTTTACGTCGAGGGGCGGTGCACACGTCAGTTGCCCGCCCCCAGGCTCAAACCTCCGTTCAACGGGCGTGATGCGCCTTGATGAACTTTTGGCGCAGACCAAGACCCACAATCGCAAAACCAAGCGCCAAACCAGCCGGTGGCAGCGGAATTGGTGCGGCAAGTGGCGTGGCAGCGGCCGAAACTGAATAGGTGCGGTTCTGACCTGACAGAGGACCGCCACCGCCTGCGCCGGGAGAACCGAAGTCTGTGGTGTCTCCGATGTTCACCGTGGTTGGGTTTTCATAGGACCAGCGCACAAGCGAGTTGCTGTCCAAATTGTAGGAAATACGCCCGACTCCAATGTACCACCCCAAAACATCGCCCGATTGGGCTTGTAATGTGGACCCCGTGAACGTGTTGGCTCCGGCCACTGCGGTGCGGATGTCGAGGCCGACCAGTTCATAGTCAATTCCGCCCTTTGGCCGGAACACGGCCAGCCCTAAGTCACCTGCGGTGCTGAAAACGCTCCATGATTTGATGGACCCCGCGGCCAGGACGAGGTTGGTGTCGAGCACAAAGAAGTTACTCACCCCGTCGGTAACGCCACGATTTATGATGTCGTAGCCGATGGACGACGCGGATGTTGCGGAGGGAAGAAAGCTCGCCGTCGCGATCACAGCAGCACTGCACAGGTTAACCAACGTGTTTCGGGCGGTAGGCGAACCATCAGCGTCGCGCGGGCCTTTGGCCCGAAACGGCAAAGCAGCGAACAAGCGGTTCAAGTCAAACGAAATGCGATCCAGTCGGGTCATGTGAGTCTCCATTTTGGAATTGTGTGCCCTGAAATGTGGGCATAGGTTTGGGTGAGGACCGTCCGCCGGACGCTCCAAAAGTACAGTTTACCATTGAATATTAGGGGGTTCACAAGAGTCTGGGAACAGAAAACGGGCACTCGGCTGCACGTTAAGGCGTTCCCACTCCGTGTTGGATCACTTGTTCGCTGTCTCTCGCAACGCTCTAACGCGAAACGTGATGCCAGATGACCCAGTGGGAACTAAAAACGCTGTAATTGGCCCACCGCTCAAGTGGCGGGAGACGGAAGGCCTGCATTGTCAGGGTGGCCCAAGCCTCGCGCCTATCTCGAGCCGCGGAGCTTCAAAAGGCGGAACGCCCACTCACGCGTCGCGGAAATTCCGGCTGTCTTTGACCTGTTCCCAGGCCCACATGACCTCTTGCAGCCGATCCTCGTCCGACCGGTCGCCGCCGTTCATGTCGGGATGCAGGATTTTGATCAGACCCTTGTAGGCTTTCCGGATCTCCGGCTTGGTCCAGGTGTCCCGCGCCTCGAGGATTTCCAAGGCCCGCCGTTCGGTGGGCGGCAAGCGCCGCGTGCCGGTGCCATTGTCCACCGCACCGCGCCCAGGATTGCGCGTGGCGTTCTCGCCCAGCACTTGCTGCGCATCATCAATCCCCAACCGCGCCCAGGCCCGCTCCTCCACCGTTTTGCGGAACGGTTTGGTTTCCCGTTCCCACACCCGGTCCTTATCCATCTGCGCGGCCAAGTCTTCCTCGGAGGTACCGTTGAAGAAATTCCATTTCAGATTGTATTCCCGGATGTGCTCTTTGCAGAACCAGAAAAACTCATCCAGCTGATCGGGGCTCTTGGGGGCACGATATAGGCCGGGCAGGTTACAGCCTTCCGCATCGCACACCCGTTTGGACGTCTCAGACGCCCCCGACATCCCCCGTCGCCCTCGGCTTTTCTTCTTCTTGGCCGAGGACACAGACATATCGAAACCGAACGGGTCTTCCTTGGCCATGGGATATCCTTTCCTTTGTCTAGCGGACTGGGTACGCATCAAAAGCAGACGGGAAGTCTAACGGTTCTGAACCAGAGCAAAAGGGGAAAAAGGACAAAAATGGGGGTTGCAGAGGAGATTCGGTCAAAGCTGACCGACGCGTTCACGCCCACATCATTGGATGTGATTAACGAAAGCCACAAACACGCCGGTCATTCCGGGGATGACGGCACCGGGGAAAGCCATTTCCGCATCGCCATAGCCGCGCCCGCGTTCGCCGACATGAGCCGCGTCGCCCGCCACCGTGCCGTCTACGGCGCGCTTGGCAAAGACCTCACCGACCGCGTCCACGCCATCGCGCTGGATATTTCGGGGTAGGGTGGGGTGACACCATCCCTATTCATTTAACCGGGCGACAATCCAGGCCACCACCTTTTCCAAAGGTTCGGTGTTGCCGGGTAGGCTGGCGAACAATTGACCCATGTAGGGCTCCAGGGCCAGAACCAGGTCCGGGATGAATTGGGCCAAATCAGGGTCTATGGAGGCGTTGGTGACAGCCGCCGCTGAAACAGCCGCGATGATACCGGCGCGGACATCCCCGCCGATGCCTGACCCCTTGGTCGGGCTCCGGTCATACAGATCGATCTGCTTCACCGTTTCCGTCACCACCAAAGTGACGAAGTTGTTCAGGCTCTCGCTCTCCAGTGTCAGCGCCCGTTCGCTGGCCTTCCCGGTTTTGGCCGCTTCGCGGTCCAGGGTCTCTAGCCGCCTGCGCACGCTTTCTTCCACCTCGGCAATTCGGGCCGAGATGATTTTGACCATCTCATGCATCGCCGCCTTGTCCCGCTCGCCGAAGAATCGATCCACCGGGTCGATCTGGTCAGTGTCGTATTTGGCAAGCTCGGTGTGATTGGCCGAGAATGTGTTGTGCATCTGAACCAGTGTGCGCAGCTTGCTCTGCCGCGTGGGACCCAAAGGCTGATCCCCGGCCAAGTCGTCCACGCCGCCGGATAAATCCTCATCTAGGCGCAGCGCTTCCCGCAGGTCGAGACCTGCCACGAACAGGATCGTGGGCACCATGTCCTCGGGCGTTTCACCCAATGCCTCCGCATAGGCATTGAGTGTCTCGCAAGTCCCTATGTGGGCGTTGCTGACCGGGGCCAGATTGGCGATCATCGCTTCGGTTCGGGCCTTGAGAGCAGGGTGCAAAGACCGCGCGCTATCGGACAGGCTGGACGGGTCCGGGTCGTTCGCCCCAACCACTTGCCCCGCCTTCACCCCATAGGTGAGCGCCCGGTTGTTTTGCGGCGGCACATAGTCGGCTCCATCGGGTCGTTTTGTCGGAAGTGGTGGTAAGCCTTTCAAATACACCAACGTCCTTTTGACACGCTCGGTTTCGTCTTCGATTGAAGCAAACTCTGCTAGCTTCGGATCGTTGCGCGTTGCTGGCGTGTTGCCAAAACTAAGGTAGACCAGTCTGTCCATTGCCTTGATCGGCCTCAAATCACTGACCTGTGTTGAGAATAGCCCGAGGACCTGCATCCCGCTTAACCCGGCCAACGCCGCGATGTCGCTGACCTGTGTGCCAGTTAGGCCGAGGTTCTCCATCCCTCTCATCCCAGCCAAGACAGAAATGTCATCGATCTGCGTGCCGTTGAGGTCGAGGTTTTGTATGCCTTCCATGCCCACCAACGCAGAGATGTTATTGACCTGTGTGTTGCGAAGGTCGAGGCCGTGCATCCCGGTCATCCCCGCCAACGCAGAGATGTCGCTGACTTGTGTGTTGCAAAGGCCGAGGCTCTGAATGCCAGTCAGAAATGAAAGCGGGCGCAGGTCGCTGATCTGAGTGCTGGGCAGCCAAATTTCTGTGACCTCGGTCAACTCATTGATGCTGTCTGGGAGACGGGTGAGACTGGCCAATCCCGCGCCTTCGACCCTCTTTGCAGGGCCGAAAGTCGAAACATAGCTTGTACCAGAAAGCCCCGTCAAATTCAGCGTTTTGGCCCCGCTGCGCTTGGCTTGGGCGATGATCTCTTCGGCCCGGGCGTAGGCTTCTTCGGCGGAGAGGGGCTCGTCTTCGTCTGCCATGGGATGTCCTTAATCAATGTTAAGGGCAGGGTGGCGGAGGATGGGTGTGCTCGCAAGGGCCATGTGCCTAAACGGCACCCCTCTCACCGCCGCGCCTGCGCCACGAAGCGGTTCACCGACCACACCGTGCGCAACCGGTGTTTGGGCCGCTCGAACGCTTCATAGAACCCATAGGTATTCGCCCAGTTCCGCCGCCAGGTGCGCAGGATGTACCACAGGAACCCCGGCAGCATGTCCAACCGTTCCGGGCAGTCGTCGCCCAGGTCGGGGCGCGCTTTGCCCAGCCCCGTCACATTCCGCCGGATCACGCGGAACAGCCGGATCACCAGGGGCACGTCCAACCAGATCAGAGTGTCCGCCCGCGCGCCGCGGATGTGGAACGTGGCGGAGTTAAAGCCTTCGAACACCCAAGCGTCTTGCGTGACGATGGCGTCGATCCGCGTCAGGCGATCCTCCAGCGGTCGTTCTTCCCAGCCGGGCAGCCAGTAGACATCGCGGTCCATGTGATAGACCGGCAGGTCCAGCGCCTCCCCCAGCATCCGCGCCAGAGTGGATTTGCCTGACCCCGGCTGACCTATGATCATGATACGCTGCATGGAAGCTCGCGGGTGGCGGAGGTGTCGCCTGTGCATCGCCTGCGCCGCCCCGCACCGTCAAGCCGCGTCCCAGCGGTATTCAATATCCGGCAAGCGCTCGTCGTTGGTGTCGCCGTCCGTGCGCGCCACTTCGCGGAACCCGTGGCGGAGGTAGAACCGTTGAGCGCCGGTGTTGGCTTGGAACGTCCAGAGCGTGAGTGTCTTTGCCCGCCCCTTGGCGTGGTTCAACAGCGCGCTTCCAATCCCTTGGCCGCGCATCTGTGAGTGCACATACAGGGAAATGATCGTGTTCGGGCTTTGGCCCAGAAACCCGGTCACCTCGCCGCCCGTTTCGGCCACGGTCACGCCACCGGTCCAGATCATGCCCGCGCAAAAGGCCCGATCCTCACCCGGCGTGTGCAGCTTCGGCATCCACGGCGTGCCATTGACCCAAGCCGCCATGATCTCGGCGCAGGCCACGGTGTCACCGCCATGGGCGAGCCTGATGGTATGGGTGTGTTGGGTCATGGGAGGCTTACGCTCAGGTCATTGGGCCAAGGGGGCAAAGGTGCCGTCGCTGTGGATCGGGACCCCCGGCCTTGATCGTCATCACCACCCGGTCGTTGGCATCCACCACCGCGAGGTCGGCGCGTTTGCCGGTGGCGATCTCGCCCCGGTCGCTCAGCGCCAGCGCCTTCGCTGGGTTCGTCGCCGCCAGCCGCACCGCACCTGGCAACCCGTCTGGGTCGGTTGCTGCCAAAGCACGCACCGCAGGCAGGATCGCCGCTGGGTGATAGTCTGCCGCCAAGATATGCAGGATGCCCGCCGCATGGGCGTCGCGGGCCGACAGGTTGCCCGAATAGCTCTGCCCCCGCATGGCGTTTGGCGCGCCCATGGCGACCATCAGCCCGCGCTCGGCCACAGTTTGCGCGGCCTCCAAGCTCACGGGAAATTCGCTGATCACCGCGCCCAGGTCCGCCATCAAGTGCCCCTTGGCAACAGAGTCATCGTCATGGCTGGCCAGAGCGATCCCGTGGTCCGCGCACAGCCGCGACACCGTTTGCAGATTGGTGAGCACCTCGGCCTCCGGCGTGGCGGCGTCGATCTTGGCCTGGACCATGGCGCGGGCCTCGGCCAGCGTCACCTTGTGATGTTCCGCGCGCAGCTCGATATGCCGCTCAATATTGCGGTACTGCCCTTGGCCCGGCGTGTGATCCATCACCGACACCAGGTCTACCATGCCATAGCGGAGCAGACCCTCCAACGCATCGATGGCCGCGGTGAAGGTGATGTCGAACCTTGCATGGACCCGGTGGTCCACCCGCATATCCGCCTGCGCCGCCTTCAGCGCGCGAATGATGGCGCAGGTGTGGTCAAACGACCGCCGCTCCCCATACTTGGCCGCGCGGGAAAAGCTCACCCCTGCATAGGCGGTGGTGACGCCCGAGGCCGCGAGCCGCGCGTCCAAGTGGTTCAGCGCCACCGCCATGGGGAAATCCACCTGCACACGCGGCTCCAGCTCCAACTCGATCATATCGCCGTGCATGTCCACAAAGCCGGGGAACACCGTGTGGCTGGGCGTGCCGTCGGTCTCGGTGATCTCTGCGATATGCCCAGCCCCAATGATCAGGTCCCCGCACGGGATCACGCGGTCGCGCAGGACGATGGTGACATGTGGCAGTCGCATCGGTTGTGTCCTTTGGCCTTGAATCATGACGAGAGCGGGCAGGGGACCGCCACGCCCAGGCTCATGCCTCTCCGTCGCCCTCGGCCAACATGCGCAGCGCTGCTTCGGTGGACGGGTCGGCCTGCTCAAACACTGCGCGGCGAAACACCAGGACGTTGACGAACACGGTTTTCGATCCGGTGAGACCCTGGCGTTCCTCGGTGGGCAGAACTTCGGCGCGCACGAACTCCCACCCGTCGGCGGCCTCGTCGTTCAAAACCTGAGCCAGTGCAGCGGCGTAGCGCGCGTCGGGCGTCTTCGCGCCGGGCGCTTTGGTGCCTTTGGCGGGGGCGGGGATCACGCGGTATTCATGGGCCATGGGTCACCTCTTTGACTTGCCGATAGCGGAAGGGCCTACCGGGGTCAAAGCCGCCTTAACCTTCAGGTTACATTCGCCGGATTAGGGTGCGCCCATGTCACGGTTTGAAATCATCCTGCTTTGCCTGTGCCTCGGCGCCTGTTCGTCCAAACCCGCGCCGGTGCCCGTTGATCCCTTGGCCCTGGCGGGGCTGCAAGGCACGGGGTTCCATATTATCGACGATCCCGCGCAGTTTCTGGATCGGGTGGTGAACAATCCGCTGGACGGGCCGGGCTACCGCGTGGACGTGCGTCCGGGCGGGTTACTGGATGGGCTCTATGCCGGGGAACGGTTCACAGGCGTGTGGTCGTTTCGGGACAGCAAATACTGTCACGCCTTTGGGCCTAAGCTGTCCGGGCCCACCTATTCCTGCCACTGGGTGGCGGTGAAAGGGAATGACCTGAGGTTGATCCCAGTGCCCCAGGACGCGTGACTAGGTGAGGTGGAGGGCCTGCCGTGCCGTGTCCGATGGATGGCGAACGCCATTCTAAGTCGTCGAGAGTAGAAGCCCAACGCTGTGGCCATAGTTTTGCCCTCAACTCGGTAAGTGGTAAATAACAAGCCCGTAGGCAGCGAAGGCGCCCCAAAATCGCCACGTCGCACCAACGATGCGCGTTCGTAGTAACACAAAGGCATCAACCTGATTTCGAGCACGCCCGGCTCAAAAGCCCTAATCCCCCAACGCCTTAATCGCTGCCAAAATATCTTCGCGCAGCTTGGAGGCCGAACCATGCTCGTAGCTCATGTGCACCGGTTCAAACACGGTCAGGGACGCATTCACGGCCTCAAGCGCTCGGCCCAAAGCCGCTTTGGGATCATCGCAATCTTCATGGTCCGCGATGAGTACCTCACAAATCGCGAGGTTCTTATGTGTAATGGCCCAATCGACTTTCATTGCCTCACGGGTGCGGACTTCCAAGGCGCTGCAGTAGGCGGTGACGGCTTCGGCCAACAACGTGGCCCCGTCCTCGTCGTCGGTACGGATGCCTTGGTCTTGCAGCGCAACCCCAAGGTTGTTCCGCGTCATGGCCCAATCCACCGGCATCGCCTCGCGGGTGCGGATCTCCAACGCGTTGCGGTAGGCTATGACGGCCTCGGCCAACAATGCGGCCCCGTCCTCGCCGTCTATGTGGGTGCCTTGGTTTCGCAGCGCAATCCCAAGGTTGTTCTGCGTCGCGGCCCAATCCACTGGCATCGCCTCGCGGGTGCGGACCTCCAAGGCGCTGCGGTAGGCGGTGACGGCCTCGGCCAACAAAGTGGCCCCGTCCTCGCCGTCTATGCGGGTGCTTTGGTTTTGTAGCGCAATCCCAAGATTGTTTTGCGTCTGTGCCCAATCCACTGGCATCGCCTCGCGGGTGCGGACCTCCAAGACGCTGCGATACGCGGTGACGGCCTCGGCCAACAACGCGGCCCCGTCCTCGCCGCCGGTGCGAATGCCTTGGTTCGAAAGCGCATTCCCAAGATTGTTCTGCGTCAGTGCCCAATCCACAGGCATCGCCTCACGGGTGTGGATCTCCAAGACGCTGCGGTAGGCAATGATGGCCTCAGCCAACAAAGCGGCCCCGCCCTCTCCTCCGGTGCGGATGCCTTAGTCCTGCAGCGCAACCGCGAGATTGTTTTGTAGTTTCCCCCAGTCTTCAGCTTGAGTTTCTCTTGAGACCTGCGCCAGCCCTTCGGACCAAATCTGCGCCGCCATTGTTAGGCCGTCACCGCCGTACCCAAGTCCATGATGATATAGCCTTGCGCCATAATCTAGACGTTTCCGTGCAGGCTCTACTGGGTCAACACTCGCAAAACTGTCCGCCGCCGCCGATAGGATCCGAAACGCCTCGTCCACTCGACCGCGCAGCAGTGCATTGTCGGCCCGCGCGACTTTGGTTTCGGCGGCGATCTCGGTTTCCACCTCATCCACGCGGGACAGGAGGTCCTCGACCTCGTCAAAATCCAACCGCTCCGCCGCATCCGCCGCCGCGCCTTTCAGATTGGCAATGGCCGCCACACGCTCGTCCAACCCATCAATCTGCGCTCGAAAACTCCGATACTCCTCGGCCTTTTTTGTGAGCACTTCCCGTAGAGCGGCGTCGGACTGTTCGTGCGGTCGTTCGATCTCAAACCTGCTTGCCAATAGCTCCAACTGATCACGGCTCAGCGTTGGTATTTCTTCCAACCGCTGTGCTGGAGACAGCGCAGCCTCATGCCGAAACTTGGCAATATCGCCATCGGAAAAACCCAAAACGTCGGAAACGCGCTTGACCGTGGTGGTGTGCGGATTTGGGACCTTACCGTTTTCGAGCTTACTGATGTCAGCTTTGCGGGTCTCTTCGGCGGTTTCATCGCCAGGCCAAATCTGAGCCGCCAATTGCCCTTGCGTGAGTCGCAATTTCGCACGCTTGGATTTCATTTCGCGGCCCAGAATGGCCCCAAACGAATTTGGATTATCGGTCTTTTTTCCCAACTTTCCCCAACTCCAACCCAACTTTGACCAACTTTGGTTGGCCAACTTCACCCCATAAAATTGAGTGTTTGGACGTGGCAGATTTCAGTTGTGAGCACGGTAGCTCGCCCCTGGCCAGGGTCTCAAGTTAAATCGGAGAGATCCAAATGTGGAAGAAACTGAAAGATATGGTCGGTCGTCTGCTGTGTCACCGCGCGGCGTATATCATGCTGCACTTGACCTACGTGGGCGCGTTGCTCGGCATCGAAAAGGGGCCCGTCAGCGCGGCGGCGGCGCTATGCTATTTGGTGCTGAGCCTGCGGGCCCATTGAGACTCTGGGAGGGTGCCGCATCATTTGTCACCCTTCTTGTCATCCTCCCGCTCCAGCCGGTTCGCTGACCAGCGGGCAAACAGGATCCCTGGCACACCATATAATAGCAAGAGCCCGGTGGGGATTAAGAACTCGTAGCTAAGAAAAAATGAGGGGATGGTCATAAGTCGTCCTCCGTCTCGATATACCTTAGCACATAGTGCGCGATCAGGTGAAACAACAAGCCGACCGTCACTGGGTACGCGATACCTATGG
>JBCDFD010000108.1:0-11775 GCA_039178645.1 Pseudomonadota bacterium | reverse complement strand
GTGAATAGGAGCCAAAAGAATGGCCAAAGATCACGTCAATGGGCCGGAAGACTACGAATCCCTGATCGAACAGGTTCTCGAAGCCTATCCGGCGAAAGCCAAAAAGAAGCGTGCCAAGCACCTTCAAGTCAGCCAGCCAGATCCCGAGGGCGAACCCGATCCGGCCACTGGTATCGCATCCAAATGTGACACCACCAAGTCAAACGTCAAATCCGTTCCCGGCGTCATGACCATTCGCGGTTGTGCCTACGCGGGGTCCAAGGGCGTGGTGTGGGGTCCGATCAAGGACATGGTTCACATTTCCCACGGTCCGGTCGGATGTGGCCAGTACAGCTGGTCCCAGCGTCGGAACTACTACATCGGTAAGACCGGTGTGGACACATTTGTGACCATGCAGTTCACCACCGATTTCCAGGAAAAAGACATCGTCTTTGGCGGCGACAAGAAGCTCGGCCAAACCATCGACGAGATCGAAACTCTGTTCCCGCTCGCCAACGGCACCACCATCCAGTCGGAATGTCCGATTGGTCTGATCGGTGACGACATCGAAGCGGTGGCCAAAGAGAAAAACAAGCTTTACGGCAAGACCATGGTGCCGGTGCGCTGCGAAGGTTTCCGCGGTGTGTCGCAGTCCTTGGGTCACCACATCGCCAACGACGCGGTCCGTGACTGGGTCTATGAAAAAGGCGACGGCGGCGCGGCCAAAGAATACGAGCCCGGCAAATACGACGTCAACGTCATCGGTGACTACAACATCGGTGGGGACGCCTGGGCATCGCGCATCTTGCTCGAAGAAATGGGCCTGAACGTGGTTGGCAACTGGTCCGGCGACGCGACCTTGGCCGAGATCGAGCGCGCTCCAAAGGCCCGTTTGAACTTGATCCACTGCTACCGGTCGATGAACTACATCTGCCGTTACATGGAAGAAAAGTACGACATCGGTTGGATGGAATACAACTTCTTCGGACCAACTCAGATCGCCGCCTCCTTGCGCGCGATTGCGGCGAAGTTCGACGAGAAAATCCAAGCCAATGCCGAAGCGGTGATCGCCAAGTACCAGCCGCTGGTGGACGAAGTGAACGCCAAGTTCCACCCACGTCTCGAAGGCAAGTCGGTGATGCTTTATGTCGGCGGCCTGCGCCCACGTCACGTGGTGACCGCATACGATGACCTGAAAATGAAGGTTGTCGGCACCGGGTACGAATTCGCCCACGGCGACGACTACAAGCGGACAGGTCACTACGTCAAAGACGGCACGCTGATCTACGATGACGTCACAGGCTACGAGCTTGAGAAGTTCATCGAAGGCATCCGTCCCGACTTGGTCGGCTCGGGCATCAAAGAGAAGTACCCCGTGCAGAAGATGGGCATCCCGTTCCGTCAGATGCACAGCTGGGACTACTCCGGCCCGTACCACGGCTATGATGGCTACGCGATCTTTGCCCGTGACATGGACCTGGCGATTAATAACCCAGTTTGGGGTCTCTACGACGCCCCATGGGCATCGCCTGCGCCAACGGCCATCGCCGCGGAATAATCCACGGACAGTGGTGGGCTGTCGCCCCACCCTACGCAGAACTCTGAGGGCAGAGCCTTTGCCCTCACCCCCTCACCCCTGACTAGGCGCGTCTCGGAATGTGGACGGCCCACGGAAGGAATAAGCCCATGCCACAGTCGGCAGATAAAGTACTCGACCACGCTCCATTGTTCCGCGAGCCGGAATACCAGGAGATGCTCAAGAACAAGAAGATTAACTACGAATGCGGACATCCCGATGAGCTGGTCAAAGAGATCGGCGATTGGACCAAGTCCTGGGAATACCGCGAAAAGAACCTGGAACGTAAGTCCCTAACCGTGAACCCAGCAAAGGCCTGTCAGCCTTTGGGCGCCGTGTTCGTGGCCGCGGGTTACGAGCAGACCATGAGCTTTGTGCACGGGTCCCAGGGTTGTGTGGCCTACTACCGGTCGCACCTGTCCCGCCACTTCAAAGAGCCATCTTCCTGCGTGTCCTCGTCCATGACCGAAGACGCCGCTGTGTTCGGTGGTCTGGTGAACATGGTGGACGGCCTGGCCAACACCAAAGCGCTCTATGATCCCAAGATGATCGCGGTCAGCACCACCTGCATGGCCGAAGTTATCGGGGACGACCTGAACTCCTTCATCATCCAAGCGAAGGAAAAGGGATCGGTCGCAGAAGACTTCGACGTTCCATTCGCGCACACGCCTGCATTCGTTGGGTCCCACGTGGACGGCTACGACAACATGCAGAAGGGCATCCTGAGCCACTTCTGGGAAAAGGCCGAAGAGCGGGTCGAAAACGACTCCATCAACATCATCCCAGGCTTCGACGGCTTCGCCGTGGGCAACGTGCGCGAACTCAAGCGCATCCTGGATGTGATGGAAGTGCAGAACTACACTATCCTGTCGGACGTGTCTGACGTGTACGACACCCCATCGGACGGTGAATTCCGCATGTACGCCGGCGGCACCAAGTTGGAAGACGTGGCCGACGCCATCAACGCCAAAGCCACCTTGTCCTTGCAGGAATACTGCACCCCCAAAACTCTGGAGTACGCAGAGAAGAAGGGTCAGGAAACCGCAGCGTTCCATTACCCAATGGGCGTGAAGGGCACCGACGAGTTCCTGATGAAAGTCTCGGAACTGACCGGCAAAGCCATCCCAGAAAGCCTGCGCATGGAGCGTGGCCGTCTGATCGACGCCATGGCCGACAGCCAGTCGCATCTGCACGGCAAAACCTACGCGATCTTTGGCGACCCAGACTTTGTCTACGCCATGGCCGCGTTCATCCTGGAAACCGGCGGCGAGCCACGCCACTGCTTGGCCACCAACGGCGGCAAAGCCTGGGCGAAAAAGATGCAGGCGCTGTTCGACAGCTCCCCATTCGGCAAGGAATGTCAGGTTTGGCCTAAGCGCGACCTGTGGCACATGCGGTCGTTCCTGAACACCGAGCCTGTGGACATGCTGATCGGTAGCTCCTACGGCAAGTATCTGGAACGCGACACCGGCACACCGCTGCTGCGTCTGTCGTTCCCGATCTTCGACCGTCACCACCACCACCGGTTCCCAACCATGTTCTACCAGGGCACGCTGACGGTTCTGGTGAAGATGCTCGATAAGATCTTCGACACGCTCGATACCGACACCATCGATCCTGGCGTGACGGACTATTCTTACGACCTCACCCGGTAACAGGGGACAGGCTCCCGCAGGACCAACCTTCCCTCGGTTGGTCCCATACAGAGGACCGGCAGTTCCCCTTACTGCCGGTCCTCTTTGTTATGATCGCGCCCACTGCGGGCTTTGGTCAGGTTGATGTTTTTTAAGGTCGCCGCTTGTCATGTGCAGGCAGGCGACAGGCCGAGGAGAGAGCTAATGACAGTGATTCATTCCCCAGAATTGGAGACCGCTGCGCCTTCGCGACCGAGCCTTGTGGAAACCTTCATGTCCGCGGGCTTCCGTCCGTTTTTCTTGGGCGCCGCGATTTGGGCGGTGCTGGCCATGGGGCTCTGGGTGGCATCGCTGGCGGGCGTACCTGTATTGGCCAACCCGGCTGCTTGGCATTTGCACGAACTTCTCTTTGGCTATTTGACCGCCGCCATGGCCGGATTTGTCCTGACAGCTGCGCCCAGTTGGACGAAGCAGCCACCGCTGGTGGGTTGGTGGCTTATGGTGTTGTTTGGGCTTTGGGTGGCGGCACGGGTGGCCTCCCTGGGGCTTGGCGCGTGGCCGCCCTTGGCCTACGCGGCGCTCGATCTTTCCATGCCCGTGGCCATGGCTTGGATCACGGCAAAGGCCGTCATCGCAGGAAAGAACTGGCGCAATGCGAGCGTGGTGGTAGCGTTGGTGCTGCATACCATCGGCAATGCGGTGTTTCACTGGGAATTGGCCCAAGGTCTGCCGGTGGCCCAAGGCGTCGGCGCACGGTTGGGCCTGGCAGCGGGGTTGATCCTCGTGTCGGTTGTGGGCGGGCGCATCGCCCCGAATTTCACGCGCAACTGGCTCAAACGAAGCGGCAAAGCGAAAGACGGATTGCCGCCGGAGGCCTCCACAGCGGACCTGGTGTGTCACGCCGTTTTGGGCGCGGCGCTGCTATCGTGGATCGTGGCACCTTGGGCCGTGGCCACTGGCGTTCTCCTGATCGCGGCGGGCCTGGTGCATCTGTGGCGCATGTCCCGTTGGATGGGACATAAAACCTTGGACGATCCGCTCATGTGGGTTCTGCACGCGGGCTATGCCTTCATCCCACTTGGAGCCCTGGCATTGGGCGTCAGCATCCTGGAACTGATCCCACTATGGACCGGTGATGCGGTGCATATCTGGACGGTGGGCGCCATCGGACTGACCACGCTGGCGGTGATGACCCGCGCCACCCTGGCCCACAGCGGTGGCCCCTTGGTGGCGCTGCCCGGCTCCACCATTCTTTACCTGGCCCTGATCGCGGCGGCGCTGGTGCGGCCTTTGTTTGGGGCCACGCTGACCGGACAGTCGATCGCGGCCATGGGTTGGATCGTGGCCTTTGGCGGATACGCCGTGATCTATGGCCATAGGATGGTGAAGGCTGACAAAGCCTGATTTGAGTATTTTTGGAACAATGAAGACAGGGGCGCTGTACCCTGGTGAGAGACCGGTTTGGCCGGTCTTTCGATTTTTGGGACCCTTGGTCGGCCCATCGCCTTTGTAAGGACCGCCCCTGTCAGCTAACCGACAATGGCCCGTGCAGTCGCTGGCTAGCACACCCTATCACACTGATATTTGTCATAAAGTCTCGCCTGGCACAGCGATTGCTTGAAATGGGTACCGAACAAAGAGGGACCAAGATGGCGGATGCGCTGAAATCCAAAATCCAGGATGTGTTCAACGAACCAGGTTGCGGGACCAACGTGAACAAATCCGAGCAACAGCGGAAGAAGGGTTGCGCCAAGCCGCTCACGCCCGGTGCCGCCGCTGGGGGCTGCGCCTTTGACGGGGCGAAAATCGTCCTGCAACCAATTGTGGACGTGGCCCACCTGGTGCACGCGCCTTTGGCTTGCGAAGGCAATGGCTGGGACAACCGCGGCGCGGCATCATCGGGGTCGGAACGGTATCGTACCGGCTTTACCACCGACCTGACCGAACTCGACATTGTCATGGGCCATGGGGAGAAAAAGCTCTTCCGGTCCATCCGTGAGTTAATTGAGGCCGAAGACCCACCTGCGGTGTTTGTCTATTCCACCTGCGTGCCTGCCCTGATCGGTGACGACATTGGCGCGGTGTGCAAAGTGGCCACTGAGAAGTTTGGCGTGCCCTGCATTCCGGTGGATGTGCCCGGCTATGTGGGGTCCAAGAACCTGGGCAACAAGCTCGCAGGCGAAGCGATGCTCGACCATGTGATCGGCACGCTGGAGCCCGAGGAAAGCACGCCTTACGATTTGAATTTCGTCGGGGACTACAACCTCAGCGGTGAGTTGTGGCAGGTGAAGCCGCTTTTGGACAAGCTGGGCATTCGCGTGCTGGGGTCGCTGTCGGCGGACGCGCGGTACAAGCAGGTCGCAATGATGCACCGGGCGAGCGTGACCATGATGGTCTGTTCCAAGGCGCTCATCAACGTCGCGCGGAAACTCGAAGAGAAATACGACATCCCGTATTTTGAGGGCTCGTTCTACGGCATTTCGGACACGTCCGAGTCC
The DNA here is from genome assembly GCA_039178645.1 of Pseudomonadota bacterium. GTDB lineage: Bacteria > Pseudomonadota > Alphaproteobacteria > Rhodobacterales > Rhodobacteraceae > Mangrovicoccus. The sequence goes on along the minus strand of JBCDFD010000108.1, from coordinate 6,088 downwards.
TTACGCACCATGTGCCGTTTGATGATCGAACGCGGGGCCGATCCAGAGTTGATGGACCGTTGCGAAGCGCTCATCGCCGAAGAAGAGGCCAAGATTTGGGCCGACCTGGAACCTTACCGCCCCCGCGTCGAAGGCAAGCGAGTGTTGCTTTACACCGGCGGGCACAAGTCCTGGTCGGTGGTGGCGGCGCTGCAAGAATTGGGGATGGAGGTCATCGGCACCTCGGTCCGCAAGGCCACTGACGAGGACAAAGACCGCGTCGTCGACATCATGGGCGACGACAAGCACATGTTCGACAACATGGCCCCCAAGGACATGTACCGTCTGTTGAAGGATGCCGAGGCGGACGTGCTCATGTCCGGTGGCCGGTCGCAGTTCGTCGCGCTCAAGGCGAAAATGCCTTGGGTGGATGTGAACCAGGAAAAGCATGAGCCATATGCGGGTTACATGGGCATGGTTGATATGGTGGATGCCATTGATCGGGCGGTGAACAACCCAATGTGGGCGGATGTCCGGTCGGCGGCACCATGGGAAGAGCCCCTGCCCGACCTGGGCGGATACATCCCGCCGCTCACCGGGACTTGCCCAGTGACAAACGCCACCGCCGAAGGTGTCGCGGCCAAATGGGGGCCCACGACGTCACCCGCGCCCACGGTTCAGGCAGAGTGTCCCGTACCCCATGGGGAAGGGATCGCGCGCTACGAATCCTCCAAAACCGACTTTGAGGATTGCTGAGATGGCCGAGATCAAACATCCCAAACGCGCGCTCAGCACCAATCCGCTGAAATCCTCCGCCCCTCTGGGCGCGGCCCTGGCCTATCTGGGCATTGAGGGCGCTGTGCCCCTGTTCCACGGGTCCCAAGGCTGCACTGCCTTTGCCATGGTCCACTTGGTGCGCCACTTCAAGGAAGCTGTGCCGTTGCAGACCACGGCCATGAACGAGGTCAGCACGATCCTTGGCGGGGCCGAGCAGATCGAAGAGGCCATCGAAAACCTGCGCAAGAAGTCCAACCCGAAGTTCATCGGCATCGCTTCAACGGCGCTGACCGAAACGCGGGGCGAGGACGTGGCCGGTGAGCTCAAAGAAATCACCATGCGCCGCACCGACTTTGACGACACCAAGGTGGTCTATGCCTCCACCCCCGATTTCGAAGGCGGGTTGGAAGACGGGTGGGCCAAGGCGGTGCATGCGATCATCGACGCACTTGTGCCCGAGGTTGACCCGGTGATGACCAACAAGGACGCGCGGCAGGTGAACTTGCTGTGCGGGTCTTACCTGACACCTGCCGAAATAGACGAATTGGTGCGTTTGATCCGGGCCTTTGGCCTGAACCCCATTGTCCTGCCCGACATTTCCACCTCGCTGGATGGCCATGTGTCCGAAAACTGGTCGGGCACTTCACTGGGCGGCACGGCCATCGCCGATATCCCCCGCGTGGTGGAAAGCGGGTTCACGCTCGCCATTGGGGAAAGCATGCGGGCCTCGGCCAAGTTGATCGAGGACAGGGGCATGGTGCCCTACCGCGTGTTCCAGTCGGTAACGGGCCTGAAACCTGTGGATGCCTTTGTCCGCACGCTCATGGGGCTCTCGGGGCAACAGGATGCACCGCCGTCGGTGAAGAAAGACCGATCGCGCCTGCTGGATGCCTCGCTGGACGCCCATTTCCACACTGGCGGCTTGAAACTGGCCATTGGCGCGGACCCTGATTTGCTGTTTGCCATGTCCAACTGCCTTGTGGGCATGGGCGCGCGGGTGGTGACAGCGGTGACCACGACCACCGCCAACCCCATCGCCGAAGAGGTTCCAACCGACGAGGTGTTGATCGGCGATTTGGGCGACCTGGAGCGCAGCGCCAAGGACACCGGCGCCAAAATCCTCATCACCCATTCCCACGGACGCCATGCGGCGCAGCGGTTGCACTTGCCTCTGTTGCGCGCAGGCTTCCCCATCTTTGACCGCCTGGGTGCCCAGGACATTTGCCGCGTCGGATACCGTGGCACGCGCAGCTTCCTCTACGAGGTCGCCAATATCGTCCAAGCCCAGCACCACCGCGCGCGCCCCGAAGACTTCGGCGCCGCCCCAATTCCTGAGGAGTTCGAGCATGTCCCGCAGATTGCGACTCATTGAGACCGAAGAGCTGGCGGGTGATGAGACGCCACTGCGCATCGCCATCGCCACCAACGACCTGGAAAACCTGAATGCACATTTCGGGTCGGCGAAGAAATTCGCGATCTACGATGTGACCAGCACAGGGTCACGTTTCATCGAGGCCGTGGCCTTTGACGATGTGACGGCCCAGTCCGGCAAGCATGACGACATCGATGACAAGATCACACCCAAGGTGGTGGCCCTGACCGGCTGTGCACTGCTGTTTGCCCTGGCCATCGGTGGGCCGTCGGCCGCGAAGGTCGTGAAGGCGGGTATCCATCCGATCAAACGGAAGTCGGCGGAACCAATCCAAGCTGTGCTGGAGCAGACCCAAGAGATGCTCAAGGGGTCCCCGCCCCCGTTCCTACGCAAAATCCTGGGCCGCGACACCAAGCCCAGCTTCCTGGATGAAGACGAATACGAGACCGAAGGAGTCTGAGATATGACCGCAACCTTGGAAACCGACGCGCCGCGCGGAGGGGAATGGATCGACAACCCGTTCCTCAAACAGATCGCCGCCGTGATCCGGGCCGAAGACAGCTACGGCACTTGGGATGAAAAGACCGACGCCGAGATCATGGCCGAGTTCATCGTGACCGCCGACGAACGCCGCGAAATCCCCATCATTGGGGACCCGGACCCGGACGTCATGTGGCGGATTAGCAAGTTCTACGACGCCATCGGTCTGATGATCGAAAAGGAAACCGGCTGCATGGCCAGCCAAATGCAGAAGATGTCCCACGAAGGGTTCGGGCGCATCGTGCTGATCGCGGGCAAGCTGGTGGTGATTTCCAAGCACCTGCGCGACGTGCACCGGTTCGGGTTCACCACTTGGGAAAAGCTCGCCAAGGAAGGCGACAAGCTCGTGGGCCAAGCGGTGGATGTGATCAACAAATATCCCGATGCTGCCAAAGCCTGACCGCACAGATTGAAAGGACCGGACCAATGACCGTCGATGAACTCCAAGCCCATGTGAAAAAGCTGTCCATGCGCTCCACCACAGCCAAGATGAACTTGCACGACCTGTCTGAAGAACTGCCCACCGATTGGGAAAAGATCCCCGAAGTGGCGGCGGAGACCTTTGAGGTGTTCAAGGAACTGGCGGCGGCACGCAAAGACCTCAAAGCGGCCAAGAAAGCCGCGGCGGAGGCCTGATCCCATGCCAATGGTCGCCTACAACCGCGGCGGTCAGGAATACGTTCCTGAATTTCTGACTGCCATTGATGAGAAAACCTGCATCGGCTGTGGGCGCTGTTACAAAGTCTGCGGCCGGGACGTGATGACGCTCAAAGGCATCACCGACGAAGGCATGGTCGTGGACCCCAACGATGAAGAGTATGAAGACGACATCGAACGCTGCATCATGGTCATGGTGACCGCGGACAATTGCATCGGCTGCGGTGCCTGCGCGCGGGTTTGCCCCAAAGACTGCCAGACCCATGAAACCATCGACTGACACTGCGCCGCGGGAGGACGCGGCGGCGCAACGGTCGGCTTTGATACAGTCGGATTTGGCCTGCATATTGGTGCGCGCTTTGGCGGAACGGAAAGCTGGCAAGGGCACTTTGCCAGAGATGCTGGGTTTGATGCCCGCGCAGATCGAAGACTTGGCGCGGACCTATTTCCCCGGTCTGCACTTGCCGGATCTGGACACGCCCGTGCCAGACAGGACGTCAGACCAGGACGCCATCGCCATGCTTTTGCTGTGGCGCGGCGGGGTCAAGTCGCCTGAGTCCCACTGGCTGGCGTCGATCATTGCGCGGCGCGCCATGGAAAAACGGCACCTGTGGGAAGATATGGGCCTGCCCAGCCGCCAGGCCTTGGGGGCGCTGATCGCGCGCCATTTCCCACGGCTCCACGCCGCGAACACGCAGAACATGCGCTGGAAGAAATTCTTCTATCGACAGATTTGCTCGGACGCGGACTTTGCGCTCTGCCTGTCGCCCACCTGTGACGATTGCGAAGAGAAGCTGGACTGTTTCGCACCAGAAGACACGGTCCTGCCAATCGGTGACGCTAGCGATTGGGACCATGTCCAACACCAGTGAAGCCGCCGCGCTAGACCTGCTGGCCCGCGACGGGGCAGCCGCGCGCAGCGATCCAGAGAAGACAGAAGCAGCTCTAAAACGGGCGTTGGAAGAGGCACCGTGGAGCGAAGAGGTCCGGCTGGGTGCGTATCGGTTCTATTTTTACAATCACCGGTACACGGAAGCGATACCCCACGCCGATGCTCTGATCTCCCATGCCGCCAGGCAATTGAATTTGCCTGTGGATTGGCGGGACGTCAGGCCCGAAGATGCGCGGTTCACTGCCCACGAGTTTGCGCCGGGTTTGTTCCTGCAATGCCTCATCGCTTGGGGCTATTGTCACGCCCGGCTCGGCAACAACGACCAAGCTCGCGAGGCGCTTGGCAAAGCTGCCGCGCTCGACCCCAGCGACCGGTTCGGCGCAGCCATGGTATTGCACCACCTGGAGACACGGTTAGCCGAAGACAGTGAATAGCGCCGCAGCAGTATCGCGTTGAGCCAAACGCCACCAGCATTTGTTTTACGCGCAATCACTTCCCGAACGTCACAGCCAAATGACCAACGCAACAAGGCGATTGCTGGACAACGCCCAACCGCAGAGGTCTTGAACCAAAGACCGACTGTCCGTAGAACGGAGTTTGTTAACTTTACTTAAACAAGGTTATGGTGGATGCGCTACTTCGTTTGGGCACTTTCTGGAATACTTTTCACGGCGCACGCCTCAGCAGGCACATTCACGTTGATTGACCTCGGTGACCTGCCTGGCGGCAACGATTTTTCCTACGCTCGAGGCGTAAACGACAATGGCGAAGCCGTCGGCTACAGTTCCACCACACAAGACAGCCAATTCGGCGTCTATTGGCCATCGGGTGGCTCAATGACCAGCTTAGGCGATCTCGCAGACGGAGAGAACACAAGCGATGCCTATGCCATAAGCAACAACGGGCACATTGTCGGACGGGGAACCAACGCAAACGGAAGTCGCGCGGTGATGTGGCAACAGGGGTCGCCCATCCAGGACTTGGGCGCGCTCGCGGGAGGAAACGGAACCAGTATCGCGGACGATGTGAACGACAGCGGCCAAGCAGTGGGCTATTCCTCGACCGGCGACGGCGACCGCGCGTTTCTTTGGGACCAAGCCACCGGCATGGTCAATCTGGGTACTCTGGATGGCGACAGACGGAGCCAAGCCCACGGGATCAACAACCTGGGCCAAGTGGTTGGGCGCAGCACGGGCAGCCGACATCAAGCGGTAATCTGGGATGCTTCGGGCGATATATCCACCTTGGGTTTTGTGGATGGGTCGGTCACGTTCAGCACCGCAAACGCCATCAACGACAAGGGCCAGGTGGTGGGCGCCAAAACCACAGGTACCGGCAACCGCGCATATTTTTACGAACCCGGCAAACAGGTTGTGGACATCGGCGACTTTGCAGGCGGGCTGGATTCCAGTTCGGCTGAGGCCATCAATGAAAACGGACAAGTGGTGGGGCTCAGTTGGGCCGACGACGGATACAGGGCGTTTCTCTGGGATGAAACCAACGGGCTCCAGGATCTCAATGATTTGGTTGATGACAGCAACGGTTGGGTGCTGCGCCGCGCCTATGACATCAACAACTCTGGCGTCATCGTTGGCGCGGCCCAGCGTCCCGACAGCACGTTCCGCGCTTTTATGCTGGTCCCTGACGAAGACACCGGAACACCATCAGGACCCGCGCCAGTGCCTTTGCCTGCAAGCGGTGTTTTGATCTTCGCCAGCCTGATGGGAGTCATGGCACTGAAGCGGTCCCGCAGCACCAACGCGTGAAAGCCTAGAGCGTGTTCACTTCAAATGGTTTCATATCCTGCTGCGTTGAAGAAGTTGTAGCATTCGTCAGGCGTGAAGAGGCTGCAGACATTCCCGACAGCTCGC
>JBCDFD010000107.1:0-11799 GCA_039178645.1 Pseudomonadota bacterium | reverse complement strand
TTCTGCCTCAACTTCCGCGCGGACCGCGCCCGTGAAATCCTCGCCGCCCTGGCAGCCCCTGGGTTTGACGGGTTTGACCCCATGCCCCGCCCCCATTTCGAGGCGGTGCTGGGCATGGTGGAATATTCCGACGCTCACAACGAATACATGACCACGGTGTTCCCCAAACGTGAAATTGTGAACACTTTGGGCGCTTGGGTGGCCAAGCAGGGGTTGCGGCAGTTCCGCCTGGCGGAAACTGAAAAGTACCCGCACGTGACCTTTTTCCTCAACGGTGGCAAGGAAGTCCCCGAAGTGGGCGAAGATCGCTTCATGCCACCGTCGCCCAAGGTGGCAACATATGACTTGGCTCCGGAAATGGCCTCGGGGGACGTCACGGACAAGTTTGTGGAGGCCATCGGAGCAGGATACGACTTGATCGTATGCAACTACGCCAACCCTGACATGGTTGGACACACCGGCGATTTGGCCGCGGCCATGAAAGCCTGCGAGGCGGTGGATGCAGGGCTGTCCAAAGTGCTCACCGCGCTTGAGGCTGCGGGCGGGGCCATGGTCGTCACCGCGGACCATGGCAATTGCGAAACCATGGTCGATCCCGAAACTGGGGGGCCGCATACCGCGCACACCCTGAACCCCGTGCCGGTGGCTTTGGTAGGCGGTCCGAACGGGGTCCAGCTACGCGAAGGCATCTTGGCCGACCTCGCGCCAACCATTCTGGAACTGATGGGTCTGGAACAGCCCGCGGAAATGACCGGACAAAGCCTCATTTCATGAGGTGGGTGTGGCCTTGGCTCCTTGTCCTGTCCCTAGGATTAACCGCCCAAGCTGACACTTGGTCTGATCAATTGGCCGAGGCCGCCGCAGCGGTGGAGGCCGCGCAGTCCACCCGCGCCAAGCAGGACGCCCTGACCGAATTGATCAGCATCCAAGAGGCGGCGCTTTCTGACCTGCGCGCTCAAGTGCGTGACTTGGCCATCCGCGAAGGCGGGGCGCGTGCGGCGCTCGAAGCTCAGGAGGACGACACCGCGGCCGCTCTGGCCGTTCTCCAACGTGTGTCCCGGTCCGAGGCACCCCTGCCTTTGGTGCACCCCGATGGGGCCGTCGCCGCCGCTCGCGCGGCCATGCTGGCCGAGGGTCTGTCCCAAGCACTGGCCGAGGAACAAGCGCAACTGGCAGACCAGTTGGCCGCGACCCGCACCTCGCGGGAGGCTTTGGAAATGGCCCAAGCGCGTCTGGATCAATTGCGCGCAGATACGCGGGAAACCCGTGCGGCGCTCATATCCGGCGCACCGACTTCAGGCGTCGCGCCGTCTGCGTCCACACTGGCCGGTCTGCTGGATGAACTCCCCCAACAGTCCTCCCCAACCGACACGTCAAAGCGAGCTTGGCCGCTGCCGATCGCAGGCTCTGTGACCCGCACCGATGAAGGATGGATGATCCGGCCCAGCGACAGCACTTTGGTCCGCGCGCCCACCCGCGGCCTCGTCCTATTCGCAGGACCTTTGCGGGGCTATCGTACTGTCGTGGTGATCGAAGTTGGTCCCGGCCAAAGCCTCGTCTTGGGTGGGCTACAGGCTGCGCTTGTGTCCCAAGGCCAACGAATCCAAACCAGTGACGCCCTGGGATTGCTGCCCGCCGCGACCGATATCTCTCCAAATACGCACACAAATGTGACACAGAGCGCTTTTCCCGCTGGCGACCTTCCCCCCGACGCGCTTTATATGGAAGCAAGAGACGGCGACGGGCCACTGGACCCGTCGCAATGGTTTGCATTGCAAGAGGATGGATAGCCCATGAGAGCGTTCTTGATGGCTGGCTTGATCGGAACTGTGGCCGGGGTGACCCTGTCGTCGTACGTTGCAGGTCCGTTGCTGGCGCAGAATGCCGGGCGTGAGCCGAGCGTTTATCAACAGCTGGACCTGTTCGGCGACATCTTCGAACGGGTGCGTGCGCAATATGTGGAACAGGTGGACGAGGGCGAATTGATCGAAGCGGCGATCAACGGCATGCTCAGTTCACTCGACCCTCATTCCGGCTATCTGGCCCCAAAGGAAGCCGAGGACATGCAGGTTCAAACCCGCGGATCCTTCGGTGGTTTGGGCATTGAGGTTACCCAGGAAGAAGGATTTGTGAAGGTCGTCTCGCCCATGGATGGCACCCCAGCATTTGACGCGGGTATCGAGGCAGGCGACTACATCACCCATGTGGACGGCGACAGCATTCTGGGTCTCACTTTGGATCAAGCGGTGGACCTGATGCGCGGCCCTGTGGGGTCCGAGATCATCATCACTGTGGTGCGCGAGGGCGAAGAAGAACCGTTTGACGTGACCATCGTACGCGACGTCATCAAGCTCATCGCTGCCCGCGCTCGCGCCGAAGGCAACACCGTGGTCCTGCGCATCAATACGTTCAACTCCCAAACCACGCCCAACATGCGCGACGGGTTGCAGGACACCATCGAGGAACTGGGCGGGATGGACAATGTGAACGGCATCGTGCTTGACCTGCGCAACAACCCCGGTGGGCTGCTGACCGAGGCGATCTCTGTGTCCGACGCGTTCCTCGAAACTGGCGAGATCGTGTCAACGCGCGGTCGCAACCCCCAGGATGGTGAACGGTTCAATGCCACGCCCGGTGATCTGGCCGAGGGCAAACCCATTGTGGTGTTGATCAACGGTGGGTCGGCTTCCGCATCCGAGATTGTCGCGGGGGCCTTGCAGGACCATCAGCGTGCCGTGGTTGTGGGCACCAAAAGCTTTGGCAAAGGATCGGTGCAAACCGTTCTGCCGCTGCGCGGGCAAGGGGCCATGCGCCTGACCACCGCGCGCTACTACACCCCATCTGGCCGGTCGATCCAATCCTTGGGCGTGTCGCCCGACATCATCGTGGAACAGCCGCGCCGCGAGGCCGCCGCCTCTGAGGAGACCGAAGAGGCACCCCATTCCCGGTCCGAGGCGGACTTGCGCGGCTCTCTGTCCAACGACAGTCTGACCGAAGACGAAATCCGCCAGATCGAAGAGGACCGCGCGCGCGCCGAAACCGCCGCCGAGTTGCGCGAGGAAGACTACCAACTGGCCTATGCGGTGGACATCCTCAAAGGCCTATCAGTCCTAGACCAGTGATCGACGGGTGCTAAGGATCGTGGGCGCGCCATGGTTGGCCAGGGGCGTCCGATGAACTTTACGGCTTGAACCGCAATGATCACACTCGACCACGAACACGCCTTGATCGCCGCCGTCCGGGACACCGCGCGGCGGTTGATCATGCCACGGTTTCGTCATTTGGACAGTGGGTCTGTGGCAACAAAATCCCGCGCAGATGATCTGGTCACCATCGCCGACCAAGAAACTGAAGCGGCACTGACGCAGATCATCCCGAACATCCTTCCCGACGCTTTGATTGTCGGCGAGGAAGCCACCGAAGCGGACCCGGACCTGCCTTGGCGCATCGACACCGCCCCACAGGCGGTGATCCTCGACCCGGTGGATGGCACCTGGAATTTCGCTTCGGGCCTGGCCAATTTCGGTGTGATCCTTGCCGTAACCCAAGACGGGTTGCCGGTCTTCGGCTTGCTTTACGATCCGGTGTTTGAGGATTGGGTGCTGGCGCGCAAAGGCGGTGGGGCCTGGTTCTGCCGCGATGGGATGGCCCCCATGCGCTTGCAGATCGACGGCGAAACACCCGAAGGCTCGCCCGGTTTTGCACCATTCCCGCTCTTTTCCCCCGGCGTTCAACCGCGCTTGGTCGAAAGCCTGATGGCGCTTGGGCGTTTGGAAAACCTCCGCTGCTCGTGCCACGAGTACCGCCAACTGGCCCGCGGGCACGGTCGCTTCGTGCTCACGCACAGCCCCAAACCATGGGATCACGCGGCGGGGTCGCTCATCTGCCAAGAGGCGGGCGGTGTATCCAAACGGCTCAACGGTGCCGCCTACCGACCTGGGCTCAAGGCCGGGCCACTGGTCAGTGCCCGCAACTCAGAAATATTCGCCATGGTCCAGGCTCGCCTGGGCTGGCTCACCCATGAGGCCGAGATATGACGCCCGAGGACATCGCCCAACTGCCCTATCGCGAAAACGTGGGCATCATGCTGGTCAACGCCGACAATCTGGTGTTCGTGGCGCAACGTATCGACAACCCGACCCCGGCGTTGCAGATGCCCCAAGGGGGGATCGACCCCGGCGAAGACCCGCGCGCAGCGGCTTTGCGTGAATTGGAAGAAGAAACCGGGGTGCCCCAATCCCTGGTAACAGTTGAGGCTGAAACCAATGACTGGATTGCCTACGACCTCCCGCTCGACCTGCTGCCTAAGCTTTGGGGCGGGAAATTCCGCGGACAGAAACAGAAATGGTTCCTGATGCGGTTCCACGGCGCGGACAGCGACATCAATATCGACACCGAGCACCCGGAGTTCTCCGAATGGCACTGGCTCCCCGCCGACCAATTGGTGGACAGGATCGTGCCGTTCAAACGGGATGTCTACGCCCAAGTGGTCGCCGCCTTTACGGACAAGCTGCGCCAGAGTTAATAGGCGGCAGCCCAAACGAGCCCCAAAACAACCCTTAAACTATTTCATTGTTCCCAAAATACTCCGGGGGAACCCATGGCAGCGCCATGGGTGGGGGCGGAGCCCCCGACCGAGCGTGCGGGCAAAGCCCGTGCGCAACCTCTGCAAAACCCTCAGTTGAACAAGGCCAGACCCGCATAGAGTGCAACAAAGCCCCCAACGATGGCCCAGAGCATGGATCGCGTGGCAAAGCCCACGCCCAAGGTGGCCAACGCTGCCGCCAATCGGATGGGCTCCACCTGGCCTCCGTTGACCGCCGGGAACAGCACCAGCGGAGCCACCAAACCTGGCATGACGCCCACGGTGGTATACCGCAAGTACCGCAGCACCCAATTGGGCAGTTCGCGGTCGCCCAGCATTCCGATGAAGCTGAAGCGGATCAGGAAGGTGCCCACCGCAAGTGCAGCGATGATCCCCCAAATATGCAGATCACTGGCGGTCATGCCTTGCGCCGCTCCAACGCCACTTCGGTCATCGCGCCAGCGGCCATTGCGAAAACGGCAGCAATGATCAGACCCAGTGAATAGGGCACCCACATCAGTCCGAGCGCCAATATTGTGGACACCAGCGCCGCCACCACATGGGGCAGGCTGCGCAGCGCCGGGGCGACCAGGGCCAGGAAAGTGATGGGCACTGCGAAATCCAGCGCGAAGGCCTCCGGAATCGCTTGCCCAATGAGCGCCCCTGCCAATGTCGACCCATACCATACTGGCGCCATGGGCAGGACGGAGCCCGTGAAAAACAGCATCTTGTGGCCAATGGATTGGCCGGGGTCTTTCTCAAACTCAGTGTGCGACACCGCATAGGGCTGGTCGAACAGGAAATAGCTGGCCAAGGCCCGCTGCCACAGCGGGGCTGGACCCATGTGCGGAGCCAAGGCCGCCGAATACATCGCCATGCGCAAATTCACCGCCAGCGAGGTGAGCACAATGATCACCGCCGGTGCGTTTTCCTGCATCAGTTGGATGGCGGTGACCTGGGACGCCCCGGCGATCACCAAGACCGACATGGTCATCACTTGGGCGAGGTTCAGCCCCGCCTCCGTTGCAATCACGCCAAACAGCGCCCCAAAGGGTGCGGCCACCAGCACAAACGGCGCACCGGCGGCGGCTCCGCGCAAGAGCGGTCTTTTCCAACTGGTCTCCATCTGAGAAACACCCTACGGTTGTTGTGATTGCGCTATTCTGAGGTTGGAGGGATCGCAAGTGGCAAAGCCGGACCTACCCGATGGCATCTTGATCCACCCTGACCCCGACGCGCCTCGGTTGACCCGCGCAGTCCAGGGCGTGGACCACACCGGCGCGGTCACCGACTTGGCGGTGGTCGAGGAACGACCGCTGACCATTTACCTCAATTCCCGCGAAATTGTGACCGCCATGACAATTGGGGATTATCCCGAGTATTTGGCGCTCGGGTTTCTGCGAAACCAAGGCATGCTGCGCGACGGCGACGAGGTCACGGGCGTCGATTATGACGAAGAGCTTGAGGTGGTGGTGGTCCGCACGGCGGTGGAAACCAACCATGAGGCCAAGCTCCAAAAGAAAACCCGCACCAGCGGGTGCGCGGTGGGGACCGTGTTTGGGGATATGATGGAAGGGCTGGAGGGTTTGAGCCTGCCAGACACCAAGGTCCATACGTCCGACCTCTACACGCTCGCGGCGAGCATCAATCGGATGCCGAGCCTCTATCTCAGTGCCGGGGCAATCCACGGCACGGTGCTCTGCCAATCTGCGCAACCGCTTGTGTATATGGAGGACGTGGGCCGCCACAACGCGGTGGACAAAATCGCGGGATGGATGCTGTCGGACAAGGTCTCGGCGGCAGATAAACTGCTCTACACCACCGGGCGGCTGACGTCGGAAATGGTGATCAAGACCGCGCTCATGGGGATACCGGCTTTGGCGTCTCGGTCGGGTTTCACCGCGTGGGGGGTGGAGATCGCCCGCCAGGTCGGCCTCACCGTGATTGGCCGCATGCGGGGGCAGAGGTTCATCTGCCTCAGCGGCGAAGACCGGATCGTCTGGGACGCCGACCCGTCAGCGGTCGCTGATGAGCCATCCAAGAGTCGCCGCAAAGGGGCGCATGTTGGCTGAACCCGTGGACATTAGACCGCAAACGGCTGGGGGCAGAGTGCTGAGCTTGCTCGACGATGCGTTCCGGCACCCCGCCATCACCGCCGTTCTCGGCGGGGCTTTGGCGATTGCGGCAACGGTCTGGCTGGATGCCCAAGCGGCCAAACGGGACGCCCGCACCGCCGTGCAAGCCCAAGTGGACGCACTTTTCACCGATGCCACACGGTTCGAATTGCTGGCGGGGCAGATCCTCGGCACCATGGGACCGCGGTTCGCGCAATCCGACCCTGTGCAAATGAACGCCCAAAGGCAACGGCTCCACGGGGCCGCTGCCGATTATATGTCAGCCGCCCAAACCCGCGCCAGCGCCATCGACCAATGGCTCGCTGACCAACCAGATCGAAACGCAGCGCTCGCGTCGGTACTTTTGCCCAAAACCTCGGGTCAGTTGAAACCGATACCGGGCACCGAGGGGCCCGCGTCCCAACTGGTGGCGACCCATATGGCATCGCCCGTGGTGGCCATGTACCAATGCGCGTTGGCCAGCATCGACCGCAAATTCAGCGGATATGGCGCGATACCATTGTCACCGAGTGGTCCCCTGGCACCGGCCGGCACACTTCCAGGATGCACCGACCCGCGCAGCGGCGAGCCGCTCACCTTGGATCGCCTGGTCTTTTGGGTGCGCGCGTGTCTTTCGGTCAGCCGCAGTGCGCTTTATTGGGCCCTTGCGCCGCGCATGGGGAACCCGATGTTCACCATGAGCGTTTGCGAAGGACCAACCGCATGAGCACAGCAGGCATCATTTTGGCTGGTGGCCAAGCCACGCGTATGGGTGGCGGTGACAAGGGCGCGTTGGTGCTGGGCGGTCGGACGCTGTTTGACCGGGTGATCGACAAGCTGGGTCCTCAGGTGGACCGGCTGGCGATCAATGCCAATGGCGAGGTCAGTCGCTTGCGCGAATACGGCCTGCCGGTGATAGCCGACTCCGTTGCCGATCATCCCGGACCTTTGGCCGGTGTTCTCGCGGGCATGGATTGGGCGGCTGCGCAGGGGTGCAAACACATTGTCACCGCCGCAGCCGACACGCCATTTTTCCCCGACGATCTCGTTGCGCGGCTGTTCCGAGCGTCCAACAAAGCCAACACGCCTTTGGCCTTAGCTGCCACCCATGACGAAGGGCGCCTGGTCCGTCACCCAACATTTGGTCTCTGGCCCACGCGCCTGCGCGAAGACTTGCGCGCTGCGCTGCGGGGTGGGGTGCGCAAGGTGGTGCTTTGGACCGATAAACACGGCGCTGCCACGGCCATGTTCGACGACGATGTGTTTTTCAATATCAACACGCCCGACGACTTGGACACCGCCTCTGCCATGCTGCCGAGTTTTGGCCCATGAAGGTATTCGGCGTCACGGGATGGAAGAATGCGGGCAAAACCGGGCTGATGGAACGGTTGGTGACCGAGATCACAGGCCGGGGCCTCCGCGTGTCGACCATCAAACATGCCCACCATAATTTCGATGTGGATCAGCCAGGGCGAGACAGTCATCGCCACCGGGTCGCAGGCGCGCAAGAGGTTCTGATCAGTTCCGGCCAAAGATGGGCACTCATGCATGAATTGCGCGGGGCCGAAGAACCTTCGCTTGCGACCCTTCTTGGTAAGCTTTCTGACGTGGACTTGGTCCTGGTCGAGGGGTTCAAACAGGACCGCCACCCTAAAGTGGAGGCATGGCGCGCCGAGGCGGCGCACCCGTTCATTTGCCATGACGACGAGACCATCCGAGCGGTGGCCAGCGACACATTCCGTGATGACTTGCCGGTGCCATGTTTAGACTTGGACGACACCAGCACAATTGCTGACCTTGTTCTGCGGGAGGCGGTGGATGTTTGACACTATCGCCATGGTGGATTGGTCGGGAGGGCAGGATCGCGGACCCAAGCCGCGACCCGACTCGATCTTTCTGTGTGTGGCGCGCGGGGATCAGGTGGAGGTGCCAATTTATCTGCGCAATCGCGCGGTGGCGATGGTGCAGTTGGCCGACCTGATCGCGAATGAATTGGCGGCGGGCCGACGCTTGCTCATCGGGTTCGACTTCCCCTTCGGCTATCCTGAGGGCTTCGCGGCATTGGTGACCGGTGCCCCCGATCCATTGGCGCTCGCCGATTGGTTCGCGGCGGCTTTGCCACCCGACGCGCCCGACGACGCTCGGTTCCATATAGCGGCCGAGTTGAACGCTCGCCTTGGCGGCAACGGGCCGTTTTGGTTTCGGTTCAAAAATGGACCCGAAGGTCTGCCGCTCAAAAAACCAGCTTGGCTGGACCGTGGTTTCCTCGAAAAGCGGCACGTGGAAACCTTGGCCCCAGGCGCTTTCCTGTCCTGGCAAATGGGCGGTGCCGGGTCCGTGGGGAGCCAGACCATGACCGGCATGGCGGCGCTGTCCCGGCTGCGGCGCTGGTTCCCTGGGCAGGTTGGCGTGTGGCCATTTGAGCTCGACTGCCCAGTGATGCTGGTGGAGATTTGGCCGTCTCTGATTGACGCTACAGTCAAAGCGCACATGCGACAGGACGAAATCAAAGACGCCGCGCAGGTGCGCGTGCTTGCGTGCGCGGTGGCCCAGATGGTCAGCGAAGGTGCGCTCGCCGCAGTTTTGGACGATGTGGACGACGGTGCGCCGCGTTCGGAAGAGGGCTGGATCCTCGGGGTGCGCCAGCCGAACCAATTGGCAGACGCTGCAGAAAGGGCCTTGGCCGCATGACCATCGAACAGCCACCCCTGCGCAACGATTGCTTTGCCATGCCGCCCGGTGTGGATTGGACGCCGGTGGATGTGGCGCTGGAGACCCTTCGGGCCGGTTTGTCCCCCGTGGTTGGTGTCGAAACCGTGGCGTTGGACGCGGCCATGGGGCGGGTTTTGGCCGAAGATGTGGTGGCCCGTCGGTCCCATCCCCCGGCGGCGAACTCGGCTGTGGACGGTTACGGTATGGCGTTGGGTTCTCTGGGGCAGCCTCCACACACTTTGCCATTGGTGGAAGGACGATCCGCGGCGGGGGAGGCGTATGAAGGTTACGTGCCCGCAGGCCATGCCATCCGCATTCTCACCGGTGCTTTGATCCCCAAGGGCGTTGACGCGGTTGTCCTGGAAGAGGACTGCGCCATCACCGACACTCACATCAGTTTCAGTGCCGGGTTGAAGCCGGGGGCCAATGTGCGTCCAGCGGGCGAAGACATTGGCAAGGGCGACGAAGTTGCGCGACCCGGGCGCGTGTTGTCAGTGGGCGATGTGGCGACCTTTGCCTCGGTGGGCGTCAATGCGGTCGCCCTGCGCAAGCCCTTGCATGTCGGGGTTCTGTCCACCGGCGATGAATTGGTGGAACCGGGCAGTACAGACAATCCTGCCCGGACCTATGATGCGAACCGGCCTATGCTGCTGTCGCTGATCCGCGCTTGGGGATATGTGCCCGTAGACCTTGGACATGTGGCCGATGATCGGAACGATCTGCGCGCGCGGTTGGACGGTGCCCGTGTTGATGCGATCCTAACCTCCGGTGGGGCGTCCGCGGGGGACGAAGATCATGTCTCGGCCTTGCTGGGCGAAGTGGGCACGCGGTCGGTTTGGCGTATTGCCATGAAGCCTGGGCGGCCGTTGGCGCTGGGGCTTTGGAACGGCGTGCCTGTGTTCGGTTTGCCCGGCAACCCTGTGGCCGCCTTCGTGTGCTCGTTGATCTTTGCCCGCCCAAGCCTGTCGGTCCTTGCCGGTGCCGCTTGGGTCGCGCCACGGGCGTACACTTTACCTGCGGCATTCCGAAAAAGGAAAAAACCGGGTCGGAGGGAGTACCTGCGGGCTCGTTTAACTCAAGACGGCGCGGTGGAGGTTTTCCCCTCTGAGGGTTCGGGGCGGGTATCTGGTCTAGCCTGGGCCGACGGACTGGTCGAATTGCCAGATGAGGCCGTGGACATCAACCCCGGTGATCCGGTGCGGTATCTTCCGTTCCGGGACTTTGGCCTTTGAGGTCAGTCGAAAGCACCAGCCACGCGGCCAAGAAGCATGAACGCGCGGGCAGACCTTGTGTCGGTCAAGCCAATGATATCGGCGTCTTCGAGCCCGTCCATTCTCACACGCAATAGTCGGTCAAACCGCTGCAAAAAGTGATGCGCCGCATCGCGGAACACCGGGTCTTCGCGCATGTTACGTGAACAGGTGGCCAGCGGTTCGGTTTTGCGAATGCCGCCCAGAGCGGTGATCGCGCCGCCGCGTTCACCTGTGACGAACCGCCGCCAGAGTTCTGGGCGAGCGTGGTCGGGTTTCAGGTCGTCCATGTAGAGCCCGACTTGCGACAACAAGGTGAGAACGTCCTGTGCCGCAGAGATCACAGGCCCGGTTTGGGGGTGCTTCAAAGCCCGGCGCAGTGCGCGGAATCCATCGGTGTCATCCGGGTCTTCGGGGAAGTTCAGAGCCACAAGCAAGTCGGCGTTGGATAATTCTGGTGGTGCTTCGCCCGCGCCGTCCAGGGGCAATCCCGGCTGCGCCACGGGTGCAGGTTTGCCAGCAACTTCGGAGCTATCGCGGCGGGACTGGAACGTCGGCGTTGAAAAGGCCGCCATGGCCAGCGCTTCTTGTGTCGACGTCACTGGCAGATCGGCAGGTTCCCCTTGGCCGGCGTCGTCGTCCTGTGGACCGGGCAAGCCCAGGGGCGCGTCAGGAAAATCTTGTTGCGCGTCAGGGATTTCAGCGTTCTCAACGGCCTCAGAAAAATCGGGTTGGGCCATTTGATTGGCTTGGGCCTCGCGCAATTCGGCACCGGCTGCTTCCAGTTCTTCGCGTAAAGTGGCTGCGCTTTCCTTCATCAAACGCAGCTTGCGGGCCTGCACGAACACGAAGATCAAGAGCAGCAGTGGCAGACCCGCCCCTGCCCATCCCAGTGCTTCGGGCATGATTAGGAACAGCGCCCCTGCGGCCACGGCCCAGAGAAGCATGACCGTCAGGCTCAAAATCTCGACCCAACCGAGCGCGATGTCGTCGTCTTGCGCGGTCTCCGGTTCGGAAGGTCGCGTTATTATTTTACCTACCACAGGTGATAATTCATATTCTTTCAGTAGAGAAAATAGAGGCATGAGAGTTCAGCTTCGGGGTTATCTAAGTGGCGAAATGAAAGGCTTCTTTGGAG
>JBCDFD010000106.1:0-11846 GCA_039178645.1 Pseudomonadota bacterium | reverse complement strand
GTGTTCTTGCCCATCGTCCGCAGTCTGCCCATCGAGGAAATTGGCTTCATCGGCCAGCTTGAACCACAGCACGTGGCGATCTGGTTCGGGGTGCTGTTCTGCATGAACATGCAAGTGAGCTTCCTATCCCCGCCCTTCGGTCCAGCGGCGTTCTACCTGAAGTCCGTGGCCCCGCCACACATATCGCTTACCGACATCTTCAAAGGGTTCTTGCCGTTTATAGGCGTGCAGTTGCTCGCGTTGAGTGTACTGTTGATCTGGCCAAACATCATTGCTGTCCTGCTGTGATGTGCGGTTAAGGCGAAGGAGGAGACGCCATGATCAACCAAGCGCAAGTGGATCAGTTCCGCGCGCAGGGGTATCTGGTGGTTGAGGACTTGCTCGACCCCGGTAGCCTCGCGGCGGTGCGATCAGAATACGAAACCATGATGGATGGGCTCTATGCCGGATGGCAGCGCGCAGGGCGCGTGCCTGCCGCTGACGGATTGGGGTTTTTCGACAAGCTGGACCTGGCCGTGCATGCGGGGGTCGAGTGGTATCAACCCTGTGACATCAGTCTGCCGCACAATGATATAGCCGCCGACACGCCCATGCACATCGGGCCTGCGGTGTTTGATATGGTCACGCACCAGCGGGTGTTGGACACGGTAGAAGCACTGATTGGGCCAGAGATCAGCTCCAACCCCATTCAGCATGTGCGCATCAAGCCACCCCAACGGGAGGTTTCGGGGGACGAGACCCGCGCGCACATCGTCCAGACGGATTGGCATCAGGACCAGGGCGTGACCTTAGAAGAGGCGGATGCCACCGAGTTTATCACCGTGTGGTTGGCAATCACCGACGCGACGGAGGACAATGGCTGTCTGCAAGTGGCTCACGGCGGCGAAGATCGCTTGCTGCCCCATTGTCCGCAAAACGGACAGGTGGGGTTGCCTGCAGATTTTCGCCCCACCGACACAGCCAAGCCTTTGCCGGTGAAGGCCGGCGGGGCAGTGATTTTCCATCCGCTGACGCCCCACGCATCTTTGGTGAACCGGTCGCAAAACTATCGGTGGTCCTTCGATCTGCGGTATCACGTGACCGGTCAGCCTTCGGGACGTCCGCAATTTCCGTCCTTTGTGGCGCGGTCCCGTGCCCGGCCCCAAAGTGAGTTGCGCGATTGGCGGGAATGGCAACGGATGTGGGATATGACCCGCGCTCACCTGGCGGCAACGCCCCATCAGGACCAGCACCGCTGGCCCGCCGACGCGGCCTATTGTGCGTGAGACGATGACCCGAAACCTATGACCACACCGCTCATCAAACTTGACCCAAGCGACACAGTGGCCGTGACCCGCACGGCCCTGCGGCCAGGTGAAACCTTGGGCGGGGTGGTCATCCGCGATACCGTGCCCGCGGGCCACAAAGTGGCTTTGGAACATATCCCGTCAGGTATGTCCGTGCGCAAATATGCCCAAACCATAGGGACGGCAGCGGCAGACATCCCGGCGGGGTCGCATGTGCACACCCACAACCTTGCGTTCAACGCAGTGAGTGCCGAGTACCGCTTCGCCACCAACCTGCGCCATGCCCCGCCCCCCAAGATCAGCGACACGTTCATGGGTTACCGGCGCAAGAACGGTGACGTGGGCACGCGCAACTACATCGCCGTGATCACATCGGTGAATTGCTCCGCCACTGCCGCGCGGATGGTGGCGGATGCGTTTGGCCCCGAGGAGCTTGCCGCCTATCCCAATGTCGATGGTGTGGTGGCCTATGTCCACGGCACTGGCTGCGGCATGGGCGGGGATGGCGAGGGGTTCGAAGCGTTACAAAGGGTGATGTGGGGCTATGCCCGGCATCCCAACCACGCAGGGGTTCTGATGCTGGGCCTGGGCTGTGAGATGAACCAGATCGATTGGCTGCTGGAGGCCCACGGGCTGGAACGAGGGCCTTTGCTGCATACGCTCAACATCCAGAACGTGGCGGGACTGCGCCGCACGGTGGATGTGGGGATCGCCAAGGTGCGCGAAATGCTGCCCCACGCCAATGAAGCCCTGCGCAGCGAATGCGCCGTGTCACACCTCAAGGTGGCGCTTCAATGCGGCGGGTCGGATGCGTGGTCAGGCATGACGGCGAACCCAGCCTTGGGCTACGCATGCGATCTGCTTGCGGCACAAGGGGGGACGGGGGTTCTCGCCGAAACGCCAGAGATCTACGGGGCCGAGCATCTGCTCACCGAACGCGCCGTGGACGCGACCGTGGGCCAGCGCCTGATCGAGCGGATCAACTGGTGGGAAGACTACACCGCCCGCAACCGTGGTTCCATGGACAACAACCCCAGCCCCGGCAACAAGGCCGGTGGGCTCACCACCATCCTGGAAAAATCTCTGGGCGCGGCGGCCAAGGGCGGGACCACCCCGCTCACCGCGGTCTACCGGTACGCCGACCGTGTGACAGAGCCCGGTTTTACCTTCATGGACACCCCCGGCTACGACCCGGCCAGCGTCACGGGTCAAATCGCAGGTGGTTGCCAAGTGGTGTGCTTCACCACCGGGCGTGGCTCGGCCTTTGGATCAAAGCCCGCCCCCACCATCAAGATCGCCACGAACTCAGACTTGGCCCAGCGAATGCCCGACGACATGGACATCGACGCGGGCACGATCCTGAGCGGCACAGGCGAGACGTTGGAAACCAAAGGCGAAGAAATCTACCGCCACATTCTGCGCGTCGCCAGCGGTGAGCCATCCAAGTCCGAAGCCCAAGGGTTGGGCGATTATGAATTCGTGCCCTGGCAAATCGGGGCGGTGATGTAGCCGGAACAACCGGACCAAAAGGGAACAGGGACAATGACAAAACCATCCATCGGATTTATCGGAATGGGGCTCATGGGCAGCGCCATGGCCATGCGGCTGTTGTCTTTGGGTTATCCTTTGACCACCATGGCCAACCGGTCCCGCACCAATATCGATGCGGCGGTGGCCGCAGGCGCAACCGAGGTGACCACGGCCAAGGACGTCGCTGCGGCAAGCGACATTGCTATGCTCTGCGTTGGCACATCGGAGCAAGTGGAAAGCCGGATGCGGGGACCAGACGGCGTGATTGCCGGAATGAAGCCTAGCGCAGTGGTGATCGACTTTGGCACCTCGCTCCCTGGCTCCACTCGCGCTTTGGGCGAAGAGGTCGCGAATGCAGGCGGCACGTACATGGACGCGCCCTTGGGTCGAACCCCGTCCCATGCGGTGGAAGGGAAACTCAACATTATGGCGGCCGGCGACAAAGACGCCTTCGACAAGGTGAAACCTGTCCTGGACGATCTGGGCGAAAACGTCTTCCACCTGGGCGCGCTTGGGTCGGGTCACACGATCAAGCTGATGAACAACTTCTTTGGCATGACCGTCGCCAATGCCATGGCCGAAGTGTTCGCCATGGCCGATGTGCAACGTGTCGACCGCAAGTCAGTGTACGACGTGATCGCCGCTGGTCCGCTCCATTCTGGTATGATGGATTTCGTGTCCGCCTATGGGCTGGACGGTGACCCCAACAAGCTCGCTTTCGCTATTCGCAACGCGGCCAAAGACGTGGGCTACTACGCCAAGATGGCCGATGACGCCGGTGTCCCATCACTGATGTCCGCCGGGACCCTGAACGCACTAAGCGCCGCCGAAGCCGAAGGTCGCGGCGAAGACATGGTCAGCCAGATGGTGGATTTCTACGTGGGCCAAATGACCAAACCCATGGATGGCTGAGGCCACACCTCCGTCTCTGCGATCCGGCGTGACCGCGGGCATCCTGCTGATGCTCTTGGCCTATGCGTGTTTTTCGGTCGTAGACACATCGACCAAGTGGCTGGTGACCGCAGGCATCCCGGCTATGCAGGCGGCGTTCTTCCGCTACGCCGTTCACCTGGGCCTGTGCTTCACCGACCGCGACAGCGTCCGCCAACTGCACACCGCCAAGCCCTATCTGGGCCAATTGGTTGTCCGCGCTTTGTTCCTGGTGACAGCCACCATGGTGAACTTCGTGGCGCTATTCTTTCTGCCGCTCAGCACCACCGCCGCGATCATGTTCGCCTCGCCTATCATTGTCTGCCTGTTGTCTGGCCCCATGCTGGGCGACCGTGTGGGTCCTTGGCGGTGGGGCGCAATCCTGTTTGGGTTCGTGGGCGTTCTCGTGATCATCCGCCCCTTTGGCGATGGGTTTTCCTGGGCCGCGCTGATGATGCTCTACCCGGCGTCTGCCTTGGCGCTGTACTCGATCCAGACCCGCCAATTGGTGGGCAAAGTCGATGGCGGCGTGATGCAATTGATCCTGGGGCTGGTGGGCACTGGCCTGCTCGCACCCCTGGCCTGGTGGTTCTGGGTGGCACCGGACAGCGTGTTGGACTGGCTGTTGCTGCCGCTGCTGGGGCTGTCAGCTTGGGTCGGTCACGGGTTTCTCATCCGCGCCCATGCCTTTGCCACATCCTCGGTGCTTATGCCATTCACCTACAGTTTCCTGATCTATCTGAGCATCTCCGGTTATCTCGTCTTTGGCGATGTGCCCGACGCCACAACGTTGATGGGGGCCACGATGATCGTGATCTCGGGCCTCGTGATCTGGGCGCGCGAGCGGTATCGCGCCGACGCTGACTTGCCTCAGACGCCGAAAACGCCACCTCATTGATAACCCAGTTGAGGAGGCCGCCATGGCATTGGACGCATCTCGACCCACGACCACACCGGTTGGAGTTACCCCGCCCGCCGAACCACTGGGGTTCTGGGCATCCTACCAAACAGCCCGCCGCAATGTGTTGGAACTGATCCCACGTGTCGCTTACCACGAACCGGTGCTGACCGGCGGCGCGCGTCCGGGATGGATCATGGTCCAAGATCCCGACGCCATTGAGCGTGTCATGAAGACCGCCGTGGACGATTATCCCAAGTCGTCAGTGCTCAAGCGTCTCATGAGGCCCCGCCAAGGGTCCAACATGATCATCGCCGAGGGTGAGGCATGGCGGAAGCAACGCAAGGCCATGGCCCCGGTGTTCGCCCACCGCGCCTTGGACGCCTCGGTCCCCGCCATGACCGACGCCGCTGAGGCCACCTGCGCGCGTCTCGGCGACGGGGGGCAAATCGATATGTTCCCGCAGATGGTCCAAGCGACCTGTGACGTGATTGCCGATGTGACCCTGTCGGGCCGCGACGCCATCGACCGGGATGTGATCACCGACAGCATCAACCGCTTCATCGCCACGGTGGGTCGGATTTCCATCCTGGACCTGATGAACGCACCCCGTTGGATACCCCGGCCCAGCGAAATCCTGGATCGGTCGCGCAGCGAGATGGACCGTCGAGCCGACGAGGTCATTGCAGCGCGGCGCGCGCGGGGTCCATCGGACCCACCGGACCTTCTCGACCTTTTGGTGGCCAGCGCTGGAGACGACCCCGACAGCGATACGCTGATAGAGGCGCGCAACAACCTCACGGGCTTTCTGTTTGCTGGGCATGAGACGACCGCGCTGTCGCTGACCTGGGCGCTATACTTGCTGGGGTTGGACCAGTCGGTCCAAGACAAGGCCCGTGCCATTGCCCAGGACACCCTGGGCGACCGCGCCGCCGCGTCTGCCGACATTCCACACTTGGGCTACCATGGGCAGATCATCGAGGAATCCCTGCGGCTCTACCCTCCGGCGGGTCTGCTTTCACGCACGGCCACCAAACCAGACACTCTGGCGGGCAAACCTGTGAAACCAGGCATGACCGTCATGCTGCCAATCTACGCCATCCACCGCCATACGGAGCTTTGGGACGACCCCAACGGCTTCAACCCGGACCGCTTCGCGCCGGAGGCGGTGGCCAAGCGTCACAAATTCGCCTTCCTGCCCTTTGGCGCCGGGCCGCGCATTTGCATCGGTTACGCCTTCGCCATGTGGGAAGCCCAGGTTATCCTCGCCACACTCTTGGCCCGCTACCGGTTCTCTCTGCCCCAGGGCTTCGAGCCGGACCCACGCATGTGGTTCACACTCCGACCACACACAGGGATGCCGCTGATTGTGGAAAGGCTCTGATCGGAGCCCTTGAAATCCGTCGGATAATTTCGGGGCACGCAACGCCTCCAGGCACAGGTCGCTTCAAAGCATTGGAACCTACCCGTTAACCAGGCGCGTTCAGCACTGCCTCACACTGCTTAGGCAACTCGGCCATCACCAGGTCGCGGGCGTTGCGACGCTTCGGAGCCGGTGGTGCGTCGGGGTCAGGTTCCGCTGGCTCAAGCGCTGTGGTCACCCACCAGTTCAGGCTCTCGTCACACCCGTCACCGCCATTGGATAACTCCGCCACCGAAGGCGTTTGCGTCACGCAATCGGGCGCATCGGCGGGGCATTTCAGACGGACGTGGAAATGATAGTTGTGCAGCCAGAACGGCCGAATTTTCTGGAGCCATTCTCGATCCGCCCGTGTCGCCGATTGGCATAGCGCGATCTTCACCGGCGCGGTTACAAAAATCCGATCCACTCGCTCATCCCGCGCCGCTGCTTCTAGAACCGCCGCGTGCTGTGGGGTCCAGTTGCCATTCAAGCGCTTGAAGTCATTGGTGATGGCGATGGAGCTTATGTTTTCCCGCTCCGTGGCGCTGAGGTTGAGCCGCTTAGGCGGCAGCATCCAAATGTCAGCGTCGAGCCCGTTCTGATGGCTCTGGTGACCCGTGAGCATCGGACCACCCCGTGGCTGGCTCAAGTCACCAATATAAAGCCCTTCCCACCCCGGCTGGGTCGATGCAAAGGCACTCAGCTTTTGGAGGTAGTCAATGGTTTCCGGATGCCCCCAATAACGATTTCGGGACAGGCGCATGGCCTGCCACGTGGGGCCACTTTCCGGCAGCGCCTGCAAGCCAGCAGCACAGCCTTTGGCATAACCACCGATCGGCGTCGGCGCACCCTCGCTCGGTGTGGGACGTGCCGCAAACAGGCTGTTGGCCTTGGGACCGCTGAGGTCGATGGGCTCGGGGGCCGCTTGGGCCACGGGCGTGGCGACAGTATCATCAAATTCCGTGCAGGCCCCGATCGCCAGCAGCCCCACCAATCCCAACGCTATCCGCCAATGTGCCATGCCCATATTTCCCTGCTCAGGTATCGCCGTCCCGTTTCACCCAGGGTAGCAGCGCCAGGCCGATCAGGAAAAGCACGATCAGCGGCGAAACCCCAATCCGTTGGTCCCCCGACATCTCGGTTGCCACATTCACGAGCAATGGGGCCAAAAATGCGGTGGCTTTGCCGGTCATCGCGTAGAGCCCGAAGGCTTCGGTGGGGCGATCATCCTCGGCATGGCGCACCATCAGCGACCTTGACGCGGCTTGCAAAGACCCGCCTGCGCCGCCCACCACAGCCCCGCAGATGTACATGATTATGTCGGGCAGGTTGGAGTTCGGTCCCAACTCAAACCAAAGCACGCTGTCTCTTCCCATGGACACGATCATGAGGCTGACCAACATCAGCAGCGGGATACAGACGGAAATGACGGCTTTGGGCCCGTATCGCCCATCCATCTTGCCTCCCCACCAGGAAGCCAGCACAGCGGAGATCACACCAATGATGCCAAACACGCCCACATCCACCGTGGACCAGCCCAGGACACCCGCCGCATACACACCGCCAAAGGTGTAGAGCCCGTTCAGAGCGTCCCGGTAGAACATGGACGAGGTCAGGAACATGATCAGGCTCGGTCGGCCAGAGGCGCGTTTGACCATGGTTTTTAGGTTTGCCCCTGCACTACGTACAGCGTTGCCCAATGACATCTTTGGACCGGGCCGAACCGGGTCTTTGATGAACACGAAAAACGGGATCATGAAGACGGCAAACCAAAACGCCGCCAGCGGCCCCACCATGCGAGTGCCCTGGTAGCTGTCAGGGTCCAGCCCAAAAGCAGGCGGCAAGCCCAGGAATGTTCGCCCGTCGGGGCCTTGGGCAAAGAAACCCAACATGATGACCAGGGCTAGGAAGCCACCTGCATAGCCGATGGCAAAACCATTGCCGGAAATCTCACCGATCTCGCTGTCTCGTCCCAGGCTGGGCAGAAAGGCGTTGGTGACGATGGTGGCCATCTCCGCCGCGATCATGGCCACGGCAAAGGCCAAGAGCACCGGCCACAGCGTCTCCATCCCCGGCACAGCGTACCAAAGCCCCGCGCTGCCCAGGCAATAGATGAGCGTCAGACCAGCCACCCATCGGATGAGGTATCCCGACTGATCCGCCAACGCTCCGATGATCGGCGCCAATACCGCGCTGGCCAAACCAATCCATAGCAACATGGACGCCCATTGGGCCTGAGCCTCCACCGCGTCCCCCACGACCGTCACGAAGTACGGGGCAAAAATGAATGTCAGAATGAGCGTGAAGAAGGGTTGGCTCGCCCAGTCAAACGCATACCACCCCCATATCCGTTGCCGCTGTGTCGCCATGGTGCCCTTGTTTCCCCGCACAACCATGGCCCCATGCGTGTCGGCAAGTCCAGCGGCTTACGAGTGGTAAACGGAAGTTGTATCGCGCTGGCACACAATCTTTGCACCAGCACCTCATGCCCGCGGCGACAATGGTGAATTGTCTTGGTTAAACCACCACAGCGGTCCTACCGTGAGATAGTCGTTCCCAACAACAGAGGCATTGAACGCCATGTCGATTGAAACCACCGCCCGCGCGTTTTTCGAAGCTTGTGAAACCGGCCAAGGCTGGGAAGCCTGCAAAGCCCATTGCCACGCCGACGCGGGGTTCTCTGCCCAGGCGGATGCTTTGGCCGAGATAACAAGCTTGGAGGCCTACGCCGAATGGATGAAGGGCCTCTTGGGTCCGATCCCAGACGGTCACTACGATCTGAAGGCCTTTGCAACTGACAAAGCACAGGGCGTCGTTTTGGCATTCGCGGTTTTTCACGGTACCCACACAGTGGATGGCCCTGCCCCAGCGACAGGCAGGTCTGTGGCCTCTGACTATGTCTACGCCATGGAATTCGATGGCGACAAAATCAAACACATGACCAAGGTTTGGAACGATATGCACGCGCTGAAACAACTGGGGTGGGCGTGACCACGCATGGGTATCAAGCGAAACTGACATCAGTCCCAAAGGGCCAGCGATCACGGCCCAAGACTGCTACGGGCGGTTGGGCCAGACGGCGGGACCCGCGCGCACCGAAGGGGCGCGTGGGGATATGAAAATCGCGGGCCACGGCCCGCGTCCTTTGGATCACGTCCGCTCGCCACCGACGTTTCGGGCTAAACAACAAGTTACTGGCGAGGCGCACCTATAGCGCTGCCACTTTTCATTGAAGTATCTGTTATGGCTTTTCGCGTTTGAGCCTAGCGAAAGGCAGCGAATAAGTGATCCAATGTAAAGTGGAAGCGCTTTAATTTGCCAGTTCGGCAGACTGGCCCACCACGATGAAGCTCAGCGCATCCGGGTCCATCAATTCCGCCGACACCCGTGCCACATCCTCCAAGGTCACCGCATTCACTTGATCATTGCGCGTGACGATGTAGTCCGGCGTCAGACCATCCAACTGCATCCCCACCAAGATATTGGCGATGCGCGCATTGCTGCTGAACCGCAGCGGATAGCCCCCGGTCAGATACGTCTTGGCCCGGTCCAACTCCGCCTGAGTCACACCGGCATCGCGCATTTTTTCCCACTCGGCCCGGATGAGCGAAATGCTCTCATTCACTGTCGAATTGGCGGTTGCCAAGCCTCCAACCATGAAATCTGCCTGATCCTTAGCTTGCAAGTAGGCTCCAACCCCATAGGTCAGCCCGCGCTTTTCACGGATTTCATTGTGCAGCCGGGACTCAAACCCGCCCGCACCCAAAACCTGGGACATGACAAACGCGGCGAAGAAATCGGGATCGTCCCGCGCGATCCCTGGCTGGGCAAACCGGATCACCGCTTGGGGCGTTGGATAGTCAATCACTTGCACATCGCCCCAAAACGACATTTCCACCGGGGCGGTCAGCGGCACGCTGGTTTCAGGCAGGTCCCCCAGGATCGCGTCAAGCAAAGCGGCCAGTTGGTCCTCGGTGATATCGCCCACAGCGGCCGCATAGATTTTGTCCCGAGCGAACACCCGACCATGGGCGTCAACCAGATCATCGCGGGTCAACGCCGTCACGCTCTCAATCGTGCCGTCCCCGCTGGAGCCGTAGATGTGATCGCCAAACAGGGCCGCGGACATGGCCTGCCCCGCGATGGTGTTCGGACTTTCCAAATCCGACCGCAGCCCGCTCAAGACCTGGGCACGGACTCTTTCAATGGCATCGTCGTCGAACCTTGGCTCATTGATGGCGGTGCGCAGAAGCTCGGTCACATCATCCATGGTTTCGGTCAAAAACCGCGCCGACACATCCAAGCCATCGTCGTAGACACTGAACGAAATACCCGCCGCCAGATCTTCTCGCGCGCGGGCGAACGCCTGGGCGTTCATGTCCCCGGCACCTTCTTCCAAGAGCGCCGCCATCAGATGGATGGCCCCCCGTTTCTCGGGATCGTCCAGCGACGTGCCGCCGCGGAACATCACCTCCAACGCCACAAACGGGATGGATGGTTCTTCCACCAACCAGGCGTTGATACCGCCCGGCGTTTCCACCTCAATGATGTCTACCTCGGCCCGCAAAGGCAGCGCGGCGGCCAGCGCCAAGCAAGTTGCGACTGCGACACGGATCATTGGGTCACCTCCTCAGCGGTCTGCACCGGTGCGGGCGGCGTCATGTATGCGGTCACCGACTGGCGAATATTGAACACCAACTCAGCAGCGGCCTTCACATCCTCGGGCGTGAGCGACTCCACAATCTCCGGCCAAGCTTTGATGTCGTCCACAGTGAGCCCGGCGGTCAGCGCCTCGCCATAGCGGCGGGCCACACCATCGACATTGTCACGGGCGTAAATCTCAGAGGCTCGGAACCGGCGCTTGATACTCTCCATCCGATCCACATCGATTGGCTCAGCCAGGAATTGCGCCAACGCCTCATCCAGCGCCGCTTCACCATCCTCTAGGCTTACGCCCTGAGCCGGGACCATCACCACGTTGAAGGTCGTGTCATCGAGCCAAACGCCCCGGTAGAAGGCCGCCGTGTAGAGCGCCTCTTGGCTGTCAAACTGCAAACGTTGGCCCAAAAACGAGGTTGCGGGATCGCCCCCCAGGAGCAGCGCGAGCATGGACACGGCGGCGGCGGTTTTCTGGTCACCGGGATCACGTTCAGGCGCGAGGTAGCTGCGCGACACATAGGGCTGCGCCACTCTGGGGTCTTCGAATATCATCCGTCGGGCTGCCAGTTGCGGCGGCTCCTGCACGCGGACGCGAGGTTTAACATTCGGGTTAGGCGAAATCGGCCCATAGTGCGTTTCCGCCAGAGCGCGCACCTCGTCCGGTGAAACATCCCCGGCCACGATCAAGATCGCGTTGTTGGGGCCATAGTGCTGGTCATAGAACGCTTGGGCGTCGGCCATGGTCAGTGTCTCCATCTCGTGGCGCCACCCCACAATGGGATTGCCGTAGGGATGGGTGAGGAACTGAACGGCCCGGCGCTGTTCATTCATCAGCGCATCGGGGTCACTGTCAGTCCTTTGGCTGCGTTCTTCCAGCACGACACCCAATTCGGGCAGCACTTGGTCTTCGGTCAAGCGAAGCTGATGCATCCGGCTGGCTTCCATTTCCATCATCAGGCCAAGCCTATCCGCTGCAACGCGCTGGAAATAGCCGGTGAAGTCCCACGATGTGAACGCGTTATCCGTGCCGCCATGGGCCGCCACCGTTTTGGAAAACTCTCCAGGCGCAAGGGTCTCGGTGCCTTTGAACATCAAGTGTTCCAGGAAATGCGCGATGCCGGATTTGCCCGGCGGTTCATCC
>JBCDFD010000105.1:0-11867 GCA_039178645.1 Pseudomonadota bacterium | reverse complement strand
GTTATGCGCCAATGGCCCTGCATCTTCGCGGAACTGCCGCCCTCTGAGCGCTTGCACGTCCTTGATCCGCTGCACAGGCTCGGAGCGCATATCGGCCGAAAACTGTTGATCGCGGAAGACCGTGAGACCTTCTTTCAGGCACAGTTGGAACCAGTCGCGGCAGGTGATCCGGTTGCCCGTCCAATTGTGGAAATACTCATGGGCAATGATCGACTCGATGCGTTCGTAATTGGCGTCGGTAGCCGTGTCGGGCGAGGCCAAAACAGCGGCGGAGTTGAAGACGTTCAGCCCCTTGTTTTCCATCGCGCCCATGTTGAAATCATCCACGGCGACGACGTTGAACACATCCAGGTCATACTCGCGGCCATAGACGTCTTCATCCCACCGCATGGATCGTTTCAGCGCATCCATGGCGAAATTGCACTTGTGCAGATCGCCGTCGCGCACCCAGATGGCCAGGTCCACAGGATGCCCGGACGCAGTCGTGAAATCATCGCGGTGGGCCACCAGATCACCGGCCACCAAGGCAAATAGATATGCTGGTTTCGGCCAAGGATCGTGCCATTCCGCCCAGTCGTCGCCGCGACCTGTGGGATTGCCGTTGGACAACAGCACCGGCAAGTCGCCCTCAACCCGTACGGTGAATGGTGCCATCACGTCGGGGCGGTCGGGATAATAGGTGATCTTGCGAAACCCTTCGGCCTCGCATTGGGTGCAATACATGCCGTTCGACATGTATAGGCCTTCGAGCGCGGTGTTGGCCTCTGGATTGATCTCCACCTCGGCTTCCCAAATGAACGGCTCGTCCGGGACCGCGCAGGTCAGACCGTCGTCTGTCAACTCAGGCGACACCGCCACACCGTTGATCCGCGCTGATATCTGCTTCAACTCCTGCCCATGGAGTTTGAAGGGACCGGGCGCATCGAGGTTTGGCGCGAACTTGATGCGGCTCTGGACCCGCGTGGCGGTGGGGTGCAGGTGAAACGTCAGATGGACGCTGTCCACCAGATACCCAAACGGGCGGTAGTCCTTCAGATAGATGGTCTGGGGGGCGGTGGGAGCAGCGTCGCGCATGGGGGCCTCCTTGGGCGTCATCCCCAAATCATATGGCGCGTATTGGACAACGGCCAGGGTCCCAGTGGTTTTTTCGATCCCCCTGACACATACTGACAGAACCCTGTCAGGAGGGGGTTGTTAGACCGGGTTCATCGCAAAGATGAACAAAGGAACACACCATGAGCTTCGCACCCGATCACTTCATCGCTTGGATCGAAATTCCAGTCAGCGACCTGTCCGACGGCATAGCCTTCTATCAATCGGTCACCGGCGGTCGGTTGGATCGACTAATGATGGGACCGCAGGAAGTTGCCGTCCTGATGTGCAACGATCCGAAAATGGGCGTGTCCGCGAACTTGGTCCAAGGACAACCTTCCGGGGATGGCAAAGGCCCAACCGTCCATGTGATGGTTGCTGGCGTTTTAGAAGACGCGATGGCGCGGGCTGCTGACGCTGGCGGTCGGGTACTGTCAGAGCCGATCCCAATCCCCGAAGGTCGCTTTGCCTACATCCACGACCCCGATGGCAATTCCATCGCGCTGTTTGAGGCCGCGTGATGCGCCGCGCCGACCGTCTGTTCCAGATCGTGCAACATCTGCGTGGTGGTCGGCGCACCACGGCCAGGAAGCTGGCCGAGGCTTTGGAAGTTTCCGAACGGACGATCTACCGCGACATCGCAGATTTGCAGGGAACTGGCGTGCCCGTCGAAGGGGAGGCAGGCTTCGGCTATGTGATGGCCGATGGGTTCGAGTTGCCGCCGCTGATGTTCAGCCAGGCCGAAATCGTGGCTTTGGTTGCGGGGGCTCGGATGGTCCGAGCTTGGGGCGGCGCCGCCATGGCGAGCGGCGCGGAAGAAGCTTTGGTGAAAATCCAATCGGTCCTGCCCGAGCATTTGCGTTCAGAGGCAGAGCGTGTCCAGGTGCATTCCATTGCCCCGGACATGACCCCTGATCTGGCCAAACGTTTGGACGATTTGGAAAGCGCCGTGAACCGCCGGGTGCGATTGGATCTGGAGTATGCGGACGGCGACGGGGTTGCGAGCCTGCGCACCGTGCGTCCTTTGGCACTTTGGTTTTGGGGCAAGGTCTGGACGCTGGTCTGTTGGTGCGAACTGCGGGACGATTTCCGCACCTTTCGACTGGACCGAATCCAAAAATTCAGTACTGGCAGCACCTATCGACCCGAACCTGGCAAAGACCTCCAAACGCTTCTGCGGCAGGTGGAAACCCAAGACCCGCCTTGGCTCCGAACCAAAAGACAGACCAACGGCTAGATCGCCCGACCTTAAACTTGAAACGCCAATACCCTGCCGCGCATCGCGCTCTCGGGACATTGGCGACCGACTACGTCTCAGGTTAAAGGTCGGACCCTTGAGGCCGTTCAATCACGCCGATTTCGTTCAGGATGGCCTCCATTGCATGGTCCGACCCTTTGGTATCCTTGGCCCCGTCGGCTTTTAGCCTGTCAAACCGTTCCCTAAGCGCGTCTTTCTCCGCCCCTTTGCAGTCGTTCCACGGGCGACCCTGTAACGCCATTTCTATGACGTAGTAGCCAATGAAATGGGGGCGTGTGCCGCCTGCCAATAACTTGGCATAGGCCGCGTCTGTCCCCAGGGCGTGCAACTCATCTGCCGTATGGATGCCCACCTTGGCGAAGGCGGCATCCATGGCCGGGCCCATATTCCGAAGGGATGAGATCGGGTCTGCCATCGTACACCTTTCCACTCTGGCTGGGCTAACGCGAACCACGGGCGATGGAAAGTCTGGGGAGTTTCGGGCGTGGCGAGCGGCGAAGCTCCTAGAAGGGAGGAGAATACAAGGGCCTCACCGCTCCACCACGCATATACAACTTACCATTGATTGGCAGAGTCGGGGAGAAAGCCCCCAGTGGAATGGCTCATACTTGGGCAATGGATGAATTTTTGGGCAGGAAATAGCGCTTGCGGCCACCCAATTAAGCGCATTGAGTGAGGTGGAGAGGGAGAACACAACCGTGCGCATCAAAGAAAGCCTGACAATCATAACAGGTGGCGGGTCAGGCCTGGGGGCCGCCTGCGCTGAAATGGTGGTTGGCGAAGGTGGCCAGGCTGTCATTTTTGACCTTGATGCCGACCGAGGAACCACCACGGCGGATGCGCTCGGCGACGGCTGCCAATTTGCCCATATGGACGTGACCGATGAGAGTTCCGTCACGGACGGGTTGACGATTGCCAAGGGCCGCGGCGCTGTCCGAGCCCTGATCAACTGTGCAGGGGTCGCCTCGGCAGCGAAAACGCTGGGTCGCGACGGTGCGCATACGCTGGAGCTTTTCCGCAAGGTTCAGGACATCAACCTCACGGGCAGTTTCAACGTGGCGCGTTTGGTGGCCGCGGCCATGGCCGATAACGTGCCCGATGCCGACGGCGAGCGGGGCGTGATCGTGAACACCGCCTCTGTGGCTGCGTTTGACGGGCAAAAGGGGCAAGCGGCCTATGCGGCGTCCAAAGGCGGGATCGCAGCGCTGTCGCTGCCCATGGCCCGTGATTTGGCCAGTGTCGGGGTCCGCGTGAACGCAGTTGCACCGGGGCTGTTCCTCACGCCATTGCTCCAAGGCTTGCCCGAAGCGGCGCAGGCCGCATTGGCGGATCAGCCGTTGTTTCCAAAGAGGTTGGGGCACCCGTCTGAGTTCGCCCATGTGGTCAAGTTCATCTTGGAAAACCCCTATATGAACGGAGAAGTCATTCGGTTGGACGCAGGCATCCGGCTCCCCTAAGGTCTGCCCCTTGTCATTGGTTCAGTGCCCGTACAAGCTCGGCCACCCGTTCGGCATTGATCAGGTTGTTTTCAAACCCAACGCGCATCTGACCGCCCTTGCGGGCTGCATAGGCGAGGCATTCGGTTTCGCGGGGGCCGAACGCGCAGACGGCCAAGTCCACGGGTAGTTCTGATTGGTCCAGACATGCCAAGAAGCGATCCAAGTCACTTGGCTGCCCTGGGGTTTGGCTGGCGTAGGCACCCAAGACAAAGATCGTTTGGATCGGGCCGGGTAGGTCGCCACGCGCGGCCAGAGACAAAATCCGGGTCAGATCATCCGGGGAATAGGCGATATGCTGGATTGCGACGCCGCGCTCTGCGCACTCTCGGTAGAAAGCGCGTGCAGCTTGGTCTGACGCGGTCTCGTGCCACATTTCACGGATCGCGACGCTAGCCCCTTCGGGATTCACATCGAGCACGGCACGCCGCTGGGCCTCCACTCCGAACATTCCCGCAGCCTCGGTTGTGATCTGAACCGGCATGTCCGGCACCTGCGCCGCCATTTCTGCGATCAATTCACGATAGGCTCCAGGGTCGAGCGAATGGGCACCGTCCCCATCTCGCACGTGAGCGTGGAGCGCATTTGCCCCTGCCTCAAAACTCAGCCGCGCGGCCTCAACGGTTTCAGCAATGGTGAGGGGTAGCGCCGGATGGTCAGCCTTGTCGCGACGCGCGCCGTTTGGGGCCACCATAATCCGTGGCAGCGGCACCAAACGGTTCACGCAGCGATGGCCCGATTGATGCTGATGTGGAGTTTCTCGACCAACTCAACGATCTGAGCGTCTTCGATGATGAAGGGCGGTGCCAACAGGATATGATCCCCGTGCTTGCCATCCACGGTTCCGCCCGCTGGGTAACAGATCAGCCCATTGTCCAAAGCCGCCGCTTTGACTTTGGCATGCAATTTGCGCGCTGGATCGAAGGTCGATTTGGTCTCTCGGTCTTCCACCAGTTCCAACGCCCGGAACAAACCACGCCCGCGGATGTCGCCCACATGGGGATGTTGGCCCAAGGTCTGTTGCAGCGCAGAGGTGAGCGCCTCACCTTGTTTTATAACCTGCGACAGCAGGTCTCGACGCAAGATCGTGTCCACCACCGCCTTGCCCGCCGCGGCGGCCAAGGGATGCCCGTGGTAGGTGTGACCATGCTGAAAACTGCCCGAGCCCGACGCAATGGCAGCGTAGACTTTGCCCGAACACAGCATCGCGCCGATCGGTGCATATCCCGCACCCAGTCCCTTGGCGATGGTGACGATGTCTGCGGCGATGCCGTCATGGTCACAGGCAAACAGATGCCCTGTGCGACCCATGCCGCACATGACTTCGTCCAGGATCAGCAGCACCCCATACTTGTCACAGATTTCTCGGATCCGCTGGAAATACCCCTCAACCGCCGGAACCGCGCCCGCCGTGGCCCCAACAACCGGTTCGGCGATGAACGCCATGACCGTCTCCGGACCCAGTCGTAGCAATTCATCCTCCAAGCCGTTGGCGGCCCGTTGACCGTAGTCCCAGGCCGCCTCGCCATCGTGACGTTCGCGATACTCAAAACATGGCCCGATGTGGCTGGTTTCCACCAACAACGGCGCGTATTTCTCCCGCCGCCAGGCATTGCCGCCTGCCGCCAGCGCGCCCAAGGTGTTGCCGTGGTAGCTTTGCCTGCGAGCGATGACGCGGTGGCGGCTTTGCTCGCCGATCTCTAGGAAATATTGACGCGCGAGCTTGATGCCCGCTTCCACGGCCTCCGACCCGCCTGACAGCAAGTAGACCTTTTCGATGCCTTCGGGCGCGTTGGCGATCAGCAGATCGGCCAGACCCTCGGCCGCCTCAGAGGTGAAAAAACCCGTGTGGGCAAAGGCCAGCTGGTCCAGTTGCGCGTGCACCGCCGCGCGCACGTCGGGGTCGGAATGTCCAAGGCAGGACACCGCCGCACCGCCTGATCCGTCAAGATATGCTTTTCCCGCAGCGTCGTAGATGTAGCACCCATCGCCCCGCACAGCGGTGGCGAGCGTTGACGATCCGCGTCCGAAGATGTGGCTCATGCCGCGTCAGCCCCCGCGCACCACGAAAACCGATTGCTTGGCGTGTCGGACCACGCGGGCGGCATTTGGGCCAAGGAGATAGTCGCTCAGTTCCGGTGTGTGCGATCCCATGACAATGGCGTCCACATCCAATGTGTCTGCGGCGCGCATGATCTCTTCGTACACGCGGCCATGGGCGACGTGGGGGTGAACCTCGACGCCGTCGGGCGTGTTGGCGTTAACCCAGGCGTTCAACTCTTCCCCGGCTTTGTGCAGCGCGCGTTCTTCGAAGCCCGCTTCGAAAAAGCTGCCCACCACGGACATCCCGAAGTCTGGGACCACCGCGATCACGTGGAGCACGGACCCATCCGGTTCAGCCAAGCGCAGCGCAGCGGGCAGCGCGGTTTTCCAACTGGCCTCGGCGCCCAGATCGATGGGAAGGAGAATGGTCTTGAACATGGCGGTCCCTCCTCAGAAAGCTGGTTTGGTCTGGCGGCGACGTTGCAGCATGATCACCAGCCCAAGGAGCAGAAGCGCCGGGACGTAGAAAATCTGCGCAGGGAGCCGGTCCTGGGGCATCTGTACAGCCGCGAGCAAAACCGGGTTGTCCGCGTAGAAATCAAAATCGATCAGCGCTTCAGCCGTGTCGGTTCCAAACATCGGTTCATCCATGCGGATCACGTCGCCTTCGGGAAGGAGCAGCAGCCCGGAGTTGGCGAGCCGTTCGGCACCGCTTGCTCCTTCGGCATAGACGACCAAAGTCGTTTCTGCGGTTTCGCCGGTGTTGAAGTCGGGCCCTCGGATCAAGAGCCTGAGCTGTTCGCCCTCCGCCGCCTCTGCCAAGGCCTGCTCAAACTGCACCGGAGGCACTTCGCGGAATGGGGATTGGACCATGTTGAGCCAGACATTTGGCACGAACAGGGTGAAGGCCACCAAAAGCAGCGCGAGGCTTTCGTGGATGTGCGACCGGGCCAGGAAGTAGCCCTGGGTGGCCGCCGCGAAAAGGAGCATGGCGAAGGTTGCCGAGACAAAGACAAAAACCGCTTGCAGCATCCCCTGCAATGTCACGATGTCCACGCCATAGAGGATGAGCGTCGGGTTGAAGATAAACAGGAACGGCAGCGCCACAGTCCGCAGGCTGTAGAAGAAGGCCGTGAACCCGGTCTTGATTGGGTCGCCCCCGGACACGGCCGCGGCGGCAAAACTCGCCAGTCCCACAGGTGGCGTCACATCCGCCATGATCCCAAAATAGAACACGAAAAGGTGGGCGGCGATCAATGGGACGATCAAGCCCTCTTGGGCACCCAATGACACCACCACTGACGCCATCAAGGATGACACCACGATGTAGTTGGCCGTGGTGGGCAGACCCATGCCGAGTATTAGGGAAAACAGCCCCACGAGCACGAGCATCACGAACAGGTAGCCGCCGGACAATTGTTCCACCAGACCGGCCAGTTCGGTGCCGATGGGGGTGCGCGTGACCGTGGCCACGATGATGCCCGCCGCTGCGGTGGCAACGCCAATGCCGATCATGTTGCGCGCGCCTGCGATGAGGCCCTCGCGCAGGTCGATGAGCCCGCCCCGGAACTCTGCTGCCATGGCGGCAGCCTGACCACGGAACAACGCCTTCAACGGGCGCTGTGTGATGATGATCCCGATCATCAGCGCAGTGGCGAAAAACGCGGACCGCGCTGGGCTTTGCCGTTCGACCATGAGGAACCACACCAGCACCACGATGGGTAGGATGTAATGCAGCCCGGTGGAGTAGATGTCTTTCACCTCGGGCAGTTTGATCTCGGTGGCGTTGGGGTCGTCGATTTCCAGGTCAGGCTTGCGCGAGGCAATGGCGACCAGCCACACATAGAGCCCCGCCAGAGCCAACATCATGATCGGGCCAGTCAGGCTCGGCACCACAGCGCGTAGGCCGTTCACCCCGTAGATCAGTGCTGTGAATGCGATCCCAGCCACGATGAAGCCAATGAAGAATTTGAGGATCATGCCGGAGAAGCTCTTGGCTTCCCCAAGCGCAGGCATGTCTTTCTTCAGCGCTTCGAGATGAACGATGTAAACCAGCGCGATGTAGGAAATCACTGCCGGGATGAAGGCGTGCTTGATGACCTCGACGTAGGAGATCCCGATGAACTCGACCATCAGGAACGCGGCGGCTCCCATGACGGGCGGCATGATCTGTCCGTTGACAGACGAGGCGACCTCCACCGATCCAGCCTGTTCTCGCGTGAAGCCCACACGTTTCATCAATGGGATGGTGAACGTGCCGGTGGTGACCACGTTCGCAATGGATGAGCCAGAGATAAGACCCGTCATTGCCGATCCCACAACGGCGGCTTTGGCCGGGCCACCGCGCAAGTGGCCGAGACCGGCAAAAGCCAGTTTGATGAAGTAATTCCCCGCGCCCGCTTTATCGAGCAGCGAGCCAAACAGAACGAACAGGAACACAAAGGCGGTGGACACCCCAAGCGGGATACCGAACACGCCGCCGGTGTCTAGCCATTGGGCGTTGATGAGCGAGCGGAACGACAGGCCTTCGTGTTCGATCAAGTCGGGGATCAACCAGCCTGTGCCCATGTAGGCGTAGAGTAAGAAAATGGAACCCACGACGGTGAGCGCGGGACCCAAGGCGCGACGGCTGGCTTCCAATAGGATCACAAGGCCGATGGCGCCGATGATCACTTGGGCCTGGGTGGGCAGGCCCGACCGGGCGGTGAGCGCCAGGGTTTCGGAAAACCAAAACACATAGAACGCGCAGAACCCACCAATGGCCATGAGCACCCAATCAAAGATCGGGACGCGATCGCGGGGCGAGTTTTTGAACGCGGGGTAGGCGAGGAACGCCAGGACAATGGCAAAGGTCAGGTGGATTGGCCGGGTCTCAGACGAGTTCATCACCGGCAGGTATTGCGCGAACCAAAGCTGCGGTTGGGCGATCCAAAGCTGAAACAGCGACCAACCGAGCGCCAGTCCGGAGATGAGCAAGGCGACGCTGCGGTTTGACGGGTCACGCGCCCCGCTGTCGCTGCTGGCAACGAGGTCCTGGAGCTCTTCGTCGGTGAATTGGCGCCCCTCGGGCCCGCCTTTGTCGGCCATCCCTCGTCCCCCTGAAACGATTTTGCCTTGGGTGGGCCAGGGCGCTTTCAAGCACGCCCAGGCCGGTGTTTCAGCCGTTTGAGGGCGGATTTATTCTAGCAGACCTGCTTCGGTGAAATAGCGCTCTGCACCGGGGTGCAGAGGAGCGCTCAGGCTGTCGTTGGCCATCGCTTTGGCGTCGAGATTGGCAAAGGCCGGGTGCAGGCTTTTGAACTGGTCGAGGTTTTCGAACACGGCGGACACCACGGTGTAGACCACCTCTTCGGGCACATCGGCAGAGGTCACAAAGGTTGCGCCGACACCAAAGGTTTGCACGTCCGCGTCGTTGCCACGGTACATACCGCCTGGGATCGTGGCCGTGCGGTAGAACGAGTTGTCTGCAACCAGACCGTCAACCGCGTCATTGGCCACGTTCACCAGGACGGAGTCGCAGGCGGTGGTGGCTTCCTGAATCGACCCGGATGGGTGACCCACCGTGTAGATCATCGCGTCGATGTTGTTGTCACACAGCGCTTGGGACTGTTCCGCCGCTTGCAGTTCCGAAGCCACCGCGAAATCGTCCATGGTCCAGCCCATGGCACCCATGAGAACTTCCATGGTGCCGCGCTGACCGGACCCGGGGTTCCCCACATTCACGCGCTTGCCCTTCAAATCTTCGATGCTGGAAATACCCGCATCTGCGCGCGCCACGACGGTGAAAGGTTCGGGGTGGACCGAGAACACCGCGCGAAGCTCTTCAAACGGGCCTTGGTCTTCGAACCGCGAGGTGCCGTTGAATGCGTGAAATTGCCAGTCGGACTGGGCCACGCCGAATTCCAACTCACCGCCGCGGATGGCGTTGATGTTGAACACCGATCCGCCGGTGCTTTCCACACCACAGCGGACGCCGTGGTCTGCACGGTTGCGGTTCACCAAACGGCAGATTGCGCCGCCGGTGGGATAGTACACGCCAGTCACGCCACCTGTGCCGATGGCGATAAAGGTCTGCTGCGCAGAGACTGCCGCAGCACCGATGGTCATAGAGGTCGCGATCAGAGCGCCTCCAAAAAGCTTATTCATGGTTTAGCTCCCTGTTGATCCGAGCGTTGTCGGCCATGAGACAGGAAACACTCGGCCCGAAATTGTCAAGATTATCGCGCCTTAAAGCGGTGGACTTTTGAGCCGAGACACCGAAGGCTGCACATGCCCTGCCCGTCAGTCTATTGCCGCGGCAACTTGTAGGCTGTGCGCCATGGGTTTTTCGTATTGGTCGCGTCGGCGCTAGGGCGGGCAAGTCAAAAATCTTTGGCCGCATCCAACAGGGCATCCAAAAATGTCTGGGTCGCTTTGCTGTGCGACGCCCCTTTGCGGGTGAACAACACAGTGTCCAACACCGCAT
Source organism: Pseudomonadota bacterium (assembly GCA_039178645.1). Taxonomy (GTDB): domain Bacteria; phylum Pseudomonadota; class Alphaproteobacteria; order Rhodobacterales; family Rhodobacteraceae; genus Mangrovicoccus. The sequence goes on along the minus strand of JBCDFD010000105.1, from coordinate 1,513 downwards.
GCAAATCTGCCAGTGGGCGCGCCACCATGGTCCCGTCGGCCACCTCCACGCTCACGGCATATTCGGGCAAGATGGTGACCCCGCCAGCCGTCAGAACGTGACGCTTGGCAATCTCGATGTGGTTCACGTCAAACGCGACCTCCGCCCTCACACCCGCCTTCGCCAATAGCCGATCAAAGGCGACCCGCGTGGCGAAACTGCGGTCGAGCATTGTCAACGGCTCCTTCGCCAGGGCGTCCAACGGGATGGCGGGGGAATTCGCCAACGAATGATCCGGGCGCATCGCCGCCAAAAGCGGTGTGTCGTAGCGTTTTCGAATGTCGATGCCCGCCCAGTCTTCGCCATAGACCACCACGCCGAAATCCAAACGGTCGGCATGACCAGATCGTATGCCGCTTGGGATCCCAGGATTTGACCCTCAAACGTGATCCCCGGGTGCTGCGCCCGAAAGAGCGCCATGGCGGGGATGAGCCAAGACGCCAGCACCCCTTCGATGGCCGCAAAGCGGATGGTGCCCGTGACCAGACCATGGAGCGCGTTGATCTCTGCTTGGGCCAGTTCCACCTCGCGCGCGGTCCGCTTGAGATGTTGAGCCAGTATCTGACCTTCGGGGGTCAGGACCATTCCAGAGGCGAAGCGTTCAAACAGAGGATAGCCGAATTGATGCTCCACCAATTGGATTTGCCGGGAAATTGCCGATGCGGCCACATTCAACGCCTGAGAACTGGCCCGAATGGACCCGGTTTCCGCGACCGACAGAACATAGCGATGGGCAGTGGACAGCATTTCAACCTCGCGCGTTCTGATTTGGGCAACGCTTGCATCTGCATTTGGAAATATGCGCGAACGCTGGCCCAAGGTAAACAGGGTCATCTTACCTGAAAGGACATGACTATGCTGCTTCTCCGCCGCCTGATTGGGGCGATCCTGTTGACGTGCCTGGCTGTCACGGCCCTGCCGTATCTGGGTGTCTTCGCCGCCCCCGACTTCGTGGGACCCTTTCCCCAGGCTCTGGCCGTTGTGCTGGGCGCCAATGTTGTCCTGACGCTATGCGTCATCGCCCTGTATCCGCTGTGCTTCCGCCCGTTGCAGGCAAAGCTCGACGCCACCCCCGTTGAAGAGGTCTAAGACCATGAGCGCGCTTCCAACCCTATTCATTCTTGCCGGTTTCGTCGGCATCCTATTGTCCATCGCCTATCTCGCCGGTCGCCAAACCCCAGGCGGGCAGAGCGCAGAGGACTTCGTCGTCGGTGGCCGCAAGATCGGCACCGCTGTGTTGCTCCTGTCCATGGGTGCCACGTACTTTTCAACCTGGACGCTCCTGGGTTCTTTCGGGGCCTACTTCCGCGAAGGCATCTGGTTTGCCGGGTTCGCGGTCTGGACGATCTTCCACGGCCTGTTCGTTTGGCTGTTCGGCACGCGCATCTGGCTCGCAGGCAAGCGGTTCGGCTTCCTCACGCCGGGCCAGATGACCGAGCATTACTATGGCTCGAAACGTTTGCGTTTGCTGGTC
>JBCDFD010000104.1:0-11879 GCA_039178645.1 Pseudomonadota bacterium | reverse complement strand
CGCACGGGGCTGGGGCTCAAGGCAGAAATCAATCTGCTAAGTGCTTTTGACCGCAAGAATTATTTCTATCCTGACCTGCCCCAAGGTTATCAGATCAGCCAGCTTTATCACCCCATCGTGGGCGAGGGTGAAGTGCTGGTCGAACTGGGCGACGGCACCGCGCGGCTGGTGCGGATCGAACGCATCCACCTGGAACAGGACGCGGGCAAATCGATCCACGACATGGACCCGCACATGTCATTTGTGGACCTCAACCGCACTGGAGTGGCGCTGATGGAAATCGTCAGCCGCCCGGACATCCGAGGACCCGAGGAGGCCGCCGCCTATATCGCGAAGCTGCGTCAGATCATGCAGTACCTTGGCACCTGCGATGGCAACATGCAGAATGGTAACCTGCGCGCGGACGTGAACGTGTCGGTCTGCCGTCCCGGGCAATACGAAAAGTACCAGGAAACACAGGACTTTAGCCACCTGGGCACACGGTGTGAGATCAAGAACATGAACTCCATGCGGTTCATCCAGGCGGCCATTGACCACGAGGCCAAGCGGCAAATCGCGATCCTGGAAGACGGCGGAAAAATCGACCAGGAAACAAGGCTTTACGACCCGGACAAGAACGAAACACGATCCATGCGGTCTAAGGAAGAGGCGCATGACTACCGGTATTTCCCTTGCCCAGATCTCATGCCGCTGGAGATTGAACAAGTCTGGGTGGACGACATCGCCGAAGGTCTGCCCGAACTTCCAGACGCAAAAAAATCGCGCTTTATCAGTGACTTCAGCCTAACCGACTACGACGCCAGCGTGCTCACGGCAGAGGTTGAAAACGCATCTTACTTCGAACAAGTGGCCGAAGGCCGTGACGGAAAGCTGGCCGCGAACTGGGTGATCAACGAATTGTTTGGCCGGCTAAAGAAAGAAGATCACGGGATCACCGAGAGCCCGGTGTCTCCGGCCCAACTGGGCGGCATCATCGACCTGATCGCGAAGGGTGACATATCCGGCAAGATCGCCAAGGACCTGTTCGAAATCGTCTACACCGAGGGCGGCGAACCCGCTGAAATCGTTGAAAAACGTGGGATGAAGCAGGTCACGGACACCGGCGCCATCGAGGCCGCCGTGGACAAGGTGATCGCCGACAATCCGGCTCAAGTGGAAAAGGCCAAGGTCAATCCCAAGCTGGCGGGCTGGTTCGTGGGACAGGTGATGAAGGCGACCGGCGGCAAGGCAAATCCCAAGGCAGTCAACGAAATCGTGGCGGCGAAGCTGGGTCTCTGACCCACGTACCAATCGTACCATGCAGCGGGTTCATTGAACCAAACGTACGCTGCGCCATGACCCCGGTTTGGTACCAATTTGACCAAACTTGGCGGGTTTTGAACCAAACGGCGCAACCCTCAGAAATTTGGGAAATCGGGGCACCAAACGGTGCCCCGAATGCGCAAATCACTCAGCCGCCATGGGCGCGGCGGCGGCGGACAGAGCTTGATCCAGATCCGCGATGATGTCCTCGGGCGCTTCGGTGCCGATGGACACGCGCACCACGTTCGGCGCGGCCCCGGCGGCTTCCTGTTGCTCGGGGGTCAACAGCCGGTGCGTGGTCGAGGCAGAGTGGATGATCAGCGACCGGGTGTCACCCAGGTTCGCCACGTGGCTAAAGAGCTTCACATTGTCCACCAGCTTCACGCAGGCGTCGTACCCACCCTTCACTGCGAAGGTGAACAGCGCGCCTGCGCCTTTGGGGCAGATGGTCGGCACGCGGTCATAGTACGGCGACGATGGCAGACCTGCGTAGGTGACAAATTCGATGCGCGGATCGTTTTCCAACCACTCCGCCACAGCCTTGGCATTGGCCACATGTTTGTCCATGCGCAGGCTTAGCGTTTCGATCCCGCACAGGGTGTAATGCGCTGCTTGAGGGTTCATGGTCATGCCCAGGTCACGCAGACCCACGGCGATGGAGTGGAAAGTGAACGCCATGCCGCCCAGCGCAGGATGGAAGGCCAAGCCGTGGTAGGCGGGCTCGGGCTGGCTGAGGCTCGGGAACTTGTCCGAGGCCGACCAATCGAACTTGCCGCTGTCCACCACCGCGCCCCCGGTCACTGTGCCATTGCCGGTGAGGTATTTCGTGGTGGAATGCACCACCAGCGTCGCGCCGTGTTCGATGGGGCGGCACAGGTACGGCGTGGCCGAGGTGTTGTCCACGATCACTGGCACGCCCGCCGCATCGGCGATTTTGACGATGGCGGGCAGGTCGGTGATGTAGCCACCGGGATTGGCAATGGCCTCACAGAACACCGCGCGGGTGTTGTCGTCGATGGCAGCGGCCACGGCATCGGTGTCGTCGAAGTCTACGAATTTGCAGGACCAGCCGAACCGTTTGATGGTCTGACTGAACTGCGTGACCGTGCCACCGTAGAGACGTGTGGACGCCACGATGTTCAGCCCCGGACCCATCAGCGGGAACAGAGCCATGATCTGGGCTGCGTGACCTGAGGAACAGCAGATGCCCCCTGCCCCGCCTTCCAGCGCGGTGATCCGTTCCGCCAACGCGCTCACGGTGGGGTTGGTCAGACGCGAATAGATGTAGCCAACCTCTTGGAGATTAAACAGCTTCGCTGCGTGATCCGCGTCGCGGAACACATAGGCGGTCGTTTGGTAAATCGGTGTCTGACGCGCGCCGGTGGCGGGGTCAGGGTTGGCGCCCGCGTGAATCTGTGCGGTTTCAAATGCCATGGGTGTGTCTGTCATGAGTCCCTCCTGTTGGATCAAATCGAAGGGGTCCAGTGATCTTTCCTGTGACACGTGTCCCGAGCGATGCGTGGCAGGGCTGGCGTCACTCCGGACCGCCCCAAAGTGATTGCGGCGCACCCTATGCCAGGATGTCGCGCCCGGCAATGGTGGGTATCGCGGCTTGCGGTTTCGGGAAACTATCGTCCATCCGGGAGCTATAGCGCTTCCACTTTTCATAGAAGCATCTGGCATCGCTTTTCGCGTTCGAGCCTAGCGAGAGGCAGCGAATAAGTGACCCAATGTAACGTGGAAGCGCTTTAAGGTTCAGCTTTCCGGTGGCGCCCCGCCTTCTTCGGTGCGACGGGCGACAAAGGCGTCGAAGGCCTCCAGCCGGTCATGGGGCACAGTCGGCGGCGTTTGCTCGGCCACGATCTTTTGCCAGACCTCTGTGGCACGCGCAGTGGCATCGTGGCTGCCCCGTTCCGTCCAAGTGCCAAAATTGGCCCAGTCGTGAACCATGGGTTCGTAGAACTCGGTCTGATACCGCTGCATGGTTTGACCGGCGGCGAAGAAATGCCCGCCCGGTTCCACCTCGGCAATGGCGTCAAAGCCGATCTCGTCTTCATCTGCCGCTGTGTGGTGGCACAGGTCCGCCACCATTTGCAAAACCTCCACATCGGTCACCAGTTTCTCGTAGCTCACGGTCAGACCGCCTTCGAGCCAACCCGCCGCGTGTTTGACCAAGGTGGCGCCGCCCAGGACACAGCCCCACATGCCCATCTGAGTTTCGCTGGCCGCTTGCGCATCGCCAAGGTTCGCCGCTGACCCACTGGCGCAACGCCAGGGGAGACCCAGGTGCCGGGCCAATTGTCCCGCGAGCGCGCTGGCCTTGAAATGCTCCGGCGTCCCAAAGGCGGGCGCGCCTGATTTCATGTCCACGTTCGAGGTGAAGGTTCCATACATCACTGGCGCACCAGGGTGGGCGATCTGCGTGAGCGCGATGCCTGCGAGCGCCTCGGCATGGCTGAGCGTCATGGCACCCGCCACCGTGATCGGTGCCATGGCCCCCATGAGCGTGAAGGGCGTCACAATGCTCGCCTGCCCGGCACGCGCGAAGTCGATCAACGCTTGGGCCATGGGGATGTCCAACTGCCGGGGCGAGTTGGTGTTGACCACCGTGTAGGTCCATGGGCACGCGCGGAAGTCGTCGTCGCTGAGCCCTCGGATGATCTTGATCAGTTCAAAACTGTCGCGCACCTGCGGGCTGCCGCGCCCGTACACATGGGGGACCTTATCCGACAGCGTCAGTTGCCCCCGCATCTGTTCATAGTGGCGGACGTGAGTGGGCACGTCTTGGGGTTCCACAAGTGCAGAAAACATGTGCAGCACATCGAACGCCTGCGTGAGTTTACACAGGTCCCGAAAGTCGCTGAGCGTTGCGGGACGACGTCCTCGGGTCAGATCGGTGGCATGAGGTGCCGCGCCGCCGGGTTGGAACAGCAGCGTGCCCAGTTGCACGTCCAGATTCCGGGTCGGATCACCGGCGTGGACGGTGAAAGAGCGAGGGGCCCGGTCCACGTTCTCTTCGACCATGGTGGGATCAAAGTGCACCATCAGTGTGTCTTCGTCCACCTTCGCGCCCGCCGAACGGAACAATTGGCGCGCCTCGGGCAGTAGGACGCGGATGCCAAGATCGCTGAGCACGCGCAGTGCGGTGGCGTGGATGTGGTGCAACTGATCGTCCGACACTACACGGTGGTGCGGAAACGGGTTCTTGATCTGGCGATAGTTCACCTGTTTGGCGTGACCACCGCCAGCGGATGTTGCGCCATGGTTGGCACGGCGGCGACCTTTGCGAGTGGGTTTTTCCATCACTGTCATAGCCGCATCGCCTTGCCTGTGGGGTCATAGGGGGACGGGGCGAGAACCTTGGCACGGCGTTGCTGCCCCACGATGTGGACGCTCAGGTCGGTGCCCGGTTCCGCCAATTCGCGGTCCACGAGCCCCATGGCGAGCGATTGTTTCACCCAATGGCCGTAGCCGCCGGAGGTGACAAACCCCACTTTCTGGTCGCCTGCCCAGATCGGCTCAAAGCCGGTGGCGTCGGCGTCTTCGCTGTCGATGCCCAAGGTCACCAGGAGTTTCGCCGGACCATTTCCGTCCCGTTCGGCTATGGCAGCGTCGCGCCCCACGAAGTCGGGTTTCTGCCAGTCGATCCAGCGATCCATGCCGGTCATGCCCGCGGTGTAGCCTTGGGTGAATTCCTTGGACCAGACACCGAAGCTTTTCTCCAATCGCAGCGACAGGAGCGCGTTGAACCCTATTTCGCGCAGACCTTCGCCCGCGCCTGCCTCCAACAGCATCCGGCGCAGCGCGGTGTGTTCCATCGCTTGGCAGTGGATCTCGTAGCCCAACTCGCCAGTCACCGAGATGCGCCCGACCTTGGCGCGGATCAGGCCGATGTCGAAGGTGCCACAGCCCATGAACGGCAGCGCGCCAACTGGTCCGTCGGTGAGTTTTTCGATCACGCGGCGGGACGCTGGTCCCGACAGGGAAAAGCCCACGGTGCTGTCGCCCAGGTCGCGCACGGTCACGCCGTCGTCCATGTGATCCATGAACCACCGCATATGCCAAGCGCGCAGGTAATAGCTGCCCATGATCCACCAGGTGCCGTCGCCCCAGTTGAATATGGTCAGATCCCCCTTAAGCCGCCCGTCCGGTGCCAGCATCGGCGCGAGCTTGGCCCGGCCAGGTTTGGGCAGTTTCGACGCCATCATGCGATCGAGCCAAGCCTCGGCGTTGGGGCCCGACACTTCGTACCGCGAAAAGCCAGTGATATCGAGGAGCCCTGTGGCCTCTCGCACCGCGCGGCATTCGTCGCCCACAATGTCAAAGGCGTTGGACCGGCGCAGCGTGGGGGTTTCGGTGAAGTCCCTGGGCGCGAAATAGAGCGGCACCTCCAGCCCCCAGTTTTCGCCCCATTGTGCCCCCGCTTGGGTCATCTCTGAATAGGCTGGCGCCATCTTCAAAGGACGCCCTGCCCAAAGCTGTTCGTTAGGATAGGTCATCACGAAGCGGCGGGAATAGAACTGGCCGGTGGTCTGGCGAATGTACTCTTTGTTTTCCGCAAAGCCGCCATAGCGGGCCACATCCATGCCGTAGACATCGGCTTCGGGTTCGCCATGGATCATCCATTCGGCCAGGGACTTGCCCACGCCGCCCCCTTGCAGGAAGCCTGCCATTACCGCGCAGGCCGACCAATACCCCGGTTTGCCCGGCACAGGACCCAACAGCGGATTGCCGTCAGGCGAGAAGGTGAATGCCCCATGGACCCAAGTCTTGATCCCGGCATTCTGCAATACCGGAAACCGGGCAAAGCCCGCGATCAGTTCATTTTCGATCCGGTCCACATCCTCTTGGAACAGCTCCATGCCATAGTCCCAAGGCGCACCGTCCATGGCCCAGTGTTTGTGGTTGATCTCATAAATGCCCAGCAGCATCCCTTGCTGGTCTTGGCGCGAATAGGTGAACCCATCGGGGTCCACCACCATGGGCAAAGGCGTCTCCATGGCCGCGATTTCCGGCACGGCGTCGGTGATCAGATAATGGTGCAACAGCGGCGACACCGGCAGTTCGATGCCTGCCATGCGGCCCAACTGCTTGGCCCATAGCCCGCCTGCGTTGACAATGTGTTCGGCGCGGATGGTGCCTTTGTCGGTGACCACGTCCCAGCCATCGTGGGTCTGGATCAACTCCAGAACCCTGGTGTGCTCGTGAACCTCCGCCCCACGTTTCTTGGCCGCAACCGCGTAAGCGTGTACCGTGCCGGTGGTGTCCACATATCCCTCACGATCCGCCCACATGGCCCCGTAGAGGTCATCGGTGGCCATGATCGGCACCGCCTCGCGGGCTTCATCCGGCGTCATCAATCGCACATCGTCAATCCCCATGGATTGCAGAACTCGGTAATTGTTCTGCAACCAATCCCAACGGTCGGGCGTTGAGGCCAGAGTGACACCACCGGTCATGTGCATGCCGATGTTTTGCCCGCTTTCCTTTTCGATCTCACCCAGCAAGTCGATGGTGTAGGCCTGCAAAGCGGCGATGTTGGGGTCGGCGTTCAGCGCATGAACACCACCAGCGGCGTGCCAGGATGATCCAGCGGTGAGGATCGACCGTTCCAAGAGCGCCACATCGGTCCAACCGAACTTCGCCAAGTGATAGAGCACCGACGCGCCGACCACGCCGCCTCCGATCACCACCACACGATACTGAGACTTCATGGTCCCTCCCCGTCTGTGTTGTGCAGGCCGTTTTGTCCGACCATTGCAGGGCGACGTCAGCGTTACGGGTCCGTTTGCGACAGAGACTGTAAACCGCCCGACATGACGCTGGGGTTTCGGGAAATGTTGACGCGCTTGGCTGCTGAGTCGGGGGTTCGGTACAATTGAGCGTGAGAGTTGAACGTTCCAATTGGACGGAAACCGCAGCACCCCGTGCGTCGAACGGTCACTATGCAACTTGCATATCAACCTGGAGTTGCGCAATTTTCTGTCGTGGTCTGCGTATGGGCAGGAGCCGAAGTTCAGCATTCCTGTTCAAAGTCAATTGGTTAACGGTGGCGAGTCAATCAGGCTTTCCAGAGGGTTGAGAAAACACATCCAAGCCTCAGCGTTCCGGCACCGTGACTTAACACCTGCGCAAGACTGCACGCCTAATCTCTTTCCATCAACTTCGGTTGATGCGTAGCGAGTGCGGTCTTTCTTTGGACCAGGTGGGTGGGGTTCGTCGGCGCGGCGAACCCCTTTCCCTTTGGGGCGGCCCACGGCTTGCGCGCGCCAGAGCGGGGACGGTATGGGACCCCATGGCCAAGCTCTACTTCCATTACTCGACCATGAACGCGGGCAAATCGACGGCGCTTTTGCAAGCGGACTACAACTACCGCGAACGGGGGATGGACACCTACCGCCTGATCGCCAGTTTCGATGACCGCGCGGGCGAAGGTCGGATTGGGTCACGCATTGGCATTTCAGAACCCGCAGACACCTTCGGGGTGGACCGCGACCTGTTCCAAGCCATCGAAGACCGTTTGGCCACAGGCCCATGCAGTTGCGTGTTCATCGACGAGGCGCAGTTTCTGACGCCCGAGCAGGTCTGGCAACTGGCCCGCGCGGTGGACGATCTGGGCGTGCCGGTCATGTGCTACGGGCTGCGGGTGGACTTCCGCGGTGAATTGTTCCCCGGATCGGCGCGGCTGCTGGCCCTGGCCGACGAAATGCGGGAGGTTCGCACAATCTGCTGGTGCGGGAAAAAGGCCACGATGGTGGTTCGAATGGATGTTGAGGGCAACGCGCTACAAGACGGCGCTCAGGTCCAAGTGGGCGGCAACGAACGCTACGTGTCGCTCTGCCGACGGCACTGGCGAGAAGCGATTGGAGAAAGCGCCTGATCGGCCCTGTGGTATGGACCTCAGCGAGCGGACAGGGGCCAACCGCTCGCCAGAGAAATGCAAGGCTCTTACAAGCCTTCTCGGATCACTCCGCAGGTATCGCGGCACCAAACCCGGCGAATCCGGCTGAACCTGCGCCCAGGATCACGCGACCGTCCGCTTGCAAAATATACGACACGCCGCGGTAGCTCATCTGCGCCGATGAGGTGCGCTGCGTGGCGGCGCTGGCCATGCCATCATGGGCCACACCGCGGTAGATGAGGTCCTGGGGCGTGCGTTTGGTCTTGGCTGCGGTTGGGACGTAGGTTGCGCCGCGGTAAATCAATGTTGAGGTCATGGTACGTCTCCTTGGTGGCTTTGACAGGTCGCTGCGCTGTTCGTGCGCTGGATATGACCTTGGCAGGGGAAACGGTGACTGTCAGTGAACGTGATCACACGACGATTTAGAAACAATCAATCAAGTTAAGTATCTTGAGACGCAGTTACCCGGCTGAAGTTCGCACCAAACCGGGGCGCAGGTCCCTTAGGCGTCAAAGCGCAGTGGTGCGGGCGGCCAAAGCAGACATGTCCGGTATCACCAGCCGCCCGCCATCCTGAACGATCAGCCCGTCATGTTCGAGCACCTTGAGGCGTTTGTTCACCGCTTCCCGTGTCACCCCAAGCAAATGCGCCAAATCCGTCTGGGAAAACCGCCGAGTGAACCGCGCGGTCTGTCCGTCGATTTCAGCGTGATCCACCGCCAATTCTTGCAGTTTCAGGGCAAGCCGCGTCACCAACCCTGCAAAGGCAAAACCATTGATCGTTCCAATGTTCTGCCGCAGCATTTCGCACAAGGATAACACAAGGTGACGCGCCAAAGCCGCATCGTTGGCAAGCGCGACCTGCATCGCATGCGCGGGCAAAAACAGGCAGCTTGTTTCTTCGAGGCAGGTGGCATTTGCCGTCCGGGGCAGTCCGTCGAGCAAGGCAATTTCGCCGAACGGGTCGCCGTCGCCCAAAAGCGCCAGTGTCAGTTCGCGGCCTTCGCTGTTGTCGATCCAGATCCGGACCTGACCGGACAGGACAATGCGCAACCCATCCGCCTCGTCTTGGGCAGCAAAGATGTGACCGCCGGAGGAAAACCGTTCCAGGTAGCTGGCCGCCGCCAAGGGCACCAGGCTGTCCCCGTCGGCCCCTGAAAACAAATGGCAACTGCGGACTGTCTGCAATCTGTCGTCTGACGTGCCCGCCCTGAGGTTTTTCTGAACCACCGACATCGAAGTCCCTGTTTTTGATGCGAACGCAATCCGCCTGCAGAGACGATGATCAAGCAATCCCCCTTGGCTCACAAGCGGTTGCTGGGCACTTTTGTATATGTCGGCGGTCACCCGCCTTTCATCGGACTGTTTGCAGACATGTTGGGCTAAGCACCGCTGGCGCAATGGTCTCTCGCGGTAGCCTAAAACTGTGGTCGTCGCGATTAGGAAGGCGCGCTTGGATAATTGCCTTGCACAAATGGCAGACCGCGGCGTTCCCACGCCGCGGTCACAGTTCGCCAAGTGGCATTTTCAAAGGCGTCGCACGCGACGTTCCTTACTCAGCAACTCCGGTCGAAACCGGCTGGGATGGAACGCTGGCCGCGGCGGGTTTGCCTGCGCCGAAAACCACAGGGCGCTTGGCTTGATCATCCACATGCAGCGAGAAGACATCGGGTCGCGCGTAATGCCCCACCGGATCGAAATCCAACTTGCTGCGGGTCAGGGTCATCCGATCAAGCTCGGCATAGAGGATGGTTGCCTCATTGAAGACAGGTCCCGCGATGATCTCCCCCAAGGGTCCGACGATCATTGACCCACCGCGCATGAGCACATTATCCGGTTTGTCACCCAACTGGCTGCGGTAGTCCGGGCCGTATTCACCCAGGGTGATGTATTGGCAGGAGCTTAGCACATAGCACCGCCCCTCCATCGCGATGTGGCGCATGGTAGCCATGAAGGTGTCGCGGTCGTCTGCGGTGGGGGCGCAGTAAATCTCCACCCCCTGGGCATACATAGCCATGCGCAACGCAGGCATGTAGTTTTCCCAGCAGATCACCGATCCGATGGTGCCCAGTTCGCTTTCCACCGCGCCCAGGGTTGAGCCATCGCCGAAGCCCCAGATCAAACGCTCGGCTCCGGTGGGTTGCAGCTTGCGGTGCTTCCCAACCAACCCGGACCGTGGGTCGATGTAGACGACTGTACAATAAAGCGTGCCGCCGCCCTGTTCGATGATCCCCATGACCACAAAGGTGCCCGACTCCCGTGCCGCTTCGGTGATCGCGGCCAGTTCTGGACCATCCAGGGTGACCGCGCCGTCATAGTAGCGGCGGAAGTCTTCGCGACCCAGGGGCTGGCGGTTGCCCACCGACACATCAAAGTTCAGACCCTTGGGATAGGTGCCCAGGAAGGCTTCCGGGAAGACCAAAATCTCGGCCCCGTTTGCGCCCGCCTCACGAATGAGGCGGCACGCTTTGTCTGCGGTGGCGGTGGCGTCGAAGGGGACGGAGCTGTCCTGGACGACGGCGGCGTTTACGGTCGGTTTCATCACACGGCCTTTGCGGTTGCGGGCACGTCCATCGCGGGCGCGGCCTGAGTTGCAGCGGGCGTGGCCCCCATGTAGCGGGCGAACATTCCGTGGTAGTTGGCGATGGAAGCGTCCGAGACCGGACGGGTGACAGCACTCACCAAGACAGTGACGATGACATTGACCGCCAAGCCGGTTGTCCCTGCACCGAAGCCAATGGACAGACCGCCGAACTTCACCACCAATAGCGTTGCCACACCGGCGATGAGACCCGCGAAGGCGCCAGATTCGGTGATGCGTTTGAAGTAGAGAATGCCCAGAGCTTGCGGCACGAGTTGTAAACCCAAACCGAAGCCAAGCGCAGCGACCGGAACCAGGTGACCCGCACCGCCTGGTGTCAGCGCCAGAACGAACACCAGCAAGGTCAGACCAGCGACCACAATGCGGGTGACCCGAGTGCTTTCACGGTCGCTCACCTTGCCACCGCGGACCATGCCCCAGATGTCTTCGGCCACGAGCGAGGCGGAGGACAGAAGCTGGCTGTTGATGGTGGAAATGGCGGCGGCGAGGATGCCCGCGACCACAAAGGCGGCAAGAACAGGTGCATGGGCGGCGAAAATCTGCGGCAGGATCGTGTCAGAGCTTTCGCGGGTCACACCGGGGGCCACGCCTGGGATCACGGCGGCCAGGCCGATAATCAGTGGAATGATCGCCATCATCCAGGAATTCCAGAACGGCGTTGCGACGGCCACTTTGCCCAAGGTCTCAGCGTCTTTGGCCGAGTAGAATTTCTGCCACATGTGCGGCAGCACCCATGCGCCGAACCCAAGACCCAGGAACACTTCCAACATACGTTCGGGCTTGCCGGGGTTGGTGACGAGTTCGGGCTGAATTTCAGCCACCTTGGCAAACAGCGCGAGGCCACCGACCAAGTCCAGAACATAGAGCGCGGTGAAAATCATGATCGCGGCGAAGAACACACCCAAAAACAGGTCGGTCCACGCGGTCCCTTTGAACCCAGCCCAAAGCACAATGGCACCCACCATCAGCGAGGCGATAGTGACGCCCAATGCGTAGGGCACGGCTCCTTCGGTCAGAGTTTCCAGCGCCCGTGCGCCACCGCTCACTTGGATCAACATCACCGGAACCAGCGCGG
>JBCDFD010000103.1:0-12364 GCA_039178645.1 Pseudomonadota bacterium | reverse complement strand
CGCCGCTGCCGCGTCCTATTGTGGAGTTTTGCTACAAAGACGATAGCCTGGGCGATCCGCTGGTCACCGTTGAGCATATCATCGCCTTCGGATGGGCGTCGCAGCAGGATCTGGACGACATGGTGGCTTTGGGTCTGCGGGTGAACGATTTCATGTCAGGCGTCATGCATGGGGTTGGCATTCGCTTGATTGATTTCAAAATCGAAATCGGCCGCGTTTGGGATGGCGAGTTCCAGCGTTTGATCGTGGCCGATGAGATCAGCCCGGACAGTTGCCGCCTGTGGGACATGAAAACGGGGCAGAAGCTCGACAAGGACGTGTTTCGCCACGACCTGGGCAACCTTACCGATGCCTACACCGAGGTGGCTCGTCGGTTGGGGGTTCTGCCCACCAACACCACACATATGAAGCCCACCCTGATAAACTGAGGCCAGCGATGAAAGTGCGCGTGGAAGTAATGCTGCGGGACGGTGTTTTTGATCCCGAAGGAGAGGCCGTGCGGTCCGCCCTTGGAAACCTCGGGTTTGATGGGGTGAGCGGTGTGCGGCAGGGCAAAGTCATTGAGTTTGATCTGCAGGAAACGGATCCCGAACGGGCCAAACACACCACCAGAGAGATGTGTGAAAAGCTGTTGGCCAATACTGTGATTGAACAGTACCGGATCGACTTGGTGTGATGCGCGCAGCGGTTATCGTATTCCCAGGCTCCAACTGCGACCGCGATATGGCGGTGGCTTTCCGGGAAGTGACCGGAGCCGACACCACAATGGTGTGGCACGGGGAAAGCAGCCTGCCCGATGGGATCGATATCGTCGGAGTTCCGGGCGGTTTTTCTTACGGCGATTATCTGCGCTGTGGAGCCATTGCTGCCAATTCCCCCATTGCGCGGGCAATTGTAGACTTTGCCGAAGCGGGCGGTCCAGTTTTGGGGGTCTGCAACGGATTTCAGGTTCTGACCGAAACGGGGCTTCTGCCAGGCGCGCTGATCCGCAACGCCGGGATCAAGTTTGTGTGCAAAACGGTGGGTCTCAAAGTGGGATCAACGGATAGCCTCTTCACTTCGAGTTATGGACAAGACGAAACCGTGCAATTCCCGGTTGCCCACCATGATGGAAATTACTGCGCCCCTGGCGACCTTCTGGACCGGCTAGAAGATGAGGGCCGTGTGGCCTTCCGCTACATGGACAATCCAAATGGGTCTGACGGCGATGTGGCTGGGGTGTTGTCGGCCAACCGGCGAGTTCTGGGTCTGATGCCCCATCCCGAACGCGCCGTCGATGAGCTGCACGGTGGCACAGACGGACAACGGATGTTTGCCGGTTTGGCCGAAGCACTTATGACCGTTTGATGCGGCCACGGCGTCTTGCTGGGCTGACGTAGGGGGACTAGGCTCACCCCATGTATCGACCCGATTTGATCAACGCGCCCCGCGCTAAGTCCACCATTCCGTGGACAGTCCGTTTGGCGGTTGTTGCGCTGATCCTATTGGCTGGATTGATCGTGTGGGCCACTGACCGCATTCTGCTCAACCGTTTTCTCGAAACCACCCGCGCCGAAGAGGCCACACGCCTGGCTATCTACACCGGTGATCTGGAAAGCGAGATGCGCCAGCTCAAAGTGGTGCCGCACTTGCTGTCGCGGGATCCTCTTTTGGGGCAAGCGCTCAAATACGACGACCATTCGCAGTCGTCCCAACGTCTGATCGAGTTTCGCGAAGAAATGTCAGCCGAGCGTCTGTTGTTGGTGGATAGCCAAGGGCAAATTATGGCCTCCACCGACCCACAGGACCTTGGCGAACAACGGCGCAACGCGCCTTACGTGATCGTCGCCATGCGGTCCAACCAGACCATGTATTCGGCGCAACAAAGCGCCCATGACGAGGCGGAATTCTATTTTAGCCGTCGTGTCACCTACGAGAATGATCCAGTGGGCGCGGTGGCCGTGCAGGTGAACTTGGCGAGGATCTTTCGGAAATGGTCCAACCTGGACAGTGCTCTGGCGCTTATTGACCGCGATGGAACCGTGATGATCGCGACAGAGCCCCGCTGGAACGGGCTCACGTTGCAACGGGTGCAAAGTGGTGCCCTGGCCGAACCACCGCAGCGGCTGGGCATTCGTATGCCACTGTCCGACGCGGCAGCCCGTGCCGTGGAGCAAGGCGAAAATGTCATCGAAATGACCTCGGACCCGTTTTTCGAAGACTGGCGTCTGGTGTCCTTCACCACGGTCGATGACGCGCGCGCGCGGGTGAATGTGGTCTTGGCCGCGGAAGTCACGATTTTTGCCGTGGTTTTGGCGGTCCTGTTCATGGCGATATCGCGGAAGGCGGATCGCCGTTCAGCCAATCTGGCCCGCGAGTCCGACCGCCTGCGATCTTTGAACTCCCGCTTGCAAGCGGAAATTGCCGAAAGGGAGCGCGCCGAACGGGAACTCCAAGAGGCGGAGCAATCCTTGGCACAGTCTTCCAAGATGGCGGCCTTGGGCGAAATGGCGACCGCGGTTAGCCACGAATTGAACCAACCGCTGGCGGCCATGAAAACCTACCTGGCAGGCGCAAGGTTGCTGATGATGCGTGATCGGCAAAACGACGCTTTACAGTCCTTTGATCGGATGAATGAGTTAATTGATCGCATGGGGAAAATCGCGCGGCAGCTGAAAGCGCACGCGCGCAGGGAAGAAGACGGATTATCCAAAGTTGATTTGGTGCAGTGCTTGAACACGGTGATTGAGATGATGGCCAAGGACATCGAGCGTTCTGCGGTGAACTTCACCCATACGGTGCCGTCGGACCCTTTGCCGGTGCTGGCGGTCGCGATCCGAGTGGAACAAGTGATCGTGAACCTGTTGCGCAATGCCATTGATGCGACCGTCGACCAAGATCACCCGACGGTTCATGTCCACCTCGCGCACGTGCCCGATGGTGGCGCGCGGCTGACGGTGGCGGACAATGGCCACGGTATCGCCGACATGGAAGCTCTGTTTGAGCCGTTTTACACAACAAAGGCTGCGGGCGATGGCCTCGGACTCGGACTTGCCATATCCAGCGGCATCATAAAATCCTACGGGGGACGGCTCACCGCGCGCAATCGTGAGCGTGGCGGGGCCATTTTCACTCTGGACCTTCCGCCCGTGGACGATGCAGGGCATGTGACCGACGGGGCTCTACCCCGCGAACCTTCCGTTATGGGTTGAGCAGATGGCAAAGACGACAATTCGTGTGGCAATCGTGGATGACGAGGCCGATATGCGCCAAAGCATCAGCCAATGGTTGACGCTTTCGGGGTTTGAAACTGTCACCTATGCCAGTGCTGTGGACGCCTTGAAGGTACTTCGAACGGACACGCCCACGGTGGTTGTCAGTGACATTCGGATGCCGGGGATCGATGGGATCACTTTCCTAAAGAAGCTGATGCACGAAGACAGCGGCATTCCTGTGATCCTGATAACCGGACACGGCGATGTGCCCATGGCGGTGGAGGCCATGCAGATCGGGGCCTGGGATTTCATGGAAAAGCCCTTCGACCCGGATCGTTTGAGCGACCTGGTCCGCAAAGCCATTGAGGCGCGCAGAACCTCTTTGGAAAACCGGGCACTGCGCGATGAACTATCCGACGGCCCGAGCCTTGTGGGACGCCTTGCCGGAAGCTCGCCAGAGATTGCGCAGTTGCGCGAGGATATCCTCGATATTGGCCAATCTCCCCTGCCGGTGTTGATCCAAGGGGAAACCGGAACCGGAAAGACGCTGGTCGCCCGTGCGTTACACGCCGTCGGTCCGCATTCTCAACACCAGACGATGCACCACTTCCTGGGTCTCATCCCCACCGACAAACATGTTGAGTCGTTGTTCGGCACACCAGACGCACCCGAAACTGGTATGCTGGACAAAGCCGCAGGCGGGACTTTGATCATCGAGGACGTCGAGACGCTTTCGAACGATGCCCAAGCGCAAATGGTGGCTTGGCTGAATAGCGATGTTCCTGGCGCGCCGCGGATTATCTCCGTTTGCAACGCTCAGGACGTCAACAAGGGATGCGAAGCGGTCCTTTCGCCGGTTTTGTTCCACCGCATTTCCCAACATCGCCTGGTCCTGCCGCCATTGCGCGCAAGGGGAGACGACATCCTAAAGCTGTTCGTGGAAATGATGCGTCGTGCTGGGGAAGAGTATGGCTGCCAACCACCGACCTTGTCCGCCCAGGACGCCGCGCAACTGATGAAGGCGCCTTGGCCTGGCAATATCCGCCAACTGTCCAACATGGCCGACCGTGCCGTTCTGCAAACGCGTAAGGAAAACGGGACACTCACGTCGCTCTTGATGGCCGACAATGAAGTGATCAACAGCCCAGCCATGATCGACGAGGGAAAACCGCTCAAGGAATACGTCGAGGCGTTTGAGCGGATGCTAATTGACAACACCATGCGCAAACATCGCGGGTCCATCGCCCGTGTGATGGAAGAACTGTGCCTCCCACGGCGGACACTGAATGAGAAAATGGCCAAATACGCTTTGCAGCGTGCCGATTATCTTGATTAGCGCGGACAGCCTCGGTGCCTGTTCCCTGTGCTACCCCACCAAGGTGCGGGATAAAGTACGCCGGACATGTGTGATAGCCATTGTAAATTCACGATTGTGCAGTTTATGTGAAAGAGCGGGCTAAGCCCGAATTGAGATTTCCCTGTCCGAGCTGGTCCCGAAAACTGGATCGTTCGCCCTGACAGTCGAAAACGCCTCCCCAAGGGGAGGACACCGCCCTAGCCGATACCATATCCGCGGGGCCAAACCGGTCCGATACGTCGGGCTAAGGACGAAACGCGATGGAACGGGACATATCTGCGACCAGGCTGACGACGGGGGCGGCGCACGCGCTGCAGGACCTCCAGCCTGATGTCGATGCTCGACCAGTCGCTCCTATCAGTCGCCGATTGCATGGACGGTCGCAACGCGGACCCAAATCACGTGCCATCGACGCATCAGGTCACAATGGCAAAGAAAATGCTCATAGACGCCACGCACCCCGAGGAAACTCGGGTTGTCGTGGTGGATGGAAACAAAGTCGAAGAGTTTGATTTTGAATCTGAAAACAAACGCCAGCTTGCTGGGAACATCTATCTAGCAAAAGTCACGCGGGTTGAGCCTTCGCTCCAAGCCGCATTCGTGGATTATGGTGGAAATCGCCATGGGTTCTTGGCGTTTTCCGAAATTCACCCGGACTACTATCAAATCCCTGTGGCAGATCGCGAGGCCCTGCTGGCCGAAGAACGTGCCTACGCCGCGTCGTTACGGGATGATGACGACAGCGATGGTGGCGGAAGCTCATCATCCAAATCGGGCTCGTCATCCCGAAACCGTTCGCGCCGCTCGCGGTCTTCCAAATCGGAAAACAAGCCGACCGAAGCGGCTGTCGCTGCGCCTGAAAGCAGTGAAACGCCAACGGCACCCGTTGCGGACAGCGACGAAAAGACGATTCCCGGCATGGATGTGGTTGATTTCGACCCAACCGATGATCCGCTATTCACCCCAATCGAAGACACTGTTGTCTCTTTGAAAACCGAGACTGGGACTGACGCGTCAGAGAGCGAAGGTGCCACTGAAACCTCGGAACCAAGTGCCGACGCCTCGGTAGAGACTACTGAGCCAGCTCAAGTTGAAGACACCCCTGAGGCCGTGTCGGAACCAGACGCAAGCGTTGATGCCGCCGAGACAGTTCAGCCCGAACCAGTTGACGATGTCGCCCCAGAGGCGGTGGAGACCCCTTATGCCAACGACTCCGACGACGGCGGCCCCAAGGTAATCCCGGCGTCCGGTCCAAGCGATCACATCACCTACGACGACCCTGATCCAGAAGGTGAACGGGAAAATGGCGACACGTCCGAGAGTGACGTGACCTCTGAAACCAAAGAGACCGCATCATCCGAGGACACCGACGAAAGCACGGTTTTGGAAACCGCACCAGCCACTGGTGACAGCGAACCTTCTGAAGAAGCAGTCGCTGAAGAGGCTGTTTCCGAAGACGCCACAGCCGCAGAGCCCGTCGCCGAGGCCGCATCTGAACCGGCCGCTGAGACGGAAGAGGTGGCCGAGGCGGATACGTCAGAAGACGGCGAAGACGAAGCTCCGGAGATTGAAAACCCCGTCGAAGAAGCTGAGCAGGACGACACCATCGAAGATGTCGGTGCGGATGATACCGAGGAAGAGGTCCAAGAGGTTCGCCAGCCGCGCAAACCTCGTCCACGCCGCTACAAGATCCAAGAAGTCATTAAAGTGCGCCAGATCATGCTGGTGCAGGTGGTCAAAGAGGAACGGGGTAACAAAGGTGCGGCGCTCACCACTTACCTCAGCCTCGCCGGTCGCTACTGTGTGCTCATGCCGAACACCGCCCGGGGCGGCGGGATCAGCCGGAAAATCACCAACGCGACCGACCGCAAAAAGCTCAAGGAAATCGCCACCGAAATGGACGTGCCCGAGGGCGCGGGTCTGATCATTCGGACCGCTGGCGCAAAACGCACCAAGTCGGAAATCAAGCGCGATTACGAGTACTTGCAAAGGCTCTGGGAACAGATCCGGCAATTGGCGCTGAAATCCTATGCGCCCGCGAAGATTTACGAAGAGGGTGACCTGATCAAACGGTCCATCCGCGATCTGTATAACCGCGAGATCGACGAAGTGTTCGTGGAAGGCGATGCAGGCTATCGCACCGCCAAGGACTTCATGAAAATGATCATGCCGTCGCACGCCAAGAACGTGAAGCAGTACACCGATCCACTGCCGCTTTTCGCGCGCCACCAGGTGGAAGGCTACTTGGACGCCATGTTCAATCCGGTGGTGAAGCTCAAATCCGGCGGATACATCGTCATTGGCGTGACCGAGGCGCTGGTGGCCATCGACGTGAACTCTGGCAAGGCCACCAAGGAAGGGTCCATCGAACAGACCGCCGTGGCCACCAATCTGGAAGCTGCTGATGAAATCGCCCGCCAATTGCGTCTGCGTGATTTGGCCGGTCTGATCGTGATCGATTTCATCGACATGGAGGAACGCAAAAACAACTCCGCGGTCGAAAAGCGGTTCAAAGACCGTCTAAAGAACGACCGTGCGCGGATCCAAGTGGGTCGCATCTCGGGCTTTGGTCTGTTTGAATTGTCGCGCCAGCGCCTGCGCCCTGGCATGATCGAGGCCACCACGCAGCCATGCCCCCATTGCCACGGCACTGGATTGATCCGCTCAGACGACAGCATGGCTTTGTCCATCCTAAGGGCTCTCGAGGAAGAAGGCGTTCGTCGCCGGTCCCGCGAGGTTTTGGTCAAAGCGCCCATCGGCATCGCCAACTACCTAATGAACCACAAACGCAGCCACATCGCGCAAATCGAAGCGCGTTATGGGCTCTCGGTGCGGTTGGAGGCTGATCCCAGCCTTGTGAGCCCGGATTACACCGTGGAGAGGTTCAAAACCGCCACGCGCACAATACCGGCAGCCCCTGTGATTTCGGTCGACACTTCTGATATGGCCGAGGTCGTGGAGGAACCAGAAGCCGAGGCGGAAGAGGCTCAGGAAGCTGAGACACCTCAAGAGTCCACCTCCGAAGTTGAGACCCAGCCGAAAAAACGCCGCCGTCGTCGCCGTCGCCGTAAGGGCGGCAATCCTAACGGCGATGGGGCTGCGTCCACGGATAGCGCCGAGACAGGGTCGGATGAGACAACTTCAGACACGGATGAGTCCGGCTCGACCGACGTCGATAGCAATGTGGTCACAGCTGAGGCACCAGTCTCGGAGGGTACAGACGCAACTGCGGAATCAGCACAAGAAGCAGTATCAGAAATACTTCCAGCCGAAGACCCCGAAGTGGCTGTTGAGGGCGAACCGGTTTCTGAGGCAGTGGTGCCTGCTGATGGAGAACAGCCCGAGGTCGTTGCTGATCCAGAACCAGAGGCCGTTGCAGACGCGGAACCTGAGGAGACTGCGGCTGATGAAACAGTTGCAGAAACCGAACCGGAGCCTTTGCCTGAGGTGGTCGCAGAACCTGAACCGGAACCAGTAATGGCCGAAGCTGTGCACGTTGAGCCGCCGAAACCGGAAGAGCCCCCTAAGCCCAAGCGGCGCGGATGGTGGTCGGTGGGCGAATAGCCCGCCGTCTCAACCGCCCTTGCGGATCACGAACAGCATCCCGGCGTCGCTTTCGCCGGTGTGCAGCAGACCATGGCCCGCCTCTGTGCAAAAATGCGGCACATCAATAACCGCAGCGGGGTCATCAGCCATCAGGTGAACAACCTCGCCAGATGCCAGCCCTTCCATCCGTTTGCGCGTGCGCAGAACGGGAAGGGGACACAAAAGTCCCAAGGCATCAATGGTTAAGTCGGCGTCAGGATAGTCGGGCATGGTCCAAAACTAGGGCGTTTTGACATGATCCGCCACGGGAATGTGACGACCGGTGGACCTGACCTGAGCGGCAATTCGACGTAAGTGACTTCCATGTTCGGAATTGAAATCATCGATGCAGGTCTCGCGCCTGCCATGTTTGTGGCGCTTCTGGCGGGGATGCTGTCTTTCCTGTCGCCCTGCGTTTTACCCATTGTGCCGCCTTACCTGGCTTACATGAGCGGCGTTTCGGTGAGCGATCTGTCCGAACAGGACACCGCCCGCGGCAAGGCTGTCTTGAGCGCATCGTTCTTCGTCCTTGGGCTTTCCACTGTTTTTCTGTTCTTGGGTTTCACAGCGTCCGCATTTGGCGCATTTTTCCTGCAAAACCAGATCCTATTCGCACGCATAGCAGGCGTGGTGGTGATTGTCTTTGGGCTCCACTTCCTCGGGGTGTTCCGCATCCCGATCCTCGACCAAGAGGCGCGACTGGACGCAGGTGATCGTGGGGGATCGGCTCTGGGGGCTTATGTGCTCGGGCTTGCGTTTGCGTTTGGTTGGACGCACTGCATCGGCCCGCAACTGGGCGCAATCCTCTCTTTAGCTGCGTCGGAGGCGTCGATCACACGGGGCACCACGTTGTTGGCAGTTTACGCACTGGGGCTGGGCGTACCGTTTTTGCTGGTTGCTGTGTTCATGGAACGATCCATGGGCGTGATGAACAAGCTCAAACGGCACATGAAAACCATCGAACGGTCCATGGGAGCATTGTTGTTGCTGGTGGGCTTGGCGTTGCTCACGGGTGCCTTCACCACGTTCTCTTGGTGGTTGCTGGAGCAGTTTCCTGGATTGGCCCTGTTGGGCTGATCCAATAGCAGAGTGCCTTGCGCGCCGTGCCGCCGCCGCCCTAACATCCGGTTATGGATCAATTGGAATTTGCCCCAGTGCGCCGCCGCCTGTGCCTGTTCATACCAGGTTTCGATCCACAACCTGCGCGACGGTATCGGGAGATCATGCGCCGTGAAGGGCCAAAACAAGCGGAGATCAGCGGTTACGACCTGACTTTGTCCGGCTCAGACATACCGAATGCTTGGATACTGAATTGGTCTGACGGCGCGGAGGGCTGTGAAACCACAGTTCAAGTGCTTGGGTGGTCTGATCTTGTCCATGGGTCTCTGGAGCCCAGTGGTCTGAGTTTGGCTCGCGGCGCGCTCAAGACGGCTTGGCTT
The DNA here is from genome assembly GCA_039178645.1 of Pseudomonadota bacterium. GTDB lineage: Bacteria > Pseudomonadota > Alphaproteobacteria > Rhodobacterales > Rhodobacteraceae > Mangrovicoccus. The sequence continues at coordinate 2,789 of JBCDFD010000103.1, read as the reverse complement.
TATGTGCACAGTGGAGCGCTCAGCGCCATGTTCCGGCTGCGACGCGGGCCCGTTTGGGTGAGCCTCTATCCCTATGCTGTGTATTTGGCCTGGTGGAGTGTCGTGAGCCTCGCGGTGGCGGCAGCCTGGGCTATGCTTGTTTGGTATCTGGCGCTGACGGTCACCGCTGTCCTTTTGATCCTCCAAGGCAGTGCTTTTCGGCAGTTGGACCAAGTTGCTTACGCTCGATATCTGTTGTCGGATTATGTGTTTTGGGCGCGCGATGAAGGGGCCTACCCGGCACCGTTGGCCACTCGCTTGGCGTCATTTTCCGATACGGTTGCGGCTTCTTTGACCCGAGACACCTGGGATGAGGTTATGGTTGTGGGCCATTCTTCTGGTGCCTGCGTGGCGATCAGCGTTCTTGCGAAAGCGCGCCGCAGCTTGGGCGAAGGTCGCCCCGTTTCATTGCTCACGCTGGGGCAGGTGGTTCCCATGCTCAGCCTCTTGCCAAAGGCCACCCAATTGCGTTCGGACTTACACCAGCTGGCTATGGATCAACGGCTCACTTGGGTGGATGTGACCGCCCCCGGTGATCCGTGCTGTTTCGCGCTCTGTGACCCGGTGGCGGTGTCAGGGGCAGGGCCCGCGGGAAGTATGACGATGATCTCAGCAGCTTTCCGCAAAAGCCTATCTCCAGACCGGCGTCGAGCAATGTCCTGGCGTTTCTTCCGGCGGCATTTGCAGTACCTTCACGCTTTCGATATTCCGGCGCACTTTGATCCCTATCTCACTTTGGCCGGGCCGAAGCACCTGTCCGCTTTGGCGGCGCGCCCATCGTCACCCGCCCGCATAACCGGATCCGTTTTGCCATCGGCAGTTGAACAGTGACCATTCCACCGAAGCCAAGGCCACGCCCTGGACGCATCGGCGCCCTGCGGTTCCTGCATCTGTTGCGCAAGGATATCCTTTCGGCACAGTCAGACCGGCTATACCGCGCAAAGATGGCCGACTTTCGGGTGCCCTTCTTTCGGTCTGTGGTGGTCAACGATCCTAAACTTGTGCGCACGGTCTTAGTTGAACGACCGCGCGACTTTCCCAAGTCGCCCCATCTCATTGCCGCGTTGCAACCGCTGCTGGGCAAGGGGGTGTTTCTGGCCAACAGCGAGGATTGGTCGACGCAGGCCCGAACGGTTCGGCGCACGTTGGAACTCGACCCCCATCGGGCGATGCCGCACATTTTGTGGGCTGGGCAGGCCGCTCTGGCACGGTTAGAGGCACGCCCGCATGTGCGGGACCCTGTGTCGCTTGAGCCGTTCGCGCGGCATGTGACGGCGGATGTCATGGTGCGTTTGCTGTTTGGTCGTCCAATCACCGACCAAGAAATCACCCGGATAATGGATGTTTTTGACACCTATCAGGCGAGCGCACCCTTGGTGTCTTTGGGTGCGATTTTCCCAAGCTTGCAGGGGCGATGGCCGCTGGGAAGTTGGGCTGCGGAGGCCGCAGCGCGCGAGCTGCGCAAGACGGTGGCCCGCTGGGTCGCGCGGCACCGACTGGCTTGGGTGAAAGGGAAGAACCCCAGCGGGTTGGTGACCCGCCTTTTTAATGCCAAGGACCCAGAGTCTGGCGCGCCATTGTCCAAGGTGTCACTGGTGGATCAAGTGACCACATTCCTACTGGCGGGCCACGAAACCTCAGCCGCAACTTTGGCCTGGGCGCTTTATCTGCTTGCATTGAACCCGGTGGATCAGGCCGCCATTGCCGAAGAGGCGGCCGATGTTCTGGGGAGTGGGACCGTGGACCGGTCCATGTTGCCCCGACTTGAACGATCAAGAGATGCGGTGCGCGAGACGCTTCGCCTGTACCCCGCGCTGCCGATGCTGTTGCGGGAAACGACAAAACCCGAGACCTTTCGCCAAAGACGCCTGCCTGTCGGTGCGCAAGTTGTAATCTCACCGTGGCACTTGCATCGCCATGTGGACCATTGGACGGACCCTGACGCGTTTCGCCCCAGCAGGTGGCGCGATGCCGATCACACCCAGGCGCGCCGTGACGCCTACTTACCCTTTGGGCTCGGGGAGCGGTCCTGTCCGGGGGCAGGATTGGCCATGGCAGAAACAATTTTGCTGGTGTCTTTGATTTGTCGCGATTGGTCGCTTCGGCCCACTCAGGTTGCGCCGCGCCCATTCGCCAAGCTCACATTACGCGCGGAACCTGGCTTGATGGTGACGGTTACGCCCCGTCGCCGAAGTGACGGGACATGAGAGCCGACAGTTGTGGGTCTTCGGCCAAGTCGTGTAGGTTCGTGTAGCGCCCGGTCTTCCACCCGGTGGAACAAGATCGGCAATGCAGCAGTTGAAACTCATTCTGCCGCGTGAACAACACCTGCACCACACCACCTATTTTATGTACCGCCCACCCAAAGCCGCGGCTCATCAGCCCGCGTGGGGTCATGCACCATTTGCCATTGGTTTTCGCATCGGGAACGGCGCGGTAGGTGTGCAGAGACTGCGGCGCAGGGCCCTCATGGTTTGGTGCCGGATACACCCAGTGTCCGGGGATGGTGGCCATGCCCAACCGATTTGCCACCGCGGCATCGTAGACCGAGCGCCCCTCAGGTCCCACCACCAATTCATCTATGTCGATGCTCAACACAGCGCGGGCTTGGTCTAAAGCATCGCGGCGGGCAATGTTGAGCATGGAGGTTTGGAAAAACCTCGGCGACACGTCCATACGCGCGGACTTGTCTGCCGGACCGTAGGGGAAAGGCGCCGAATAAATCAGAGCTTGTTTCAGACCGCGGACGG
>JBCDFD010000102.1:0-12444 GCA_039178645.1 Pseudomonadota bacterium | reverse complement strand
TCATTGTTCCCAAAATACTCTGGGGGAGCGGGCCGCAGGACCGCGGGGGCAACGCCCCCTCCAATGCAAGTGTCAGGGGCAGTGGTTCACCAAGCCGTCCGACCATTTTTCACCGTTCCACGTGAGCACGGACACCGACAGCGGCTCGATCTGTTGAGAGAACACCTCCAACGGCCCCTGGCCGCGCGCGCGCTGCACTTGGGTAAGGATCGCGCCGAAGTGGGCCACCACAATCAGGTCTTGGCCTTCGCGCACCAAACCATCTGCGGCGGCGCTGACGCGTGCATCAAGATCGTTCCAACTCTCCCCGCCCGGCGCACAAGTTTCCCCCGGCTTTTGCCAAAAGGCGGCGATGGCGTCCGGGGAATGGGCCGAAACCTCGGCAAAGGTCTGGTCCTCCCAGTCACCGAAATGGATCTCTCGCAGGTCCCGAATATGCCCCCGTCGCGGTCGCGTTGGAGTTTCCAGTGCCGAGGCGGTGTCCACCGCCCGCTTCAAGTCCGAGGACACAATGGGCGCATCCGCTGGCAAGAACGCCGACAGTCGGGCAATGCGATCTGTGTCGCTCAGGTCCGCCGGTTTGTCGGTCCAACCGATCATGGATTTCACATGGGTGGGCCCGTGGCGCACCCAGTAGAGCGTGGTCACAGGACCTCTCCTTTCAACGCCAGTGGCATGCCGGCTATCACGGCGATCACATGGTCGCTTTCGGCCGCCAGCATTTGGTTCAGCCGCCCTTGCGCATTGCGGAACCGCCGCGCCAGCGCATTGTCGGGGACGATACCTTGGCCCACTTCGTTGCTGACAATAACCAAGTAACCTTCGAAGTCGCGGTAGGCTGCCACCAATTCTGTGCATTCGGCCTCAAGATCGGCATCGGCCAGCATCCGATTGGACAGCCACATGGTGGCACAATCCACCAAAACCGCCGCGTCCGGCCGAGATGCGCGTAGTTCAAATAGCCTCTCCGCCAACTGATGTGGCGCGTCAATTGTGGTCCAGGCGTCCCCACGTTGCACGCGATGCGCATTTATTTTTGCCTGCATTTCGTCGTCGAATGCCTGGGCCGTGGCCACATAAACGCGCTCTTGTGCTTTGGTTTCAAACAGACTTTCCGCATAGGCCGACTTGCCCGATGCCGCCCCGCCCAATACCAAAACACGTGTCATTGAATTTTTTTCGCCCCGCGGGTGATCCGGTTTTCCTTATCGCCCGTATCCCTTGCAACAACAGGAGAGCGAAAGACAATGGCACTGGACGGATTTTCAGATCAAACCCTGTCTCGCCGCGCAATGCAGGCGGAGCTTCTGGATGCAGAGACCGAACTGCGGCTGGCCTACGCCTGGCGCGATGAGCGTGATGAGGCGGCCCTGCATCGGTTGATTACAGCTTACATGCGGTTGGCGATCTCCATGGCGGCGAAGTTCAAACGCTACGGCGCGCCGATGAATGACCTAATCCAGGAAGCGTCGCTCGGCCTCATGAAAGCGGCGGACAAGTTTGATCCAGACCGCGGTGTGCGGTTTTCCACCTACGCGGTGTGGTGGATCAAGGCGTCGATCCAAGACTACGTGATGCGCAACTGGTCGATGGTGCGGACCGGCTCCACGTCTTCTCAGAAGTCACTGTTCTTTAATATGCGTCGGGTGCAGGCCCGTCTAGAACGCGAAGCAGCGTCCCGCGGCGAGGACCTGGACAATCACCAGCTTCGCCAACTGATCGCAACTGAGGTTGGTGTGCCGCTCCACGATGTGGAGATGATGGAAGGCCGACTGTCCGGCTCAGATTATTCGCTGAACGCAACGCAATCCACAGATGAAGAGGGTCGTGAGTGGATTGAAACGCTGGAAGACACCAGTGAACAGGCGTCCGAGTTGGTTGAACAGGACCATGACACGGACCGCCTTCGCGACTGGCTCATCTCGGCACTACAGTGCCTCAACGAGCGTGAGCGGTTCATCGTCCGTGAACGTAAGCTCCGCGAAGACAGCCGTACGTTGGAATCGCTGGGCAACGAACTGGGTCTGTCCAAAGAGCGTGTGCGCCAGTTGGAGGCTGCCGCCTTCGCCAAAATGCGCAAGACACTGGAAACGCAAAACCGCGATCTCCGTGACTTCCTCTAAAGGGTCTCTCCCTGCGAGCTCTCCCCTCGCATTGACCGCCGCGCTCTTGGGTGCGGCGGTTACTTTATTCGCCCCCGCGTTACCGCAGGCTCAAGGCGTGCCCTACACCGAGGCACAGATCGTCATCCTCGGCGAAGTGCACGACAATCCCAACCACCACGACCGTCAGGCGGAACTGGTGGCAGAACTCCAACCCAAGGCCATCGTATTTGAGATGCTTCAGCCGTCGCAGGTCGAAGTAGGTTTGGCCGTGGGAACAGGGGATGCGGCGCGGTTAGAAGAAGCGTTTGGCTGGGAACAGGCGGGCTGGCCTGACTTTGCCATGTATTTCCCGATCTTCACCGCTGCACCTGATGCAGCCTGGGTGGGGGCGGCATTGCCACCGTCTCAAGTGCGTCGGTCTGTGATGGATGGGCCGGTTGCTGTGTTTGGGGATGAGGCCAGCGCATATGGCTTGGACCAGCCGCTTGCAGAAGACGAGCAAGCCGAACGGGAAGCGTACCAAGACGATGCCCATTGCAACGCCATGCCCGCGTCCATGATGGCCGGAATGGTGGGCGCTCAGCGCTTGCGTGATGCCTCATTCGCCCGCTCAGCGCTGGAAGCATTACAAGAACACGGCGCACCGGTGGTGGTTATCGCCGGTTGGGGGCACGCGCACCACAACTGGGCCATGCCCCGCTACATCGCAGCCCGCGCGCCAGATGTGGCTGTCTCAGCCTATGGCATGGTCGAAGAAGGCTACAACGCAACCCGCGATTGGAGTTTCGACCACGTCTACGTCACGCCGCCCACCCCGCGGGACGACCCCTGCGCGGCCTTCAAAAAGCAAGGATAACCGGAACTGCAATTCCTGATTGTCTTGGTTAACACTCTCTTTAGTTGGTTTTATCAGGTATAGTTCAGTTGTGTGAGGGTGTGAGTATCGGGGCCGTCCCATGGGCGGCCCTTAGTTTTTTCCATCTCACTTTTCTTGGGTTACGTTTAGCGCATTGAGTTCTCGGCAACTCTGCCTTTACATGTGGGTAGGTTAACCCAGACACGAGGCGACCTCTTGCTCACCGGCAAACGCATCTTGCTCATTATCGGCGGCGGCATTGCGGCGTATAAGTGCTTGGAACTCATCCGGCTTTACCGCAAAGCGGGCGCGGCTGTGACCCCGGTCATGACCAAGGCGGCCTCAGAATTCGTGACACCATTGTCGGTCTCTGCGCTCGGGGGGGAGAAGGCCTATACCGATCTCTTTGATCTGACTGACGAAGCCGAAATGGGCCACATCCAACTGAGTCGGCTATCCGACCTGGTGGTGGTGGCTCCGGCCACGGCTGACCTGATGGCCAAGATGGCGGGGGGATTCGCGGGCGATCTGGCGACGACACTGCTCATGGCCACCGACACACCGGTGATGATGGCACCTGCCATGAACGTGCGCATGTGGGACCACCCGGCCACAAAGCGGAACTTGGCGGTCTTGCAAGGCGACGGGGTTTCCGTGGTTGGCCCCGATGAAGGTGACATGGCTTGCGGCGAATACGGTCCGGGGCGCATGGCCGAGCCTCAGGCGATTTTTGAGGCCACCGTAGCTTCCCTGGGACCTAAACCCATGGCCGGGCGACATGTGCTGGTGACATCGGGGCCGACCCATGAACCCATCGACCCGGTTCGCTATATCGCCAATCGTTCGTCTGGGGCCCAAGGCAGCGCGATCGCTCAAGCTTTGGTGGCTTTGGGCGCGAAGGTGAGTTTCGTAACCGGCCCTGCCACCGCGCCGCTGCCAACCGGGGCAGACATCACCCAAGTGGAAACCGCTCGGCAAATGCTGGACGCAGTCCAATCGTCGTTGCCCGCCGATGCCGCCATTTGCGCCGCTGCGGTGGCCGACTGGCGCGTGACGTCCGAGGCGACATCCAAGATGAAAAAGGACGGCAGTGGTGACATGCCGACGCTGGATTTCACCGAAAACCCAGACATCCTGAAAACTGTGTCACGGATGGGAACGGGGCGGCCCGGACTGGTGGTGGGCTTCGCCGCGGAAACCGACGATGTGATCGCCCACGCCACCGCCAAACGCGAACGCAAAGGCTGCGATTGGATCGTGGCCAACGACGTATCGCCCGAAACCGGGATTATGGGGGGCACGGAAAATGCCGTCACTCTGATCACCGATGCGGGGGCGGAGACTTGGCCGCGCTTGCCGAAATCCGAGGTGGCCGCCCGCTTGGCGTCCCGCGTGGCAGAGGCCGTGGCAGGATGAGCGTTTTCCCTGTCTTGGATGTGACCTGGACCGACACGGCTGACCGCAGCTTGCCGTTGCCGAGCTATGAAACCAGCGGCGCGGCAGGGGCAGACATTCGCGCCAACTTGATTGAGGATGACAGGGCCGAGGGTGTCACCATACTGCCGATGGGGCGGGCGTTGATCCCAACGGGTCTGCGTCTGGCCATCCCTCCGGGATTTGAAATCCAATTGCGTCCCCGATCAGGTTTGGCCCTGCGTCACGGCCTGACCTTGCCAAACACTCCGGCCACCATCGACAGCGACTATCGCGGACCGCTTGGCGTCATCCTCATGAATGCGGGCTCTGACCCGTTCACCGTGCGCCACGGCGACCGGATCGCGCAGATGGTCATGGCACCCGTTGTTCAAGCAGCTTTCCGTGTGGTCAATGACCTCAGCACCACAGACCGCGACCACGGCGGTTTTGGGTCCACCGGGGTGTCCTGATGCTGCTTTTCCTGGGTGGAGCAGCGGCGCTCTGGACGCTCGGTTGGATCATGAAAACCCCGATGCAGGCGCGTTGGATCACCATCGCGCTGCTCTACGTGGGCATTCTCATGGCGCTGGTGATCCTGCCCGAAGGCGCACCGTTGCGCTTGGTCCTGGGCGGGACATTGGGGCAATGGCTGGTGGTCGGTGGGCTTGTCGGTGTGATCCTGCTCTATTCCGCCGGTCTCAAGGCCCTGCGCAAGCGGGTGCGCCCGGAAAACCAAGCGGGAGCCGCAGATTGGGAACCGGGCAAGCGGACCGACATGGACCCCAATGCGCCGCTCACCGAAAACGAACTCGACCGCTACATGCGTCAACTCATCCTGCGCGAAGTTGGCGGGGCGGGGCAACGCAAACTGAAAGCCTCGCGCGTGTTGGTGGTTGGGGCTGGTGGCCTGGGATCGCCTGTCCTGCAATACCTGGCCGCCGCGGGCGTGGGCACCATCGGAGTGATCGACGATGATGTGGTGGATATCTCTAACTTGCACCGGCAGGTGGTCCACAACGAAGACCGTTTGGGCATGCCCAAGGTTTTTTCGGCTCAGCAGGCGCTCCACGATCTGAACCCCTACGTGGTTGTGCGTCCTTACAATCGCCGTCTCACGGACGAGATTGCCCAAGACCTGGTGGCGGATCACGATCTGGTGCTCGACGGAACCGACAATTTCGACACACGATACTTGGTTAACCGTGCCTGCGTCGCCACTGGCGTGCCGCTTTTGTCTGGGGCGATCACCCAATGGGAGGGGCAGCTGAGCCTCTTTGACCCGTCCAAAGGTGCGCCGTGTTACCAGTGCATCTTCCCAGAGGCCCCTGCCGACGGGCTCGCACCCACTTGCGCCGAGGCCGGTGTCATTGGTCCGCTGCCGGGTGTGGTTGGGTCCATGATGGCTGTGGAAGCAATCAAGTATTTGTCCGGCGCGGGGGAAACGCCATTGGGTCAAATGGTGATCTATGATGGTCTATTTGGTGAAAGCCGCAAAATACGGCTGAAGCCACGGGAAGGCTGCCCGGTCTGTGGTTACACAAGGGGTTGAGGCGTAGGGGAACGCCTTGTGAACCGAAGGGTTCCGGTCCTCCGATATGCCCAAAATGCGACCGCCCGTGACTCTCCCACCTTTGGACAACAGCTAAACTCTCCCGACGCCAATTGAACCGCTTGCACGCACTTGATCGCGAGGTAGGCTGACGTGACCCCGACACGGAGACCCCGCATGCGCATACTCGCTTTCCTCGCCGCTTTCTTCCCCGTCGTCGCTGCCGCCCAAGACCTGCCGGACCTCAATGGCCGTGAAGTGGTGGTCGTGACCGAAAACGCCTACCCGCCGCTGCAATTTATCGACCCGTCCAGCGGTGACGCCATCGGTTGGGAATACGACGCCATGGCCGAAATTGCGGCGCGGCTGAATATAGAGGTCGTCTATGAAAACATCTCTTGGGATGCGATGATCGCGGCGGTGAGCGAGGGCCAGTTCGACCTGGGCATGACCGGGATCACCATTCGCGAAGACAGGGCAGAGAAAGTGGATTTCTCTGCGCCCTATATGCGCAGCGAGATGGTGATGATGGTGCGCGGGGATGAAGATCGCTTCACCGATGCCGCAAGCTTTGCGGCGGACCCTGATCTGCTGATGGCTGCGCAACCGGGCACAACTCCGTTTTACGTGGGTGTTTATGACGTGCTCGACGGGGATGAGGCCAACCCGCGGATCAAGCTGTTTGAAACCTTCGGGGCCGGGGTCCAGGCCCTGCGCACGGGCGATGTGGATCTGGTGCTCACCGATGGGACAGCGGGCAACGGATATGTGGAAGCCTCCAACGGTGGCCTGAAGATCGTTGGCGATAAACTCGGCACCGAGGACTTTGGGTTCATTTTTCCCAAAGGCTCCGACCTGGTGGCACCCATGGATGCCGCCATCGCAGCCATGAAGGCGGACGGGACAATCGACGCGCTGAACACCAAGTGGTTCTTGGATTACAAGCTGGGTGGCTAAACCCCCGCTTTTGGGACCGGGTGGACGACCGTCCGCATGGGACGCGAACCAGTTCCCCTGGTGGCTGCTGATCATAGGCGTGCTGTGGGCGGTGGCGTTTTGGTCCATCGTAACACAGGAGTTTTCGGCCCAACTGCTGTCCACCCTCATGCGTGGTGTGCAGATCACGGTCTTTGTCACGATCACGGCCTTTTCCGGGGCCTGTACCCTTGGGCTGCTGTTGGCGCTTGGTCTCCTGGCCCGCCACCCGGTCCCGCGGACGCTGGCGCGGGTGTACGTGGAACTGATGCGGGGTCTGCCGATCCTTGTCTTGCTCCTCTATGTGGCGTTCGTCGTGGCTCCGGCGCTGGTGATCGCGTGGAACTGGGTCGCCACGGGCTTGGGGTTCGACCCCATTCGAAACAGAGATTTCCCACTGCTGTGGCGGGCCATCCTCGCGCTCACCTTAGGATATGCGGCCTTCATCGCCGAAGTGTTCCGAGCCGGTCTGCAATCGGTTGACCCCGGTCAGATCGAAGCTGCCAAGGCTCTGGGCCTGCGCCACTGGCATCGGTTTCGCCTGATCGTTCTACCGCAAGCCATCCGTACCATTCTGCCACCGTTGGGCAACGACTTTGTCGCCATGGTCAAAGACAGCTCCCTGGTCTCGGTCTTGGGCGTCCTCGACATCACCCAACTGGGCAAAGTCACGGCAGCGGCGAATTTCCGATACTTCGAGACTTACAACATCGTGGCTTTTCTCTACCTCACGCTTACCATTAGCCTGTCACTGATATTGCAGCGGATCGAAATGCGCCTGCGCAAGATGCCGGGCTAACCGCCCTGTCCGCCAAATACGCCTGATCCGACCCGACCCAAAGGAGCCCCCATGTCCAATCCGTTGCTCGAAACCTGGGACACGCCGTTCAACCTGCCACCGTTCGATCAGATCACGGACGATTTGTTCCAGCCTGCCTTCTACGCCGCGTTGGACGCGTCCCGTCAGGCCATCTCCGCCATCGCCGACCAGGACGCGGCTCCGACCTTCGCCAACACCATCGACGCGCTGGAGCAATCCGACCACCTGCTCGATCAGGTTCTGGGGGTGTTTTACAATGTGGCGGGCAGTGACAGTAACCCGGAGCGCGAGGCGCTCATGCGGGCGTTTTCGCCGGAACTGGCGAAGTTCGGGTCGGAGGTGACCATGAACGAAAAGCTGTTCGCGCGGATTGATGCGCTGTGGCAGTCCAAGGACACGTTGGACCTGACGCCCGAACAAGAACGGGTGCTATTGCTGACCCGCCGTCGGTTCGTGCGAGCGGGCGCACAGTTGGAAGGCATGCCCAGGGATCGGCTCAAAGAGGTCAAGGAACGGCTTGCTGTGCTTGGCACTCAATTTACCCAGAACTTGCTTGCCGACGAACGCGGCTGGTTCATGGAACTGGGCGAGAGCGACTTAGATGGGCTCCCTGACTTTGTCATCGCCGCGGCTAAAGCTGCCGCCGAAGAGAAAGACGTGGACGGGTATGTGGTCACGCTCTCCCGATCTCTGATCGTTCCTTTCTTGCAGTTCTCCACCCGTCGCGACCTGCGCGAAAAGGCGTTCAACGCCTGGGTGGCCCGTGGGGCAAACGGGGGGGACACCGACAACCGTACCATCACCGCGGAGGTTTTGGCCTTGCGCGAAGAACGGGCCAAACTTTTGGGGTATGACACCTTCGCCGCCTACAAGCTCGAAACCGAAATGGCGAAGACACCCGATGCGGTGCGCGACTTGCTCATGGCGGTCTGGGAACCGGCGAAAGCCCAGGCCGAGGCGGATGCGGCGGTTCTCACTGAGATGATGCAAGAGGACGGCGTCAACGGCGCGTTGGAACCTTGGGATTGGCGCCACTATGCGGAAAAACGCCGGGCGCGCGACCACGACTTGGACGAGGCGGAGCTGAAACCATACCTCCAGCTGGATCGGATGATCGAAGCCGCCTTCACCTGTTCTGAGCGTCTCTTTGGTCTGAAAGCCACGCCATTGGATGTACCGATGTATCATCCAGACGTGCGCGCGTGGGAAATAACCCGCGATGGGGCCCATGTGGCCGTGTTCGTGGGCGATTACTTTGCCCGTGGCTCAAAGCGGTCGGGTGCTTGGTGTTCTGCATTCCGGTCACAGCAAAAACTGGCCGGAGACATCCGCCCGGTGGTGGTGAACGTGTGCAACTTCGCCAAACCTCCGGCGGGGGAACCGGCGCTGCTGAGCTATGATGACGCCCGCACGCTGTTCCACGAGTTCGGTCATGCGCTGCACCAGATGCTGTCTGATGTGACCTATCCGTCGATCTCGGGCACCTCCGTGGCGCGCGATTTCGTGGAATTGCCGAGCCAGCTTTACGAGCACTGGTTGGAAGTGCCCGAGGTTCTTGCCGAGTTTGCCACCCATGCGACCACGGGCGACCCAATGCCCAAGGACATGTTGGACCGTCTGCTTGCGGCCAAGAACTTCGACCAGGGCTTTGCCACGGTCGAATATGTGGCCTCGGCCCTGGTGGATTTGGAATTCCACCGCACGGTCGCGCCAAATGATACAATGGCACGTCAGGCCGAGATCCTGTCGGACATTGGAATGCCGCGCGCGATCACCATGCGCCACGCCACGCCGCACTTCGCCCATGTGTTCGCCGGTGACGGATATTCCAGCGGCTACTACAGCTACATGTGGTCCGAGGTCATGGATGCCGACGCGTTCGAAGCTTTTGAGGAAGCAGGCAGTGCCTTTGACCCCGACACCGCCAAGAAGCTGGAGGCCAACATCCTATCGGTGGGCGGGTCCCAAGAGGCCGACACGCTCTACACCGCGTTCCGTGGTCGGATGCCTGGGGTAGAGGCGCTCCTGAAGGGCAGGGGGCTGGACGCGGCGGCCTGATTTTCGATTGAGGCCCTTCCCATGGATGCGTTTTCCATTTTGCGCGAGGACATGGCCACGCGTGGGGTAGAGGTCTCTGACAACGACTGGTCCGACCTTTCGGACCAGTTCTCACCCCTGGTGCGAGACAAGGGGCAAGTCATTTTCCCCTCAGGCAACGTGGGGGATCGTTGGTTATTCCTCGGCAGCGGGATCGCAGCCGCCGAGCAAACCTCGGTCGATGGTGAGGTTCACATTGCTCGCTTTTTTAGCAAGGGCGAGATCTGCGGCAATCTCAAGAGCACATGGCAAGGCGACCTTGGCGCTGACACTCTCATCGCCATCACACCGGTGACAGGCCTCACCGTTTCCCATGACGTTTTTCGGCACGAATACCTCGATGGCGGTGTGTTAGGGCGATACCTTCGGCTCAAGCTGGTGGACACCTTGCTCGCGGCCCGGGACGTCATTGTCACGAAAACCATCAATGACACCGAAGCGAAGTATCAGTTCTTAGAACACCGCTACGGTGCCGACCTTGCGCGGATACCCAAGAAGCATGTGGCGCGTTTTTTGGGTATCACACCCCAAGGCCTCAGCCGCTTTTTGCGCAGTTCTGGGCGCGTCGAGACTTAACTCAGGTTCACGACCCGAGCAGCCCATGTTGCTAACCAGGTGACACGACGTTCCATCGTTTGATCTTGGAGGCCTCGATGTCCAACAGCGCCACATCCCTAACCATGCCAGAGGCCCGTCAGTTTGGCTGGTCTTTGCGAGATATTTCCACATCCGGTTTTGAACTGCACAAACGGGCCAATGGGCAGTTTTGTGTGGTGCTGAACCACGCGCTGCTCCGCGGTGTTCGGGCCGACATGATAGCCTGGTGGTTTCAGAATTTCGCTAATCTCAAGGTTCGTCTGAGTGGAGTGCCAAGCTACGAGGATACAGAGGTGCCGGCGTACTACCTATGGCACCCTTACGACCATCATAGCGCAACGCTATTGGGCAAAACGGGGCCCGGTGGCGTGGCGCAGGCCGGGGCGAAAATCCACATTCGCGAGGCCATGCAATACGACAAGCTCGGCTGGAAATACCCTGTCGATACTCAACTCAACATTCTCTACGTCGGGCCAGACGGTTGGGCGATGGGCAAGGTGCTGTCAGTTTTGGGCCCCGCGATGGTGCTGCGCATCAGTTTCAAGGACGTGTTTGAGGAGGGGGTGCATGTGGGCGTGCACTACCACTACGAAATCGTCGTCGGACTGAGCGGGTCGGATTTCATTTCTAGGCGGATCAATCGCAAATTGGTGGCGAGCTACGGCCCGGAGTTTTTCGAGGCGTGGCAAACCCATAATGTGATTGAGGTGGGAACGTTCGAGAACTTCCTCGCCCCGCTTTGTGCTCAGTCGTCCGATCCAACTTCTTTGCATTATCACCCAGATATGAACCCTGTGGTCGAGCCTACGGCTGAACGTGGAGGCTATGATCGTAATCTCTTGGCCGCGCGGGTGGAGGCCTATCGGCAAACCGATGATCCATATCAGGTGCAAGCGTTTGCAGAGCGTTCCTTTCTGTAGCGGCAGTTTACGGTTGCTCTCTGTCCGCCTCCACTTTGGAGGGTGAGGACGCCGCTACCGGCCGCGGCGTGTCCTTGAGTAAGAAGGAAGCGAGGCCGACCCATGGCAAGCGGAACGGCCTACACCTTTCTAGGAATAGCTTATGACTTCAATTTCGATGCCGTCCTGAGTGTCGAAGTAGAACCGTTCGCCGGGTTCGTAGTCTTGGTGTTTGTTGGGCACCAAGCCCTCCGCTTTCACGCGGTCCTCGATGGTGGCCAAATCGTCCACGACCACGCCCAAATGGTTCAGCCCGCCAGTGGTATGATAGCTGTTGCCAGTGGGCTCCACCATTCCATCCGCTGGCTGATAAATGGCCAAATAGCTGTTTTGTTCCCCCACATGGACAGTCAGTCCACCATCCAGAGCGTGTCCTTCCCATCGAATGTGCCAGCCAAAAATGCGGCATAACAAATCGGCGAAGGCGCGCGGGTCGGGCAGGGTGAGATTGGTATGTTCCAGGCGTCCAATGTTCATGGCGATACTCCTTGTTTTCATCCATTGGATGGGCTTGTAATTTCTAAACCTCACTTGAGATCAAGGATTATCTTTGGTGCCAAAATCTTCGGAACTTTCCATCGGACAAGTGGCCAAGCGCAGCGGGCTCAGCGTGTCCGCCATCCGGTTTTATGAGGCCGAAGGGTTAATCCACTCAGAACGGAACCGAGGCGGCCATCGCCGCTATGCCCGCGACGTGATCCGGCGGCTGGCGTTTGTTCAAATCGCCAAGGAGTTTGGGTTTAGCCTGGGCGCCATACGTTCCCAGATGGATGGTCTGCCCGATGCCCGCACCCCAACCGTGGACGATTGGACCAAGATCAGTGTCGGGTTTCGTGCAGAACTGACCCGTCGCATCGATGCGCTCAGTAATATGCGGGACCGATTGGTTGGATGCATCGGCTGCGGGTGCCTGTCTCTGTCAAAATGTGCGCTCTACAACCCTGACGATCGCGCCGCCGCCAAAGGCAGCGGGCCCAGATACCTGATGGGGGATCGACCGTCAGACTTTACGTGACGCACGACCCTTTATTCCCGCTTTGCGGCATTAGGCACCGCCAAAGGCCCCAAAC
>JBCDFD010000101.1:0-12548 GCA_039178645.1 Pseudomonadota bacterium | reverse complement strand
CAGAGGTCATGGATCGCCAACTGGCGTCTTTGTCTGCACTGGCCCAAGACAAGGACCTGCGTGATCGCAACGATGGAAATACGCCCGTGTGGCAGCGGCTGGTGGCAGAGCAGCGGGCCTGGGCCGCATTTCGAGACGCACGGTGGCAATGGAATTTACCCGCGCCTGGGGAGCAAGCCCCAAGTCCTGAGGTGGCCCGCTTGATGTGCCTTGAACACATGACGCGAGCTCGCGCTCAGCAGCTTTGGGACATGTCCGTGTTTGTGGCCACCCGTGATTTCTGATCTGTGGCTTTGACAGTTGGGGTCGGCCTGCCTCTGCCAAGCCCGCTGATCTTGTTAATTTCTAACCGGATCATCAACGGGCAGTGACAATGGTGCGCAGTTGGTTGACCGGTGGTGCGCGGCACCCTATGCCTACCGACACGAGCCTCACCACCGCAGCGTGTACGCCCCGAAGGAGGTGCCCTTGGAAGACCTACTCCGCGAGTATCTGCCCATCATCATTTTCCTGGGCATCGCCATTGGACTCGGCCTGATCCTCATCCTCGCCGCCGGAGTGGCGGCGGTTAGCAATCCCGACCCGGAAAAAGTGAGCGCCTACGAATGCGGGTTTAACGCATTTGATGACGCGCGCATGAAGTTCGACGTCCGGTTCTACCTCGTGTCGATCCTATTCATCATTTTCGACTTGGAAATCGCTTTCCTGTTCCCATGGGCGGTGGCGTTCCAAGACATTTCCATGACCGCATTCTGGTCCATGATGGCGTTCCTGGGCGTTCTCACGGTCGGTTTCGCCTATGAGTGGAAGAAGGGAGCATTGGAATGGGAGTGACCGCTGCATTTGACGCGGGTCCAGACCGCGAAGTCGCGACCCAGTCCCTGAACAAAGAGCTTCAGGACAAGGGGTTCTTGGTCACTTCCGTCGAGGACATTGTGAACTGGGCGCGAACAGGGTCGCTGCATTGGATGACCTTTGGGCTGGCCTGCTGCGCGGTGGAGATGATGCACACCTCCATGCCGCGCTATGATCTTGAACGGTTCGGAACGGCGCCGCGGGCGTCCCCCCGGCAGTCGGACTTGATGATTGTTGCGGGCACTCTGACCAACAAAATGGCTCCGGCGCTGCGCAAGGTTTATGACCAAATGCCAGAACCACGGTATGTCATTTCCATGGGGTCCTGCGCAAATGGCGGTGGATACTACCACTACAGCTATTCGGTGGTGCGCGGCTGTGATCGAATCGTTCCTGTGGACGTGTATGTGCCGGGCTGCCCGCCCACGGCGGAGGCATTGCTTTACGGCATCCTTCAGTTGCAGCGTAAAATTCGCAGGACTGGGACGATAGTTCGATGACAGCTGACCCGCGCAAGGTCGGGCTTTAAGGTCGCTTCAGCACCCAAGCTTGTTGCGCGGGGCTCAGCCAACCGATACTCACTAAATCGCACCATAGGGGATAGGCATGCGCGAAGATCTTGAAGAGCTTGCCGCACATCTGGAACTGAAACGTCCCGACTGCGTTTTGTCCACCGACATCACGCATGGCGAACTGACGGTGACGGTGGCCCCTTCGTCCATCCTGGGCTTTGTGGACTTCATCAAGACCGATCAGAATTGCCAGTTTTCCACGCTCGTGGACATCACTGGCGTCGATTATCCCACGCGGGAAAAGCGGTTCGACGTCGTGTACCACTTCCTGTCCATGTATCAGAACCTGCGCATTCGGTTGCGCATGGCGGTGCGCGAGGACGAAATGGTGGCGTCTATCGTGGATGTGTTCCCCTCGGCCAATTGGTTTGAACGTGAAATTTTCGACATGTTTGGGGTTCTTTTCCGCGGTCACCCGGATTTGAGGCGGTTGCTGACCGATTATGGGTTCCGTGGTTATCCACTCCGCAAGGATTTTCCGACCACAGGTTATACCGAAGTGCGGTATGACGAAGTGGAAAAGCGGGTGGTTTATGAACCGGTGAAGCTGGTTCAAGAATACCGCCAATTCGATTTTATGTCGCCATGGGAAGGTGCACAGTATGTGCTTCCCGGTGATGAAAAGCCCGAGGCCTAGCGTGGTGTGTGTCCACCTGCCTCTGGGGCAAAGGCTTGGCACGGTCCAAGCGAAGGTGGAGTGTAAACGGTGGTTTGGTTCAACGGAAAGAAAGACGGTGCAGTGAAACCCGCGCCAAAGAATGCTGACAGAATGCGGTTTGGTCCGAAAAAAACAGTGATATACTGCGTGGGCGCGCAGAAGGCCGGGACCACTTGGCTGAGCGATTATGTGGCGGAACACCCATCCTGTTACATGCCGCCTCTGAAAGAATGTCACTTTTTCGACGTGCGATCCGGTGCTGACATGCAGGCGCGGCGCGTGGCCACCAATAGCATGAAACGCATGTTGGAATGGTTGGAGTCCGCCGACGGCGAAGGCTACACCAAGGCGCTGACCAATTTGCAGCGAGCGGCGGAGCGCGCGGAATTGTACGTGCCGGGCGACCGGGGCTTGAAAGCTTACATCAAGTTGATGACCGAACGGGCAGAAGGTGCCACGCACCTGTGCGATTTCACGCCTTCTTATTCCGCCTGCGACCGCGAAGTGTTCGAGGAAATGAACAGCCTGTCGAACAACTCCAAGTTCATCTTCATCATGCGCGACCCGGTCGAACGGCTTTGGTCCCAGGCCAGGATGGCGGGGAAGCGGTTCACGAACAGAAATAAAGCGGCGCAGTTCGAAAATGCCTCGAAACGGTCGCTGCGCCACTACATCGGCCGCTATGCGCCTGCCGATCTCCCGCGGTCGAATTACAAACGCACGATCGAAGAGCTTGAGGCAGCACTGCCCAATCGCCAGATCCTGTACCTGTTTTACGAAAATCTGTTCACCGATGCTTCGGTGAAAAAATTCTGTGATTTTGTTGGTATTGAGTACCGCCCTGCCGACTTTGGGGCGCAGTCCAACGTGGGTCGTAAAATGGATATTCCGCCCCACATTGAGAAAGAGCTGCGCGATGGCCTCGCCAGCCAGTACGATTTCGTGCGCGATAAGTTCGGTGATCAAGTTCCAGAGACTTGGTTTGATGCCGCCCGCGACCCGGAGATAGTGATCGAGCCCGAACCGGCTGCGGCCAACCCCAAAAAGGGGGGCAAGCAAAGACCGGTTCACGCCAAAAATGAAGGTGATTGACCATGGATGGATCAAACTTCAATGACGCGCTGACCGGTGAACAGAAGATCCGGAACTTTAACATCAACTTTGGTCCGCAGCACCCTGCGGCCCATGGCGTGCTGCGCTTGGTGTTGGAACTAGACGGCGAAATCGTTGAACGTTGCGATCCGCACATTGGTTTGCTGCACCGTGGGACCGAAAAGCTCATGGAGAGCCGGACCTACCTGCAAAACCTGCCCTATTTCGACCGGCTCGACTATGTGGCCCCCATGAACCAGGAACATGCCTGGTGCCTGGCCATTGAAAAACTGACCGGGACCGAAGTGCCACGTCGCGCATCATTGATCCGGGTGCTCTATTCCGAGATTGGCCGCGTTTTGAACCATTTGCTGAACGTGACGACCCAGGCGATTGACGTGGGCGCGCAGACACCGCCGCTTTGGGGGTTCGAGGAACGCGAAAAGCTCATGGTGTTTTACTAACGGCCTTGCGGCGCGCGTTTGCATGCGGCGTATTTCCGGCCCGGCGGTGTGCACCAAGACCTGCCCCCAGACCTTATCGACGATATCGAGGCATGGTCGGAACAGTTTCCCGCGGTGCTCGACGACATCGATGGACTGCTCACGGAAAACCGCATTTTCAAGCAGCGTAACGCCGACATCGGCGTGGTGACCGAACAGGAAATCCTCGATTGGGGCTTTTCCGGGGTTATGGTGCGCGGATCGGGCCTGGCTTGGGACCTGCGCCGCGCGCAACCTTACGAATGCTACGACGAGTTCGACTTTATGATCCCGGTGGGCAAGAATGGCGATTGCTACGACCGTTATCTTTGCCGAATGCAAGAGATGCGGGAGAGCCTGAAGATCATCCAACAGGCTTGCACCAAATTGCGCGCTCCCGATGGACAGGGCGATGTGCTCGCCCGTGGGAAGGTCACGCCTCCGAAAAGGGGCGAGATGAAAACCTCTATGGAGGCGCTCATCCACCACTTTAAGCTCTACACCGAAGGATTCCACGTGCCCGCGGGTGAGGTCTACGCCGCTGTGGAAGCCCCCAAGGGCGAATTTGGCGTCTATCTGGTGGCCGATGGTTCAAACAAACCCTACCGTGCCAAGCTTCGCGCGCCGGGGTTCTTGCATTTGCAGGCCATGGATCACATTTCGAAATGCCACCAACTGGCAGATGTCTCTGCCATCATCGGCACCATGGACGTGGTGTTTGGTGAGATTGACCGGTGAGACAACGCTGTGAACGGGTCCACAGATGGGTCGGATACCGATTGGAATTGGGTTCGGTCTAACCCGGTGAAGTGGTGCCTCTTTGGGGTGACAGCACTGGCCATCGTCTGTCCGTTCGTGGTTGCCCACCAGGTCGACGGAACAACGTTCCTGGATGGCTTTTCCCTGTATCTCGCTATTGGCAGCCTATCGGCGGGCATCTTGGGTGGACTTCACTACAAGGCTTTCAAACCAAGCCATCATCAGGACCACAGTGGTGCCGCTGTTCTCGTTTGGGCAGGCGGGGTGGCTTTGTTGTTTCTCATCGCGTATCTGGCCACTTTGATCTCAGTCGTGTCGAGTTGCTTGGCCACGGACAGTGGCGAGCAAGCCGCAACGGTCAGTCTGAACACATCGGACCTTAGCTTTAGCACATCGTGCAACGGCGAGGCCGGGGCCAGCACTTACGTTCACCTCTACGCAGTGCTTTCGCCCTGGCAAACAGGTATCGGAGCCGGGATTGGTCTCTTAGGTCTTGCATGGTCCACAATGTACAAGTCCGTCTACGAAGACCGGATCAAAACGCAGGCGCCGAATGCGTAATCCTCTGCCATTTGATAAATTCTGGCTAAGTGCTGGACTGTGCCTTTTCCTGACTGTCGGGGGAAGTGTCAGTGCCGAAGACGCCTTGCCCAGTTTCAACGGCACAGACCGTTATCGTGTCATTGGCCCCTACGCGGACGGCCTTCTGATCCAAACCGCCAGTGACCGGACGTTTTTGTGTGATACCGACGTGGCGAATATCGTTTTGCTGACCAATTGCCGCCCCGTGCTCACGCCCGAAGAGGTGGAGTTCTTTGTCGCGCGCGAGGCGCTGCTGGATAAGCGCAGTTTGATCCGTGAAGAACGTGCTCGGCTCCGCGATCTGCCCATTGCACTGTTTGAACGGGCGGCGCGGCGGACACTGTCCTTGCGAGGGTGCCAGGTGGACCTGAGCCGATCCACCTATCTGCGGCGCGATGTGCTGCCGGTCTTTGCCAGCGAGCTCAACATCCCCGACCGCGTCCACGACGATCTCACCGGGCTTCTGGATCAGTTTTTCACCGAAACCTTGGACCTTCTGCTGCGCGACGGCGAGGTGACGTACGACCGTGCCACGGCCATCGTCCGATTGGTGGAGTGTGACCAATGACCAGCGATATGACGGCCTTCACGCGCATGGGCACGCTGATCCTGGTGTTTTCCACCCTCTTGGCCACCGTCTTTGTGGCAATTCAGGCCTGGTACGCTCGGCTTGAAGTGGTGGACAACGCCAACCTGCGCCTGTTGGAAAACAAACTCGATATCTGCATCGAAAGCTTTGATGCGGCCGCCGACTTGGATCAGGCCCTGCGCGCTGCGGCCCCAGGCATGGGGCTGACCGAGGTTTGGCCCCCCAAAATCATCGCCAATGACGTGGACACGCTGGAACGTTTGCAGCGCGATGTGGTCCCGCATCTGCATGCTTTGGAAAGCAGCTTGCTCAAGGCGACGATTTTGGGTGAATTGGACAAGTTCCGCGCGTATTTGGTTCAAGAGTTGAACGGTCTGTCAAAAGAACTGTTGGACTTGCCACCGGCACGCATAGATGACCCAGAGGTGGTTGAGCGCAAAGATGCGGTGCTCGATCAACTGAGCGAATTTTTGGGCGCGCAATACCCGGTCCTCACCGGGTGCCGCCTGGTAGCAGAGGGAAAAGCCTGAGTGTTACGCCGTCTTCACCCCGACCAGCCCGAAAGCTTTGCTTTCACGCCAGATAACCAAGCCTGGGCGGAAGCGCAGATCACCAAATATCCCGAAGGCCGACAGGCCAGTGCGGTGATACCTTTGTTGTGGCGCGCGCAAGAACAAGAGGGGTGGCTGAGCAAACCGGCCATTGAGTATGTCGCCGATATGCTGGGCATGGCCTATATCCGTGTCCTAGAAGTGGCGACCTTCTACTTCATGTTCCAGCTTCAGCCGGTGGGCGCAGTGGCCCATATCCAAGTCTGTGGCACCACGTCATGCATGATTTGCGGGGCCGAGGATTTGGTGGCTGTTTGCAAAGCCAAGATCGCGCCCAAGGCCCATCAGATCAGCGACGATGGAAAGCTGAGCTGGGAAGAGGTTGAATGCTTGGGGAGCTGTTCCAACGCGCCCATGGCCCAGATCGGCAAGGACTATTACGAAGACCTGACAGCCGAGAGTTTTGCGGGCATTCTGGACGCCCTTCGCGCGGGGGAGGTACCCACACCGGGGCCCCAGAACGGTCGATACGGGTCTGAACCCTTGGGCGGCCTGACCAGTCTCACGGCCCATGAGGCCGGTAAAGTTCCGCTCAACGCGTCTGCCACACTGGCCACGGACATCGGCGATACCGTGAAACGCATTGATGGCAAAGAAGTGCCGTTGGTCGCGCCATGGGGTAAAGCCGCCCCAATCACAGGATAACCGCTCGGTCGTCGAACGGCTTTGTGAGAGATGAACTTGGGCGAGACAGACAGGGATCTATCTGATTACAGTGGAGTTGCTTGCATCAACTTTCACCAACTCAGAGGGAGATAAACCGTATGCGCATAACCACACCGCCACAAACAATCCTAAGGGAAGCGCTGATGTTCGGCGTGATGGTGGGGATCATCGCCACCACAGCCATTGCGCTGCTGAGCGATTGGGCGTTTTTGAACGCGGCTCTGGCTGGAGGCCTCTTGGCCTGTGTCGTGGCCTTCGTGCTTTACACAGTTGGCGGCGATCTGCCGCCGCCGCGTGGCCCAGGCAACCTGCCGGAACCAACGTACAAAGGCACGTCGGATAGCACCGGCTCTGGCACCCCCACCGGCGGCTCCGCAGGCGGGGCGACAGCATCTGATGCTGGCCCGGCCCCAACCGCATCAACCGGAGGCGCAGCATCAGCTGCGCCCACCCCGACCCCAGCCGAAACCACCGCTGGAAAACCCGCGATGCTCACAGAGGCACGTGGCGGACAAGCGGACGATCTGAAGAAGATCAAAGGCGTGGGGCCAAAGCTCGAAGGTGTTTTGCACACCATGGGTGTGTTTCATTATGACCAAGTGGCGAATTGGACCGAGACCGAAGTGGCCTGGGTTGATGAGAATTTGGAAGGCTTCAAAGGCCGTGTGACCCGTGACGGTTGGGTGGCGCAGGCCAAGGCTCTGATGGCGGGCTAACAAAGGGACATAAGCCAACCATGGCTGCACCAACATCTGATCGTGACAGGCTGGCCGCGCGCAAGGCGCGCCTTGTTGCATTGGTGATGGTGGGCACAATGGTGATTTGGATGGCGGCGCAACTGCTTGGCGGGGCCTTGGGCCTTCCGTCGCGGTTTGTCTTTCTGTTTGATTTCGCTGCGCTGGCGGCGTTTATCTGGTCACTGGTTGTCACGTACCAACTCTGGCGCGCCCGGGGCAAAGATGCCACCCAGCCGCCGCACGGAGGTTAGCGATGTTGAAAGACGAAGACCGCATTTTCACCAATATCTACGGGATGCATGACCGGACCCTCGCCGGTGCGAAAGCGCGCGGACATTGGGACGGCACGGCGGCTCTGATCCAAAAGGGCCGTGACGACATCATCGATGAGATGAAGAAAAGCGGCCTGCGCGGTCGCGGTGGCGCGGGTTTCCCCACCGGTCTCAAATGGTCCTTCATGCCCAAGGAAAGCGACGGTCGCCCCCACTACCTGGTGGTCAACGCCGACGAGTCGGAGCCGGGCACCTGTAAAGACCGCGAAATCATGCGTCACGATCCGCACACGCTGATCGAAGGCTGCCTGATCGCCAGCTTCGCCATGGGGGCGCACGCTTGCTACATTTACATTCGCGGTGAATACATCCGTGAGAAGGAGGCGCTCCAAGCCGCCATCGACGAAGCCTATGACGCCGGGCTTGTGGGAAAAAACGCCGCCGGGTCCGGTTGGGACTTCGAGATTTATCTCCACCACGGCGCAGGTGCTTATATTTGCGGTGAAGAAACCGCGCTGATCGAAAGCCTTGAAGGCAAAAAGGGCATGCCCCGGATGAAGCCACCATTTCCGGCGGGTGCGGGGCTGTACGGGTGCCCAACCACGGTGAACAACGTGGAATCTATAGCGGTGGTGCCGACCATCCTTCGACGTGGCGGCGATTGGTTTGCAGGCTTTGGCCGCCCGAACAATGCGGGCACCAAGCTATTCGCCATCTCGGGCAATGTGAACCGGCCATGCGTGGTCGAAGACGCCATGTCCATCAGCTTCGAAGAACTGATTGAAAAACACTGCGGCGGTATCCGCGGCGGCTGGGACAATCTCAAGGCGGTGATTCCTGGTGGATCTTCTGTGCCCTGCGTGCGCGGCGAAAACATGCGCGACGCGATAATGGATTTTGACTATCTGCGCGGTGAACTCGGGTCTGGCCTGGGCACCGCAGCGGTGATTGTCATGGACAACTCCACCGACATCATCAAAGCCATCTGGCGGCTGTCGAAATTCTACAAGCACGAGTCGTGCGGCCAGTGTACCCCGTGCCGCGAAGGCACCGGCTGGATGATGCGCGTCATGGACCGCCTAGTCACGGGCGAGGCAGAGCTGGAAGAAATCGACATGCTCTTTGATGTCACCAAACAGGTGGAGGGCCACACCATCTGCGCGCTGGGTGACGCCGCGGCCTGGCCAATCCAGGGTCTGATCAAGAATTTCCGCGACGAGATCGAAGATCGGATTAAGGCCCAAAAGAGTGGAAAACTGTCAGCCGTAGCTGCGGAGTAATCCAATGAAACAAATCATTCTCATCACGCTATTTGCCGGCTTCCTCGCAGGCTGTGTCAGTCCAACCAACCTCTCAGGGCCGTCTGGTACAGCGATGGCTCAGATTATGGCGGCAAGTAAACTTGCGAAAACTTGCGACGTTGTTGATCTCGTCCCATCGCCAATTGATGTGGCTGCTGCCCAGTCTGGGGTGAGTTCGGAACAACTGAAAGCATACACGTTCTACGGCAACTCGGATCAACTGGAAGCCGCGGGAGACCAGTCTCTCGCAATACGTGGCCTCGACATCGCGGATGAAGCATCATTATGTAACTTCGCAAGTTCCGTTGTCGGCACGGAAGACGCCATTGGAAAGTTCCTTACTGCCGGGTAGCTTGGCGTGCAAACTTACACCTCGTTTGCCGTGTTCGCACTCTGGTCCTTGTCAGTCTACGTTTTGGCGCGCGCGAACCGATGGACACGATCACAGGCGGCCATTTTGGCGGGAACGGTTTGTTTTGGCCCCATTGTCTTGGCCTTCTTCGCGCTGATAAATCCTGACCTATTGGCGATCCAACCTTTCATCGAAATGAGCATGAGTTTTGTCTTACCTATTGTGATACTGGCCTTGTCGCTGTCGGTCGCGAAAATGGTAAAGAAAAAAGAGGACTGAACCCAATGCACCTTGGCCAACTCAATATTGGCCGCCTTTTGGCCCCAACCGACGATCCGCGTGTGGCGGACTTTATGAATGCGTTGGACCTGGTGAACGGAATCGGGAAACGGTCGCCTGGGTTTGTTTGGATGATGGGAGGCTCCGGTGAACCGGGAACGGGGAACACCGATGCCGCCATAGATGGTGACCCGCAGTTCATTGCCAACCTTACGGTTTGGGAAGACGTGGCAAGCCTTGAGAATTTCGTTTGGAACACGGTGCATCGCCAGTTCTACGAACGCCGCCGCGAATGGTTTGAAGTGCTTGGCGATCAGCATTTTGTCATGTGGTGGGTGGATCCCGGTCACACGCCATCGCTGGCCGAAGCGCTTGACCGGCTGAAGCATCTTCAGACCCAGCGACCGGGCGTTTGGGTGGTCACACCTGCCAAGCGCCAAGTTGTATCGCACGTTCCAATGCGGCGTGGCCGCCGAGTGATGCAACCGGCTGGGCATCACCTGGCTGAGTTCAACTTCGGCATCTTGCGCCACGACTGGGATGATCCTCGGGTGGCTGAGTTCACCGATGCCGTTGAGGCGGTGAACGCAATCGCCAAACGTAGCCCCGGGTTTGTTTGGATGCTTGGCGAAGACGACATGGACGCCGCGCAAAACGACCCCGACGGCGCACTGGGCGGCAACCCCCGCATGGCATCGACGCTTTCGGTTTGGGAGAACGCCGGGAAACTGCGCCACTTCGTTTTCCAAACCCTCCACAACCACTACTACCGCCGTGGCCCGACCTGGTTCGACCCAGCCACCGGCGGCAACCTGGTGTTGTGGTGGGTCCCCATTGGCCATCGCCCCGACGTGTCCGAGGCCATGGCGCGGTTCCGGCATTGGCAAATCCACGGCAATCAGGAATTCGCTTTTGGCTGGGACCATTTAACTGACCAAAACAAATGGGCGCGCGCGCCGCACCAAACCACCTGATCGAGACCACGCTCGGAATTGCAATAACCCGAACGTCACCTAAAACTTACGGATGTGATGCGCTTTAGGTCTGTCAGCCCGGTCCAAAGTCGCCTAATCAGAACGCATAAGGTCTTTCCGTTCGAGGTGTGTGTTCTCGACTGGGAAGGCGGGCCTCTTCAGTTGGAGGATCGACAATGACCGACCTACGTACGATCGTGATCGACGGGCAGGAAGTTGACGTGGACCCGGCTCTGACGCTGATCCAGGCGTGCGAGCAGGCTGGGATCGAGATTCCGCGGTTCTGTTACCATGAGCGCCTGTCCATCGCGGGCAATTGCCGGATGTGTTTGGTCGAGGTCGTGGGCGGTCCCCCAAAGCCTGCGGCAAGTTGCGCCATGCAGGTCCGCGATTTGCGGGGCGGACGGAACGGCGAACCACCTGAAATCAAGACGAATTCACCGATGGTCAAAAAGGCACGCGAAGGTGTGATGGAGTTCCTGCTCATCAACCACCCGCTGGATTGCCCCATTTGCGACCAAGGTGGGGAATGTGATCTGCAAGACCAAGCCATGGCCTATGGCGTCGATTTCTCCCGCTACCGTGAAGTGAAACGGGCAGCGACTGACCTCGACCTGGGGCCGTTGGTCGAAACTCACATGACCCGCTGCATTTCGTGCACGCGCTGTGTGCGATTCACCACCGAGGTGGCCGGGATCAGCCAAATGGGTCAAACCGGTCGCGGTGAAGACAGCGAGATCACCAGCTATCTCGGTCAGACGCTCGATAGCAATTTGCAAGGCAATATCATCGACCTGTGCCCTGTGGGCGCGTTGGTATCGAAACCCTACGCCTTCACCGCGCGGCCATGGGAGTTGACCAAAACCGAAAGCATCGATGTGATGGATGCGCTTGGGTCCAACATCCGCGTGGACACCAAAGGTCGCGAAGTGATGCGGTTCCTGCCGCGCAACCATGATGGCGTGAACGAGGAATGGCTGGCCGATAAGTCCCGGTTCGTTTGGGACGGCCTCCGGCGCCAGCGTCTGGACAGGCCCTACATCCGCGACAATGGCAAGTTGCGCCCTGCGACATGGCCGGAGGCATTGGAAGCGGCGGCGTTGGCCATGAAAGGCAAGACGGTTGCTGGTCTGGTGGGTGATCTGGCGTCCACAGAGGCGGCATTTGCGCTCAAAGGAATGGTCGAGGGGCTCGGTGGTCGGGTCGAGTGCCGGACCGATGGGGCTAAACTGCCCGCCGGTGATCGGTTTGGATATGCTGGAAATGCCCGTCTTGACGACGTGGACACCGCAGAGATGATCCTGCTCATCGGGACCAACCCCCGTGACGAAGCACCGGTTTTGAACGCGCGCATTCGCAAAGCGTGGCTGGCTGGGGCGAAAGTGGCTCGGATCGGACCTGTGACTGACCTAACCTACGATGTGGTTGAGCTGGGTGATGGTCGGGACGCGCTGACGAAATTGACCGCCATGGATCACAGCGACAAGCAAGGTAGCTCCGGCGTGATCATTGTTGGTCAAGGCGCGCTGAGCGGTGACGACGGTGCGGCGGTCTTGGGGTGCATCCAGAAAATGGCCGACGCTGCGGGGGCCAAGGTCCTTATTCTGCACACGGCCGCTGGCCGTGTCGGTGCAATGGATGTGGATGCGACGACCGACGGTGGCGTTTCCGCGGCGCTTGACGGTGCCGACGTGGTCTACAACCTCGGGGCTGATGAGATCACCGTCGGTGACGGCCCGTTTGTGATTTACCAAGGCAGCCACGGTG
>JBCDFD010000100.1:0-12569 GCA_039178645.1 Pseudomonadota bacterium | reverse complement strand
GCCCAGCCCGGCCAGAGCGTCATGGGCGTACGGGAGATCGGGAAGTTCAAAAGCCATTGTGGCCCCCTCGAATGTTAAAAGTTCCGTTTGGCACATGAAGTCCCAGGGCCGCGAAGGTCAAGGCTCCGGGGCAGAAAAGACCGGCGCTTGAGTGGTTTGATCCATGTGATCCAAAGGACGCGGGCCATAGCCCGCGATGCCCATGTCCCCACCCTCGCCCATGGCGAGGCCGGGTCCCGCCGTCTGGCCCAACCGGATCATGAAATCCTGAGGCAGACTTGCTTAGGCATTCACCGGTCGACCACGACGCCCCTCCAAGAGCCACGCCCCAACAATCAGACCTGCTGCAAGGATCAAGAAGGCCCAAGCGGGCAAAATCGGAATAATCCGCACGTCTGTGGTCACGTAAGCGTCGCGCGGTGTGATCCCGATCCAACCACGGCCCGAAGCCGGTCGCCCTGGGCGCACATCGCGTATGTCGGGCAGGCCCGCTTCAATGGGCAGAACCCCTCCACGCGTGCCGCGCACAAACTCGCCGAGCGCCTCGTCACTTGCGATCGTTTGTTCAAACTCCCGCGGTGCGGAAGGTCCCAGAGCGATAACGGCGTCCAAGTCACCATCAGAAATGCGGTATAGCCCGATCTCAGGCCCATCGTAGCGCGCTTCATATCGGCCCGGTGACACGAGTTCGGGTAGAAGCTCCACTTCGGTGCCGTCCGGACCAGTAACAGTGATTGCTGCAACCTCGTTGCTCAGCGTTCGGCGCACGATGGTCATGGACTGACCTTCAGGTTCCGCCCAGAGCGCCTCTTCTTCCAACTCGGGTTCTTTCATCATCCAATGGGCCAAGCGGCGGAGAAGCTCCAGTTGCGGCCCGCCGCCTTCGAACCCCCGGCTCCAAAGCCAAGCATGGTCGGACGCCAACAGTGCAACGCGGCCTTCCCCGACCCGATCCAGGACCAACAACGGCCGCTCATCCACACCGGACATGACAACATCGCCCTGTTTGGTTTCCAGATCGATCAAACGGAACCAGCGGCCCCAGGTGGGACCGTCGATTTCGGCATCATCGTCCAACTCTGGGGCGTAGGCTTCCAGCCCTTCTGTGACCGGATGGCGTTGGCCAACGTCGGTGATCATGGGACGGAAGCCTTCCTCATAGACACCAGCTGTGGGCGTGGCGGGTATCACATCGGCCAGAGGCGTCCGATAAATGCTGGCGGCCCCGGCAAAATCTGGACCAGCGGCGATCAAAACCGCCCCGCCATCCTCAGCGTACTGCCGGATGTTGTCGAGATACACGATGGGGAGGATGCCGCGCCGTTTATAACGGTCGAAAATGATCAGGTCGAACTCGTCGATTTTCTCCAGGAACAAATCGCGGGTTGGAAAGGCGATGAGGCTCAACTCGGTGACCGGCACGCCGTCTTGCTTTTCAGGCGGGCGCAGGATGGTGAAATGTACCAAGTCCACAGAACTGTCGGATTTCAATAAATTCCGCCATGTGCGCTCGCCTGCGTGGGGTTCGCCACTGACCAAGAGGACACGGAGTCTGTCGCGCACGCCGTTGATCTGGATCACGGCGGCATTGTTGCGGTCGGTGAGTTCGCCTGGGCTATCGTCCAAGGTGAATTGGATCACGTTCATTCCGCCGTGGCTGAGCGTGAGGGGCAAATCCAGATCACGGCCCACGGGCAGCCGGAACTCCTGGGGGTCTCCGCCGTCGATGGACAAAGACAAGTTGGCTGACCCTGCCACATCAAGCGGGACCGCGCCTTGGTCCTCGATCCGCAGCGTCAGCGTGATTTCTTCGCCCAAGATCGCAAACGCCGGGGCGTTTTTGACAATCAACCGCCGGTCCCAGTCTTCCTCGCGTCCAGTCATCAACAAATGCACCGGCGCGGGCACCGGCGGCAGCAGGTCGGCGTCATGGACCTGCCCGTCCGAAATAACGACAATTCCGGCCACACGGGACCGCGGCTCATCGGCCAGAGCTTCGGTCAGGGCCGTCATGGCCAGCGAGCCCTCGTTTCCCTCGTTATCGCTCACGCGTACTTCACGCAACTCGGTGTCGGGACGAGACGCCACCTCGGCGCGCAATCGGTCCAAGGCGGCCTGGGTTTGTTCGCTGCGGTCAGAAATGCGTTGGCTGGCTGTTTCGTCCACGACGGCGATGACAATGTCCGACAGTGGTGTGCGGTCTTCCTGTTGGAAAGACGGATTGGCCGCCGCCAGAAGGAGAGCGACCGCCGCCAGACCACGAAGCCACCAACCGCCCAGACGATTGACCGCGGCAAACACAACAAGGCCCGCCGCGACAAGAGCCAGCGCGCCGATCACCCAGATCGACACCAAGGGGTCAAACACGATCTCAGACATGGTCTCAGTTCCCCAAACGGTCGAGCAAAGCGGGCACGTGCACTTGGTCGGATTTGTAGTTACCGGTGAGCACGTGCATCACGAGGTTCACCCCAAAGCGATAGGCGATTTCCCGTTGCCGCTGACCCGCACGGCCACTGCCGACTGGAAAGAGCGGGCGGC
The DNA here is from genome assembly GCA_039178645.1 of Pseudomonadota bacterium. Classification (GTDB taxonomy): domain Bacteria; phylum Pseudomonadota; class Alphaproteobacteria; order Rhodobacterales; family Rhodobacteraceae; genus Mangrovicoccus. The sequence continues at coordinate 10,028 of JBCDFD010000100.1, read as the reverse complement.
GCATTTGGTCCACAGCCCAGGCAGCCGCCCAATCGTTGCCGCCGATCACAACCGGGGTGACACCGTCGTTGAGGTTGCGGAAGGGCATGCCGTCCACAAGCTCTGCCTCTGGCGGTGCGGCCTCCACCCAAACGTTGCGGCTGGTGAACCGGCCTGGGAAGTCCTGAAGCAGATAAAACGCACGGGTGAGCACGTGGTCCTGGGGCACCGGTTCAAGCGGCGGAATGTCCAAACCAGCCGCGATTTCCTGGAGACGACGGCCTTCCTGGGTTTGACCGGCACCGAACCCGCTGAGATTGCCATCGCGGGTGTCAAACACGATCATGCCCCCAGTGCGCAAATAGCGGTTCAGTTTGGCATAGGCCACGGTGGAGGGCAGCGGTTGGGACGGTGTGATCGCCCAGTAGAGGAGCGGGAAGAAGCTTAGCTCGTCCATCTCCAAATCCACCGCAATGGGGTCCGAGGGTTCAATGGACGTGCGCGCATAGAGAACGTCAGACAATCCATGCAACCCTGCCTCGGTCACATCATCCAGCTGCGCGTCCCCGGTTCGGACATAGGCCAGCACCACATCGGATGTCGCGGCCAAAGCACGGGTGATGTCGTCGTCAGAGCCGTCTTGGGCGTGGGCCTCGGGAGGTGTGGCAATAAACGAGGTCAGAGCCAACAAAGCTATTGAGGCCGCAGCACGGGCCCCAAAGCGTGGCAGTTTTCCAGACAACCACATGGACGCGATGAGGTCTGCCATGAGGAGCAAGAGCGCCAAGGTCAGGAACCCGCCTTTGAGAGGCGTTTCTTTCGCAGCCTGGAGACCTTCCACGGCGATCCTTTCCGGCCACTCCATGGCCACCAATTGGGTATCCGCCGCCATCACGTTGCGGGCCAGCGCACGATCACCATCCAGGTAAAGCCCAGGCGGTATGGCGGCGCTGAGCTTTGCCTCGGCCAAGTCTGGACCATCAATACCGCCCAAGTTTCCTGCGTCTTGGGTCGCACCGAACCCGTCCAGGACGGTTTCCGCTACCCAAGTTGTACCTTCCAAATCCATGGCCGTTGGTGCGGTTGGGCGGGTTGAGATTGCCAGACGTTCGAGCATCTGCACGAACAGGCCGGACAAAGGCAGGCTGGCCCAATCGGTGTTTGCCGTGACGTGGAACAGGATCACTTGCCCCTGCCCCACAGGTTTAGCTGTGACGAGCGGCGTTCCGTCAGCGAGCATGGCGATGGTGCGTTCGGCCAGCGTTGGATCAGGTTGCGCCAGCACTTGGGCGGTCACGGTGACCTCGTCAGGGACCGGCAGACCATAAAATGGCGTGCCCTCGGCAAACGGGCGCAGGGTCTTGGGCGTCCCCCAAGACATGGCACCACCGACGCTGCGACCGCCTTCTCGCAAACGCACGGGCATGAGCGGGTCCTCTTCGCGTCGGCTCACATCGGACGCCGCTAAGCGAGGCCCAGCGAAACGTACCAACAGACCGCCGTTTTCCAGCCATGCCAGAACATCGTCCTGTTCCTGAGGGCTAATCCGCGCCACGTCCGCGAGGATGATCACATCGGGATTGGCCAAGAGAGTGTCCGACAGGTCCGCCTCAATCACATCGGCTGTGGGCACGAGAGCTTGGCGCAAGTAGTGCAACGATGACAAAAGTTCGAAGCTTTCTCCGTCTCCGCGACCGGCGAGCAAGGCGACCTCGCGACGGCGCAGGGCGTCATCGGTGAGCGTGACGGCTCCGGCAGACCGAATGCCTTCCAACTCAAACTGGGTCACACGGTTGCGCAGTTCTGCGGGCAAGGTGAGGTCCACCGTGATTTCCGTGTCAGGCGGCGCAAAGGACTGGGGCACTTGGGCCAGCACACGCTCAATCCCGGCAGGGTCTAGACCGCGGGCGACCAATGTCACTTCAGCGCCTGCCCCCGGCACCGCACGGGACACGCGCACGCGGATCACGTTGTCCTCAAAAACCGGCGGATGCAGTCCGTAGACTTGGCGACGGCTTTCAAACACGCGCACCGCCCCTTGGTTTTCCAACGCGTCAAGCAAGTCGGCTTTGCCGGGCCAATCGATACCGCCGGAAATCCACAGCGTGTCGAAATCAGATGGCATGCCGTCGAGCCAAGCCGAGACCGCCTCGGCGTCGGGCTGCCAGGGGGCCGGTTGCAGGCTCGGCAAACGGGCGAGCCAGACATCCGCCGCTTGGAACACCGTTTGGCCCGCTGGCAAATCGGTCAGAACCACCACCGACGTGGGCCGCCCTTGGCGCGCAGCTTCGGTCAGCGCCACCTCCACGCGGTCCACCCGCTGGGACCAATCGCGCGCGTCCGCCCATGTTCCGTCCATGGCGATGAGCAATGGGCCGTCACCGGGCTCGGTCGCGCTTGGGTTCAATACCGGTCCCGCAAATCCGATGATCACTAAGGCCGCCGCCACCATGCGCAGCAAAAGCAACCACCAAGGGGTGCGGTCGGTCTGGCTTTCCTCATCGCTCAACCCTAAGAGCAGCGCCACGCCTGGAAACCGCCGACGCACTGGCGCAGGGGGCACCGCCCGCAGGATGACCCAAAGCACCGGCAGAGCCAGCAAGGTCAACAACAGGAAAGGCGACGTGAAGCCCAGGGCACCCAGTGTCAGCATCTAGCGTACTTTCTTCTCCAAGGCTCCGTAGAGCCACATCAGCGCCGACTGCGCGCTCTCGCCTGTATGGTGGCAATGGTATTGCCAACCGGTGAGCTTGGCGAGGTCGCTCAGTTGCGCTTTGCGTTCGGCCAACCGTTCAAGGTAGCGATTGCGTAGGGACCCAGCTTGCAAAGTCTCATGGCTCAGCCCGCCGCCCATGCTTTCAAACACCGTACGCCCATCGTAGGGAAATGCTTCTTCTTCGGGGTCGAGCACATGCAAAAGCGCGCCGCGCACGCCCCGTTCCGCAGCTGCGAGCAAGGCGTCACGGGCCGGTTCAACCGGTCCCAGGAAATCCGAAATGAACAGCGCCCGCGACTTGGGCAACATACCCGTGATATCCGGTGCGCCGTAGTCCGTCGCGCCATCTTCGTCCTGGCCAAGCAAGCTTTGGGTCATGCGCAGCAATTGCAGACTACCCGTGCGCGGCGGCACTTTCAGGCCGGTCAGCCCAATGCGTTCACCGGCGCGCAGCATCAAGATCGCCACTGCAACTGCCAACACACGGGCGCGCGCGGCTTTGGTGGGCAAGTTCTTTGATGCAAACTCCATGGATTGGGCGCTGTCCACCCAGATGAGCACCGTTTGGCTCGCCTGCCATTCCCGTTCGCGGATGAAATGGGTGTCCGATCGCGCCGACCGCCGCCAATCAATCAGCCGCGCCTCGTCGCTTGGCTGGGCCGGACGGTATTGCCAGAATTCTTCTCCCACGCCGGGCCTGCGGCGACCGTGTTCGCCCAACATCATGTTGGCCGCCAAATGCTCAGCCTCCGCCAAAAGCGGCGGAAGCGGAGACGCCAGGTCCTCGGCACCTTGCCGGAGCGCACCGGCGGTTTCAGTCATGGACAAGCTCCTAGCGGCGCGCGTTGGCTCATGCCGCCGCCTCGATCCGGGTGGTCTGGGCGGCCACGTCTTCAATCAATTGCGTGAGGCTCTGTCCCCGCGCCCGCGCGGCAAATGTCAATTGCATTCGGTGCGTGAGAACCGGGACCGCCATGCGCGCCACGTCTTCGGCGGACGGCACCAAGCGACCTTCCAGAAGCGCTTGCGCCCGCACGGTGAGCATCAAGGCTTGGGCGGCCCGTGGACCGGGCCCCCAACTGACGGCCTCTTTCACCATTTGAGGCGCGGTGGGGTCTTCGGGCCGACAAGCCCGTACCAGGTCCAGGATCAACTCCACCACCGCATCGCCCACTGGCATCCGACGCAAGAGTGTCTGCGCCGCAAGCAATTGTTCCGCCGTGAACTCCTGGGTGGACTCGGCCTCGGTCACCCCGGTGGTGGCCATCAGAATGTCCCGCTCTGTATCGCGATCGGGGTTTTTCACATCGATTTGGACAAGGAACCGGTCCAATTGTGCTTCAGGTAAAGGATAGGTGCCTTCCTGTTCGATTGGGTTCTGTGTGGCCAGAACGTGGAACGGCAGACCCAGCGAATGCTCCTGCCCCGCAACTGTCACATGCTTTTCCTGCATCGCTTGCAGCAATGCCGACTGGGTCCGTGGCGAGGCACGGTTGATCTCGTCCGCCATCAGCAATTGACAGAACACGGGACCCGGCAGGAACCGGAACGCACGACTGCCATCCTCGGCGGTTTCCAGAACCTCTGACCCCAGGATATCCGCAGGCATCAGGTCCGGCGTGAACTGGATGCGGTTGTCATGGAGCCCCATCACCGTGCCCAGCGTGTCGACCAAGCGGGTCTTTCCCAACCCTGGCAGACCGATGAGCAACCCGTGGCCACCACAGAGCAACGCCGCCAGAGTGAGGTCCACCACACGTTCCTGGCCAATGAACCGTTGGGTGATGCTCGCCTTGGCAGCAGCCAGGTGCCCCCCCAGATCCTCGATCTCTTCCACCAGGTTTGTGTCGTCGCTCATGACAATCTCCGCTCGAAGGGTATGTTGGTCCCATAAGGGCACGTATCGCGGCGAACACAAATGACAAAGAACATCGATACACAAAACACTGTGACACCGGACGCTGAAAACATCATGGCGGCAGCCAAGGCCGCTGGCAAGAAGGGGCCACCACCTGTTCATTTGTGGAATCCGCCCTTTTGCGGCGACCTGGACATGGAGATTCGCCGCGATGGGACTTGGTTCTACAATGGCACCCCCATTGGCCGCCCCGCGATGGTGCGTTTGTTTTCTTCGATCCTGAAACGCGAAGGCGATGCCTATTTTCTGGTCACACCGGTGGAAAAGGTCGGACTGCGGGTGGAGGATGCGCCATTCGTGGCGTTGGATTTCACCATCGAAGGCGTGGGGGGAGACCAGGTGCTCACCTTTCACACCCATGTGGGCGACAGCGTGATTGCCGACGGCGACAACGGTATCCGCGTGGACATGGGCGATGACGGCGAGCCCGCGCCCTACGTCCATGTGCGTCGGGGCCTGGAGGCGCTCATCGATCGCAAAAGCTTCTATCGTTTGGCGGACCTGGGCGAAAACCGAGACGGATGGTTCGGAGTTTGGTCATCGGGGGTGTTTTTCCCGATGATCAAAAGCGATCTGATGGAGTGACCACCGCTTGAGCGGGACGAGACAGGGGCCGCAGGCTTTGATATGGGCCATGCATATAACTGATTTCAGATCCAACGCGTGAGGCCCCATGCGCAATAACGGCATTTTTCGGTTTGAGCAGATTTCGGACACAAAGGTCTATTTCGGCGTGGTGGCCCATTTCGATTACGAACTGGGCCTAGACACCGGCGAGTTTGTGCGACTGCGGTCGACAAGCGGCTATACCATAACCGGGACGAATTTGGCGTTGGCGCCGGATTGGTCAGGGGTGACCGGGGACATCGAAACACTGCGGCTGCAACAAACCGCCGACGTGCCTCGCGCATCGCTCTTTCGCTACTCCGAGGACCTGACGTACAGCGACTTGGTCACGCGCACAGGCGATCCGCTGAGCTTCGGTGACATCAGGCCAGCGGACTGGACACCCACCGAGTACGTCTATGCGGGCTTTGGCCCCAACGCCTTTGGATCAGGCGACTGGACGGATTGGGGAGCGCTCATCGCCCGCATGACGATCACGGGCACCGCACGCGATGACACCATCGACAACCCGTCCGGCGTGCATTTGCACGTCCATGGCGGTGACGGCGATGATTACGTCAATCTGGACCAAGGGTCTGGAAAGTTCTGGGGCGGTCGTGGCGAGGACACCTATCGGGGTCCCAAACCCGGCTCAGAAAACCTGGACAAATGGTCGGTGTTTTTCGGAGGCAAGGGCGACGACGGCGCGCTCTACGGTGCCGGAAACTCCCGGATCAAGGGCGGCAACGGCGAAGATCGCATTCTGTCCCAGGGTTTCTTTGGGTTCACCGAAATCATGCCCGACACTGTGCGATTGAACGGCGGGCGCGGTGATGACCTGATCGAAGTGGCCGGGCTGGATGCCATCGCCCGCGGCGGCAAAGGCGACGACCATTTGGTGGCCGAGATAGGGTCGATGCTCCTGATCGGTGGACAAGGTGCGGACCTGTTCGATTTTGAAATCCGTGCGCCGTCGTGGCGCGGCACACCCTGGAAAATCGACGCCACCATTGGCGATTACACCCTTGGTCTGGATCGATTGGACTTTAACGTGGCCATGGACGCGACGACGTTTGAAACACATGCCGAGCAAGTGGGCGCTGACACGGTGTTCACCATGGACGGGCACCGGGTGGTGCTGAGCGATATCGACCTGGCCCAGCTTCTGGCGTCGGACTTCTTGGCCTGAGCGCAATTGATGGGACAACGGGCTGGTTCACACCCACCGGCGAGCCCCATGACAAAAACCATTGCCCCCCACGGTAAGATATTATTCCATGGGTAATCACGGGGGTGGCCGTGGACCGTGTCAAAAATCTTTGCCTCAACTTGCTGGGCTTTTGCGTCATCGCATTGATGGTCGCGATCGTGGCGCAGGTCGTTTGCAACGCGATGGATATCAATCCGGTGGTGGTGTTCGACCGGAGCCTGCCGTGGGTGGGCAAGGCGATCACGCTGAACTCGCTTCTGGATTTGCAATGGCATCTGCTGTTGATCATCGGTCTACTTCCGGCGGGGCTGGTCTGGGCCATGGACCGACATGTCCGCGTGGACTTTCTGTATCAACATCTGCACCGACCCGGACGCACGATGGTGGATATGGTAGGCCACGCTCTGTTCGCGGCTCCGTTCCTGATCCTGGTCCTTCCCGCGTCTTGGGCTTTTCTAGGACGGGCCTGGCGGTCTGACGAAGCGTCCCGCAACGGCGGGCTGAACGATCTGTGGATGATCAAAGCCGTTCTGCCGTTTGGCCTCGCACTCCTGGCCCTTGCGGTGCTTTGGGAGGCTTGGCGACTGTTGCGAGCGATGCGGTGAGCGAGAGCGTCCTTCCCCTCGCCATGGCCGCCTTAACCCTGGCAGGCATCTTGGCGGGTTACCGCGTGGGCATGGTGCTGGCGGGGTCAGCGGCGCTGTTTATTCTAGTCTCAGATTTGCCCACCGCGTTCTTCAATCTGCTGGTCAGCCGGGTGTATGCCAACGTGTTGTCTAACTGGCTCTTGGTGGCGATCCCCATGTTCATTTTCATGGGGTTGATCTTGGAAACCTCGGGCGTGGCCGAACGGTCCATGCGCGCGGCGCAACGGGCGCTTGGGGGCAGCGCAGCAGGCATGGGGCTGTCGGTCTTGGTCATCAGCATCCTGCTGGCCGCCTCCTCTGGCATTGTTGGGGCGTCTGTGGTGCTCCTGGCCTTGCTGGCGCTGCCGAGAATGCGAGAGGCAGGATACGACACGTCCACCGCATCGGGCCTTGTGGCCGCCTCCGGCACTCTGGCCATTCTGATACCCCCATCGGTGATGCTCATCATCCTCGGCGACCAAATGCAGACCCCCGTCCCCGACATGTTCGCAGGCGCTATCGGGCCGGGTTTGTTGCTGGTCTTGGTCTATGGAGCCTTCATCGCTTGGCGCTCTCGCGGACTGTCGGGCCTGAGCGGCACAGAGGAGGTGTCCCCTCTGCGCTTGCTGTTCGACCTTGGCCCCTTGCTGATCCTGGTCATCTCGGTTCTGGGCTCGGTCATCGCGGGCCTTGCGACCCCGACCGAGGCCAGCGGGCTGGGCGCGTTCGGCGCAATCCTGATCACCCTGCTATACGGCAAATTTAGCTTGGCGATGCTCATGACCGCCGCACGCCAAACCGTGTTCACCACCTCGCTGGTGCTGTTTGTCATGATCGGGGCCACCTGCTTTTCCGCCGTGTTCAAAGGCGTGGGTGGCGATGATCTGGTGGAGGCCGGTGTTACTGCCTTCGGAACTGAACCCTACACCATCCTCGCTGTGGTCATGGGCGCGATATTCCTGCTGGGTTTCGTGCTCGACTGGTTGGAAATCACTCTTGTGCTCATGCCGATCTTCGCGCCTATCGTGGCTGGCCTGGATTTCGGCAACGGACTGTCGGGCGACGCGCTGCTGATCTGGTTCGGCATTCTGGTCGCTGTGAACCTGCAAACATCGTTCCTCACGCCGCCCTTTGGATTTTCGCTGTTCTACCTGCGCGGGGCTGTGGGCGATGAGGTCAGCACACCTGAGATTTATCGCGGCGTCGTGCCGTTCATCTTGCTTCAGGTGGGCGTGTTGATCCTCCTGATCCTTTTCCCACGGCTCATCATCGGGCTCATATGACACTAGGGAGACATTCCATGAAACAGACCCTCACTGCCGCACTGCTGGCTGCTCTGGCGACAACCACACAGGCCGACACGCTGAACATGCAAAGCGCCTTTGGCCCCCTGCCCGTCCTTGACCCAACCGCCAAGCGGTTTGCTGCCAATGTGGCGGCGCTGACAGGCGGTGAGATCGAAATCAACTACATGCTCGCCGGTGAGATGTCGCCGCCCTTTGAGATTTTCGACAATGTGAGCGTTGGGGCCATCGACGCCGGATACTCCTTCGCGGCCTACGCCAGCGGTAAGGAGCCAGCCGCAGCGCTTTTCGGGTCCGTTCCCTTTGGCGGCGACCCGCTGTCTTACATCAGTTGGCTGAACCACGGCGGCGGGCTGGAATTGTGGCAGGAGCTTTACGAACCCTACAACCTCGTCCCCATGGCCTGCGGCGTGATTATGTCCGAGGCGGGCGGTTGGTACACCAAGGAAATCAACAGCGCCGAGGACCTACAAGGTCTCAACATCCGCATCGGCGGGCTGGGCGGGGCGATCCTCGCCAAGCTCGGAGCCAACGCCATGTCGCTGCCCACGGGCGAAATCTCCACCTCGTTGGAAACCGGTAGACTGGACGCCACCGAACTGAGTTTTCCCATGGTGGATAAGCTCTTGGGCTTCGACAAAGTGGCCAAGCACTACTACTTCCCCGGTTGGCACCAACCGGCAGGGTTCATCGAATTCTACATGAACAAGGACACCTGGGACGGTTTGAGCGATGATCAGCGCACCGCGATCACAGTGTCCTGTGCCGATGCCAACCTCTACGCCATGGGCGTTGCCGGTGGTGCGCAGAGTGCCATCCTGGACGAATTCCGCGCCAATAGCGTTGATGTCAAAAGGTTCCCGGACAGTGTGATGGATGCCCTTCGCACCGCCGCCGACGAAGTCTATGCCGAGAAATCCGCCGAGGACGCGATGTTCAAGCGTGTGATCGACAGCTACCGCGCCTATGCGGCGGCCTACAATGAGTACCAAGCCTTGTCCGATTTAAACTGATGGTCCCATGGCCCGCGTTCAGCGCAGCGCGGGTCTGCTCCCATGGTCTATTCCCTACAAACCTTTGGCAGCTACACAGTGGGCGGCCGCGTGGCTCAGGTCACCGAGGGCGATCCCTACGACGTGCAGTTCACAAGGACGGCGTCCTACACGGTGGACCCACACGGGCACTTCGCCATTGAGCACGCCTATGTGCAGTTTTTCGTGCCCGAACACCGCAACGGCGCGCCGCCAGTGGTGTTGGTCCATGGCGGCGGCATGACGGGAAGCTGTTGGGACACCACGCCCGATGGGCGCCCAGGGTGGCTGCAAGGACTGATCGCGCGCGGGTACGAGGTCCATGTGGTCGACAATGTGGAACGGGGCCGCGCCGGGTTCGCCCCCGGTCACTGGGACGGTGAACCGCTCCTGCGGTCCATGGAAGAAGCGTGGCACCTGTTCCGCATCGGTCCACCCGAAGGATTTGCCGACCGTCGCGCTTTCGCAGGGCAATTGTTTCCAGTTGCCCACCTAGAGTAAGCGGTTCGCCAATCACACCTGGCTGGTGCAATTCCAGGGCAAGAGTTCGTTGATGTCGGCCTGCTTGTGCCCATTTGCGATGGCTGTCAGGACCCTAGACAGATAGCCGTGCGGTTCGATCCCGTTAAGTTTGCAGG
>JBCDFD010000099.1:0-12578 GCA_039178645.1 Pseudomonadota bacterium | reverse complement strand
GGATGATCCCGTAGGTCACGTAACGGTCGTCGCCCAGAACGTTGATGGGGTTGAGCCCAAGGAACCCGCGCAACTCGTTCAGAAGCCCGAAGGTTGGGTCGTAAAACCAGGTGAACACCAGGCCCACCACCACTTGGGAAATCACAAACGGAAAGAAAAACAACGACTTATAGAGTCGGATGCCCCAGACATTCTGGTTCAAAAACAACGCGATAAACAGCCCGGCTGGGATCGCCAGCATGTAAAGGATCAACCAAATGACGTTGTTGCGCAGGCTCGTGTAGAACGCGTCGTCCCAGTAAAGCTCTTCATAATTGCGCAGGCCCACATACTCGGCGGCACCCAATCCGTCCCATTCGTAAAGACTGATGTGGAAGCTCTGGAAGATCGGCACGATCACATAAACGGCGAAAAACAGGATGCCCGGTGCGAGCAAAATCGCCGGGGTCAACGCGCGTTGGTTGCGGGTCCACCAGGTGCTTTCCATGGGGCAAACGCCTCAAAATCGGGGTATGGAAACCGTATGGCAAGCGTATGGCAACCGTATGGCACCAAAGCTGGCCGCAGGGCGTGCATGGGACCGCCCGGACAGGCGGTCCCAGCATTGGTGTGGATCAGTAGATACGCTGACGGGCGCGTTCCAACCGGTCCAGGATCCGGGCGATGTTGTCGGGACGGACCATGAATTCCTGCATGCCTTCCATGGCCACCTTGGCCATTTCCGCCGGCGCGTCACGGTCGAAGAACTGCGCCAGCGCGTAAGCGCCGTTGAGCATCTCAAACCCTTCTTGCAGGAACTTGTCGTTGTCCACCGAGCTATTGGCGTTCACCGGCAATTGGCCCAACTTGTCACCACCGTTGATGATGGACTGGTTGTCGGCCTCGGCCACGAATTGCAAAAACGCGCGGGCGTTGTCCTTGTTGCTGGCCCCCGATGGGATGTGGAATGTGTCCGTTGGGGCCTCTTCGGCCATGGGGATGCCTTCGGTGATAAGCGGGAATTGGTGGAAGTCCAATTGATCATCGGTGAGCCCCGCGTCACGCATCGGTGCCACCGCGAAGTTGCCCATCAGATAAGCCGCCGCTTGCGCTTCGGTGTTGGTCATGAAGGGCAGCGCCTCTTGCCAAGAATAGGCGGTGTGGTTGTCGATGAACGCGCCCATGTCGATCAACTCGCGCCAGCGGGCAAAGGTGTCTTTCACGCGATCGTCGGTCCATTCCACCTCACCAGCGGTGAGCGCCATGTGGAACTCATAGCCGTTGGTGCGCATGTTAAGGTAGTCAAACCATCCCGCAGCGGTCCAAAGGAACTTGGTGCCGATGGTGAAACACTTGATGTTGTTGTCCAAGAGCGTCTGGCAGTTGGCTTTGAATTCGTCCCAGGTGCTGGGCTCGCTCAGGCCGAACTGGTCGTAGATGTCTTTGCGGTAATAAACGCCCCACTGGTAGTAGCTGTAAGGCACGCCCCACTGTTTGCCGTCGATGGTCATGGCCACTTTGGTGGATGCCAGTTGTTCGCTCAAATCGCCGTCCCACAGGTCGGACACGTCTTCGAACAGACCTGCGTCGACGTAGGGCAGCATCCGGTTGCCCGCGTACCAGGTCGCCACATCTGGGGCATTGGCGGTCAGGAAGTTGCGGATTTGGGTCTTGTAGGCTTCCCGGTCGATGATCGTGGTTTCGATGTTGAGCGCTGGGTGGCGTTCGCCAAACCGGGCGATCATGTCTTCCATGGTGGCGCGCGGCGCTGGGTTCGACGTGTCGAGGAAGATCACCAGATCGCCGCTCAGGTCGTCATCGCTGCTGGCGAACACGGCGCCGGACAGAGCTGTGGTGAGAGCCAACGCACTGAGCGCGGCTTTGGTCATGGATCGCATGTTGTCCTCCCTGCGAGTTCCATTATGTGAAACTTTGTTTCTTATATTGATACTTAAGGCCGACTCGGCGTAGCATGTCAACAGGTCGCGGGTATCGGCACGCAAGACATGGGTCCGCGACGATGGGGAGGTTACATGGCCACGCACAAAGGCGACGGGTCAGCGCCCGCCGGTACGGTGGGCAAAGCACTGGATGTGCTCGACGCCGTGGCGGCGTTTGGGCGACCGGTGAAGTTCGCCGAGTTGCTGGCAAGCTCCGACCATCCCAAGGCCACATTGTACCGGCTGGTCCAGACTTTGGTGGCCACCGGCATGTTGGCATACGATCCGGATCGACAGGTCTATGGGCTGGGTTTGCGTTTGGTGCGTTTGGCCCATGGGGCATGGGCGCAAGCCTCGCTTGCCCCGCTGGCGCGTCCCCATTTGGACCGGTTGAGCGCGCAGGTGGGTGAAACCGTGCATCTGGCGCAGCTGGACCATGGGCAAGTGCTTTACGTGGATAAGCGCAATGCACGCCAACCCACTGCGATGTTTTCGGACGCGGGCAAGGTCGGTCCGGCCTACTGCACGGGCGTTGGCAAGGTCATGCTGGCGCACCTGGAGGCGGGCGCCTTGGACGACGCATTGGGCGAACAGGCGTTCCGCCGATACACCGACACAACGCACGTGAGCGCCGACACGCTGCGCGCCGAATTGGATGACATCCGCGCGCGCGGCTATGGGTTTGACCGCGAAGAGCATGAGCCCGGCATTCGCTGTGTAGCGCTGCCGATACTCACGGCGACCGGGCGCCTTCTGGGGGCTTTGTCGGTGACCGGACCCGCGGACCGCGTGAGTTATGACAGTTTGGAAGGCCAAGTGCCTTTGATCCGCGGGGTGGCCCAGGCCATCGCTGCGGATGCCAGCGATTGGGGGTTTCCCGAGCCCAAGGCCGCGCGAGTGGGCACAGGATAGAACACACCGGGTAAAATATTCGGGCAGGAGGGGAGGAGACTCATGTCAGGGGTACAGCTAGAGGGCGTGATCAAACGCTACGGCGAAACGCAGGTGATCCACGGCGTGGATTTGCAGATCGACCATGGCGAGTTCTGCGTCTTTGTGGGTCCGTCGGGATGCGGAAAATCCACGCTTCTGCGGATGGTCGCGGGGTTGGAAGAGACCACCGAAGGGCGGATTTCCATCGGCGGGCGGGACGTGACCCGGCTCGACCCGTCCGAGCGTGGTGTGGCGATGGTGTTCCAGAGTTATGCGCTTTACCCGCACATGTCAGTGGCGGAAAACATGGGCTTTGGCCTGAGAATGACCGGGCATCCCAAGGCTGAGATCGAGGCCAAAGTGGCTGAAGCGGCGCGGGTTTTGAAGTTGGAGGCGCTGTTAAACCGCAAACCCAAAGCACTGTCGGGCGGGCAGAGGCAGCGCGTGGCCATTGGCCGTGCCATCGTGCGGGGGCCGGAGGTGTTTTTGTTTGATGAACCGCTGTCGAACCTGGATGCGGAGTTGCGGGTGGAGATGCGCGTGGAAATCGCGCGGCTGCACCAGGAGATCGGCGCGACCATGACCTACGTCACCCATGACCAAGTGGAGGCCATGACTTTGGCCGACAAGATTGTGGTTCTACGCGCAGGCCGGATCGAACAGGTGGGTGCGCCCATGGAGTTGTACCGCAACCCCGCCAGCCGGTTTGTGGGCGGATTCATCGGATCGCCGGCCATGAATTTCCTCGACGGCGCGCCGGGAGAGAGCGGCGTTTTGGTGGAGGGGCTCTGGCCAGGAGCCGTGATGGAAGCCCAAGTGCCAGGCCCCGTGTCGGTGGGGCTGCGGCCCGAGCATATGCAATTGGTGGGCGGCGAAACCCATCGAGTGGAACTGACCGAAGCCTTGGGCGGTGTGAGCTATGCTCACCTCATCGGCCCTACCGGAGAAAAGATTGTCGTGGAAGAACGTGGCGACGTGCGGTCCAAAGCTGGCGACCGCGTGGGCGTGTCATTCGATCCGGCTAAGGTGGTGATGTTCGACGCCAACTCAGAAGCCCGCGTGGCGTGAGGGGCTGGAATTAAAAGGACACCCGGCCTGTGGCCGGGTGAAGACATGTTGGTGTTCTATGCCACAGGTTTGAACGGTGACTCGTGGGGCGCTGCCCCGCTTTGGCTGTGCCAAAGCTCCCCGGAGTATTTGGGGAACAATGAAGATCAGAAGTTAAATTTGGGGGGCTTTAGAAATTCGGCAGATTCATATCGGCGGGTAGGCCCATTTCCTGGGTGAGCTTGCGAATTTCTTCCTGGCTGCGCGCGGCAGCTTTGGCTTGAGTGTCTTTGATCGCAGCCAAAATCAGGTCCTCGGCGATTTCTTTGTCGTCGGGAGAGAAGATTGAAGGGTCGATGGTCAGTCCTGTCAGTTCGCCTTTAGCGGTGGCGGTGGCTTTGACGAGGCCCGCGCCTGACTCACCTTCGACGATGATGGTGGTCAAGCTTTCCTGGAGATCAGCCATCTTTTGCTGCATCTCCTGGGCCGCTTGCATCATTTTGCCCATGTCGCCGAGCCCGCCCAGTCCTTTCAGCATCGCTGATCTCCTTTGATTTGGTTTTGGCTGTGTACGCCTTTGGTGCGCGCGGCTCAATCCGTCTCAAAAGGGTCCCACTCGTCTGGCACTTCTGGCAGTGCCTCTTCGGCGGCGGCTTGGTCCGGTGCTTTGATCGTGTCCACGCGGATCAGTTTGGCATTTGGAAGGGTTTTGAGAACGGCTGCCACGCCCGGGTGGGCGCGGGCGCGGTCCAGGCGTTCTGTTTCTGCGCTGGTGCGCTGTTCTCGTAGCGACGGTGCGCCGCCTTCGGCGATGGTCACGGCCCAGCGTTCACCGGTCCAGCGTTGCAGTTTGGTGTTCAATTGCGATGCGAGATCCGGTGGCGCGTCTGGCGTGGGGGTGAAGGTGATACGCCCGGGGCTGTAAGACACCAGACGCAGGTGATTTTCCACCAGCACTTGCAGGTGCATGTCGCGGTGATCTTGTATCAATGCGATGACGCTGTCGAATGTCGGATAGGCGGCCAAGCCCGGTTGTGACTGTGCCTGCACCGCAGCCTGTGCCGCCCCGGTCGCCTGAGCCCGCGGCGCTTGCGGCGTGGCTTGGGGCGATGAGGTCGGAGCTTGCCCTGTTGGAGCCGGGGATTGCTTTAGCTTGCGGATCAACTCGTCTGGCGGCGGCAGGTCGGCCACATGGGTGAGGCGGATCACGGCCATCTCGGCGGCCATCATGGCGTTGGGTGCTGCGGCGACTTCTTCCAGCGCTTTCAGCAACATTTGCCACATGCGCGTCAGCGAGCGCATGGGAAGTCGGTTGGCCATGTCGCGGCCCCGATCCCGTTCGTCGGGGGCTATCGTGGGATCGTCGGCGGCATCGGGTGTGATCTTGGTGACCGACACCCAATGGGTGACCTCAGCCAGATCGCTGAGGATCGCCACCGGGTCCGCGCCGTCTGCATATTGGCGGGACAATTCGGACAGAGCCTCGGCGGCGGCCCCGCGCATGATGGCGTCAAACAGATCAAGCACCCGCCCCCGGTCGGCCAATCCCAGCATGGCGCGCACTTGGTCGGCGGTGGTTTCGCCCGCACCATGGCTGATGGCTTGGTCCAACAGCGAGGTGGCATCGCGGGCGGAGCCCTCGGCAGCACGGGTGATGAGCGCCAGCGCATCGTCGGTGATCTGAGCGCTCTCGGCGGTGGCGATTTTGCGCAACAGATCGAGCATCACTTCAGGTTCAATCCGGCGCAGGTCAAACCGCTGGCAGCGGCTTAGAACCGTCACGGGGACCTTGTTGATCTCGGTTGTGGCAAAAATGAACTTCACATGGGCAGGGGGTTCTTCGAGCGTTTTGAGAAGCGCATTGAAGGCGCTTTTCGACAGCATGTGGACTTCGTCGATAATGAAGATCTTGAAGCGGGCTTGCGATGGTGCGTAGGCGACGGTGTCCAAGACCAATGATCGGATGTCATCGATGCCGGTGTTGGATGCGGCGTCCATTTCCAAAACGTCCACATGGCGGCCTTCGGCAATGCCACGGCAGGCGTCGCACTGCCCACAGGGTTGAGTTGTGGGACCGCCGGTGCCATCGGGGCCCACGCAATTCATGCCTTTGGCGATGATCCGCGCGGTGGAGGTTTTGCCCGTCCCGCGGATTCCGGTCATCATGAAAGCCTGAGCGATCCGGCCCGCTTCAAATGCGTTGCGCAAGGTGCGGACCATGGCGTCTTGGCCCACCAAGTCGTCGAACGTGTTTGGTCTGTATTTCCGCGCTAGCACGCGGTAGCCCTGTTCGCTGGTCTCAGCCATGCCGTCCCCCGAGTCACCCTTGTCCAAGAGTAGGACGCGAGCTCGGCTCTTGCCAGAGGCACCTGCGATGGACCCACCTCTGTGACGGGGCATATGAACTCTATGCTTTAATCTTTTGGGATGTGTCGCCGGGCATTGGCAAGACGCCTGTAGTTCCTGCGGGATACAGTTTGGGGTTGTTTAATCCACTTCTGCATTGATGTATTCAATAAAATAATTCATGTTTTATTTTAAGGAATCAATATTGGAGCTATAAATGGCTAGCTTACAGCTGAGGCGCGTGGCGCATGGTTTGCGCGCAATCACGGTTCTGACAATGCTGCTCGTTCCACTGGCAATTGTCCTGTGGCTGATCACGCAACCTTTGTCTGGGCATATGCTCCAAGCCGTGTTTCCCAGAATTGCTGTGCCCGCGCAGTTGGAACTTTGGCAGATTTGGGGCGCCTACGCTTTGAGCGTGGGGCCACTTGGCGTGTTTTTAATCATGCTTTGGCGGCTGCAAGTGCTTTTGCGGGTCTATGCGGCAGGGGAGGCTCTGAGCGATAGGGCCGTTGGGTTGATCCGAGGTTTGGGCAACTGTTTGATTGCGCTGGTCTTGGTGGGCGTAATCACTCGGGCGGGGCAAAGCGTGGTGCTCAGTTGGACAAACCCGCCGGGAGAGCGTGCTTTGGCCATTGGTTTGGGGTCCCAGGACATCATTTTGCTGTTGATGGGCGGTCTGTTGGTTCTGATTGGCTCAGCTTTGGCGGACGGGGTTCGCGCGGTGGAAGAGAACCGTGGATTCATCTGAGGTTGAGATTGTGGTTCGTCTCGATGTTATGCTCGCCCGTCGCAAAATGACCTCCCGTGCTCTGGCAGCGGAAATTGGGATATCCGAGCAGAATTTGAGTCAATTGCGTGCAGGTCATGCAAAGGGCGTTCGCTTTGCAACCTTGGCCCGCATCTGTGCGGTTTTGGAGTGTCAGCCCGGTGATCTTTTGGAGGCTGTACCGTTTAACGGGACGACAGGTGACTGAGACGGTTAGGAGCATCACGGTCGACACTTACCAGGGGCAGTTAGGCCGATTGCCTTTGATCCGGACCCGCGGTCTTATCCGGTGACGTTACGGAACGGTGTGTCCCGTCAAAGGTGAAAAAGGCGAGGAAGCTTTTGAGTTTTTCGGCGCTTTGGGAAAGTTGCGAAACGTTGGTTTGAGTTTGGTTGGCCATGCCTGCGTTTTCTTGGACAGCTCGATCAAAGCTTGCCACGGCGGTGGAGATCTCGCCTGCGGTGCTGGCTTGTTCGGTGCTGCTGGTCGCCACTTGGTCGATGACGGTTTCCACTTGCGCGACGGATGAGAAAATCCCGTCAAGGGCATCGCCGGTTTCGCGGATGTGGCGCACACCTTGGGCGATGGTTTCGTTGCTGTTCATAATGAGCGCCCGGATTTCGTTGGAGGCGTCCGAGGATCGTTGGGCCAAGCCGCGCACTTCGGCGGCGACGACGGCAAAGCCTTTGCCCGCGTCACCGGCGCGCGCGGCTTCCACGGAGGCGTTGAGTGCCAAGAGGTTGGTCTGGAAGGCGATATCGTCGATCAACGATAGGATTTCGCTCACTTTCTTGGAACTGTCTTCGATTTCGCCCATGGCGTTCACCGCGTTCTGAACCACTTGGCTGCCATGCTGCGCTTTGGCGGAGGCATCTTTGGCCAAGCTGCGTGCATTCTGAGTGTTTTGGGAGCTTTCCTTGATCGCCGAGGACATCTGTTCAGTGGCGGCAGAGGTTTCTTCGATGGTCGCGGCTTGTTGGGATGTCCGTTGGAGCAGCGATGAGACTTGGCCGTTGATCTGCCCGGCGTTCTCGTTGACTAGATCCGCGGCTTCGGAAATTTCGTGCATCACGCCGGACACGCGGTCCACGGTGGTGTTCAAGTTGCGTTGTAGCTCCTCGAATGCGCCGAAAAACTCGCCTTCCATGCGCACGTCTAAATCGCCTTCGGCAAACCGGGTGAGCACATTGGCCGTGTTGCCCAGGCCATCGCCAATGACATCCATCAATCGATTGATGGCTTCTGCGAGGTCGATGAGATCCTGATCGGAAAAGTCCGCCACCACGCGGCCATCGAATTTGCCGCGTGTGGCGCCTTCGACCACATCGCTGATTGAGGTTTGGAGCGCCGACATCATGTCCTGACGCGCGCGGACCTTTGCGGTTTGCTCCCGTTCAAGTTCGGCCTGCGCTTCGGCCGCTTCACGTTGCTGTGTTGCGGCCTCTTCAAGCCTACGGGCGTGTTCGGCGGCTGCCTTGGCCAGTTCTTCCACCTTTCTGGAGTTTTCTTGGAACACCTGTGTGGCACGGGCGATGTCGCCCACTTCGTCTTCGCGGTCTTGGCCATCGATTGTCACATCATGGTCACCATTGATCAGGCGTTTCATGGCCTCGGTGACGTTCACGATAGGATCGGCGATGGAGCCGCCAACCCGTGACGTGAGCCAGAGCCCCACAGCCGCCGCGATCCCCATGGTGATCAGTATCGATACGATCGATAGGAGCATCGTCAGGTTTTGCGACCTTTGGCGGCTCTGCATGAGGCTTTGTTCTTCGGCGGCAAACGCGGCAATCAGACTGCGGAATTCGTCGAAGTATTGCTTCCCGCGGGCCTCGCCGATGACGTCAGCCATGTCATCCATTGTTTGGGCATGGCCAATCTCCCGCCTGAGGTCGATGATGGGTGTGACCACATTGGCGACCCAAGCGGCAATGGTTGCTTCGATCTCTTCCAGCCGCGCCACCTGCGCGGGATTGTCGTCAACGGTGGACTTTAACTCGTCTGTGAGCGCCCAAAACCTCTGGGTGCCTTGGTCGTAAGGTTCCAAAAACTCTTCATTCCCAGCAAGCAGATACCCACGCATGCCAGTTTCCATGTCCACTGCAGCGGCAAGAATGTTTTGGGCCGCGCCGATCACGCGGTAGGTGTGTTCCACCCATCCTATGGCGTTCACTGCAGCCTCTGAGCTTTGGCCGCTCGCGCCAAGTTGTGTTTCCAGTTCTGTGCGCCGCTCATCCAGGAGCCGTTCCTCGGTCGCGATGAACTCGGCAAACTGTGCGCGGAACCCGTCGAAATACTGTTTGCCGCGCGCTTCGCCCACAATCCGCGATATATCGTTCATGGTGGGTGCATCGCCGATGTCGCGGCGCAATTGGATCTGTGGTTCGGTCACGTCCGTCTGCCAATCTTCCAGAACAGTGCGAACCTCGTCGAGGCGCGCCATCTGGCCTGGATTATCGCTGACCGTGTTTTTCAGGTCCGCGATCTGTGCATAGACCTGCGCTTCGCCGCTTTTGTAGGGGTCCAGGAACTCTTCGCGACCGGCCAGTAGGAACCCACGCATCCCGGTTTCCATGTCCACCGCATGGGCAATCACGTCTTGGGATTTCAACAATACTTCGTAGGTGTGGTTCACCCAGCCGGACGTGCGATTGATGCTCCACAATGCGACCAATCCAATGATCCCCACCAAAACCATCAGGCTGAGCGGTGCCGCCAGACTGAGCCGGATTTTCTTTTTTGTGGGTAGGTTGTTGAACCAAACCTTGTCCATGGAGGGCCCCGCGGTCCGTTTTGCCGTGCTGACAACCGGGACTTGCGTGGTTGGCAGCGTCTGAACACGCAAATCAAACATGGCGCGACGCAAGCTGCGTTGGACCTAGCGGCCAATGCTCAATGAATGGTTGCAAGGGCACCGAAACCGCCAGCGTTTGCGGTTAAATGGTTTGAATTTTATTGGTTTTGACCCATGGGTCTGAGAATTGCCCATCTCTGGAAGCCGCTGCACTTTTGCTGGGCGCTTTTGAGAGGTCTGACCTTTGTGCTCGGCTTTGGTAGAGACTGAATGCCCCAAAGGTCGCGCAAGATCGCCGCGTAAACTTCGCCGTCGTTTGGGTTGGCGCAACGATCCTGAGTGAACCCTATTCCTACAGTCCCCGTGCCAGAAAAACTGCGGCCTCTTCGTGGCCTTCAACCATTAAAGTGCGAATGTGCAGAAACAAGACCCGCACAAGCCGTTTGTGGTGCGTATGACGGTCGAGTTATCTCTGGGCGGAGTAAGGTGAGAGGTTGGACAACGACCCGAACGGGGCTCGTTACGGCTGCTTCCTTCCGGACCTGACCGGGTTGGCGAGGCGCTCGCCCGCGCCAACCTCTCGGGAATGCAATTAATGGGTTGTCCATTCAGATGCAAGCCGGGCAATGGCGCTCACCCAGTGTGGCACCGCCAGACGACCGAACGCAGGGTCTGGCAAGGTATGCTTCGACTTGTTCGACACAGAAACGTTGTGAGAAGCGGCGGAAAGGACCCGCAGAGCGGCTAGCCGTGTGCTCGGAGGTAGCTGGTTTGAGGCAGCAAATGAAAACAACGCCGTACCAGGGCAACCGTGTCGTCAAGTTCTTTAAAGCCTAAGGCCAAGGCTGGCACGCCCGCGTGGATCGAGTGCTAACAATCTACCTTCAAATAAAGATCACCAAGGTGAAGGTGGAAAAGGCGCTTATTCCGGGGGTGCGGGAGGTGTAAGAGCAGGGTAGGTTTTGAGAGTATTTCCTGTTTGTTATATTCAAAACTGGCAAACTACCAGTTGTTAGCGTTTCTTTGTGTGTGGGGAGGGGTAAGGTTTTGTTGTTCCTGATGATTTAAAAAGATCATTAAAAACTAGAATAAAGAGTGCCCCGATAGATGCTTCTAGGAAAACGTAGCTTCTATTTAGTGCATCGATCGATAGCTCTCCCTGACTGTAGTGGTATGGAAGAAATGCTAGTCCGAACAAAAAAGGTACAATAATTATTGCGGTGAATGCAAAGTATGCAATTGAAACCATTTGTCCTCCAGCAACGCTTGCTTGGTTGTCGATGAAGTATTTCACAATTGTGACAGCATAGGTGACAGTAAGGGGCGTTGAAATCTCGGCAATTGCAATGCTCGAGTCGAAGGCGGGCGAGAACACAAGCCAAAGATAAGCAGATAGACAAATATGGAATATGAGGATGATAAATCCCCAAAACAAAGAGACTTTGGCACGGTTAATCATCATTGCGGGGTCTCTGTCTCGGACTGGACAATATTTATGCTACCCTGGCTTTCTAAAACCTCATCATATTCGAAGTAAAATTTGATGATTTCTTTAACTTTACTGCTATCCGATTTTATCGCAATCACACCGCTATCAGCAAGGCTTTCCGCTAGAGCAACGTATGCATTCATCATGTCCAAACCCAGTCGACCTGTCTGATCCGACAATCCAACGGTGTGCCTAGCTATGCCTGATATGCCATTTTTTACCCCAGCGCCTCTCGCAATTAAGTTTACACAACGATTCGCCTGGTTCATTATCTGCAAAATATTTTGTCGTTGGCGATGCAAGTCTGCACTGATACGTGACATAATCGTTGCGGCATTGCGCGCGCAGCGATAGTAGTCGTTTCTGTCTTCCAGAAAAGACAAGTATTGTGGGGTTAGGTTGAACACATCGGACAACCGATTGGAAAGCATAGAGGAAATTTCCTCATGTGCATGTTCAGAGATTGTAGCGTCGGGCGCTGCATAAATAACTGTATCAGGAAAGTTTTTTGAATATCTTGCAAGCACGCTAAAATAAAAACGAGCCATTCCCGGATCGCGAGAAATACGATGATATCTTGCGAGGTACGTGAAAATACGCTCTCGATCTTCTCTTCCGAGTTCTCGAAGTGCCGGTGTGTTTTCTTGGAAAAATTGGGTCAAACGGCCCCAGATTTCTTCACTTATCGAAACATTAACCTCGTTTGCATACTCAAGAAACGCCCTGATTGAATAAAGAGACGGTAAAACGTTTTCGGACTCACTTAGAAAACGCTTATCGGGAAACTCTACAAAAGGGAAACTAGCTCCGAACGCAACTTCCAACCGCGACACAGCGCGCAATTCAACACGGATATTGTCATAATTGGGCAGGCTTGTAAGGTCGACATACCTGAGTGGGAAAAATGAACGTCTCGTTAGATCGGCCCCTGAAGTAGCACTGCCAAGAATGACAAGGTGTTTTGAATTGTTTGCAATTGCTCCTTTTTCGCATTTAAACGACACGCTAAACGAGGCATGGTTCCTGCTTGTATGCGAACAAACCCTTGGCTGCGCAAACCCATTCCCGCTACCATCATCAACGATATATTTTATGTCAAACTCAGCGGACGAGCTCGCGGGGACACCAAGTACTCTAATATCAAGTGATAGCGGGTCTGCTCTTGTTAGGGTTGGATAAGATGTACCAAATAAAACAATCGCTGCTACCAAAGTAATGAAGGAAAAAATACTCATGGCAAAACCCCACGTTTGAAACATGAGAATAGTATAGTCTTAATT
>JBCDFD010000098.1:0-12633 GCA_039178645.1 Pseudomonadota bacterium | reverse complement strand
AGGTGGTTGGTCGGTTCGTCCAAGAGCAACATGTCCACAGCTTCCAGCAGCAGCTTGCACAGCGCCACCCGACGCCGTTCCCCGCCCGATAGGTTGCCGGGCATGGCGTCATCCGCGGGGCAGCGCAACGCCTCCATGGCGATATCGATCTGAGCATCCAGGTCCCACAGGTTCTGGGCGTCGATCTCGTCCTGGAGCTTGGCCATCTCGTCGGCGGTTTCGTCCGAGTAGTTCATAGCCAGTTCGTTGTAGCGGTCCAGGATCGCTTTCTTTCCCGCCACGCCCTGCATGACGTTGTCCCGCACGTTGATGTCGTCATCCAGATGCGGTTCCTGGCGCAGGTAGCCCACTTTGGCGCCTTCAGCAGCCCAGGCTTCGCCGGTGAAATCCTTGTCCAAACCGGCCATGATCTTCATCAGCGTGGATTTACCCGCGCCATTGACCCCTACGACGCCGATCTTCACGCCGGGCAGGAAGCTCAGCCGGATGTTTTCGAAGCACTTTTTGCCACCTGGGTAGGTCTTGGACACGCCGTCCATGTGATAGACATATTGATAGGCTGCCATGTGTCCTGTCCTCCTGCCGAACCGGGGTTGATGTAGGCCAGGACCCGCGGGGGTGCAATCCAAACCGGCGCATGGTGGACTGCAAGCGTAGCTTACTCAGACGCCGCCGCGTTTTCTGTGCCTGGGCGGGGCGCATAGCTGGCCGCGCCAGAACACGGGACATCGCCGGGCGTGCGTTCTATGAATGGCTGCAAGGTCACTTGCCGGACCTGGGTGCGCCCCTCCGATGTCCAGACCAGCATGGGCGCGCGTACCGGGCTTGGGGCGGTTTGGGCGGTGGTGGTGCGGTCGATGACGTGCTTGCTGCCGGGCGGTGGGTGCAGGCAGTTGAACTCAGCCACCACGCCTTTCATGTCGGGCAGAACCACAATGCGGTCAGCGGCTTGGTTGTTCACTGTCACTACGGTGCCCCGCCACAGCCGTTCACCGGCCAGGACCAAGCGCCCTGGACGGCCCACTTCTAGCGTCAACATGTTGGGATTGTTGCGGGTGTCAGTGTCCCAGTCGCGGTCAAAGTAAGGCGACTTGATGAAGTCGAAGTTGAACCGCTCGGTCACATCTTCGACGCGGCGGGGCAGTTGCACTTGGAATTTCCGGTCGAGGATTGGGGGCAGGTCGGCCCGCTGCATCGGTGAGGTTTGGTCGTCGCTTTCGGCCTCGATCT
Organism: Pseudomonadota bacterium; assembly: GCA_039178645.1. Lineage (GTDB taxonomy): Bacteria > Pseudomonadota > Alphaproteobacteria > Rhodobacterales > Rhodobacteraceae > Mangrovicoccus. The sequence goes on along the minus strand of JBCDFD010000098.1, from coordinate 11,403 downwards.
CTGTGGGTGATTTGCAGATGTGCCGTGGGTCCGCTTGCAGCGTGGCGGCCATTTCACGGGCGTTCTGCGGGGTCACCCAGCAGGCGTGGATTTCAAAATCCAGCCACCGCCACCAAGATGGCACCGCCACCACCGCGGACAGCCTGTTGTGGCTGGGCAGCCAGTGAGTGCCGTCGAGCGATTGTGTGGGCCGGATCGCCCACCCGAACACCGCCTCGCTCTTGGTTTCAAAATCGGGAACTGTGCCGGGCCCATCCAGTGGCATCTGGCTGAACCCAATGACAGAGGCCGTGACCTCGGTCCCAGCGGTTGCGCGGCTTTCACCTGCGGTGGCGTTCAAACCTGGGCCGCTCGATCCCACTTGCCCGGTGGCGCCGAGAGCGGCGGACGCGGCGGTGCTGCCTTGGCGTACGGTGCCTGCGATCCGCGGGCTCACGCCGTAGACCGTCAGATCGCTGCGCCGCGTCTCCATCCATTGGCGCAACATGCAACTGACATAGACGTCCTCGGGCGGAATGTTGATTTCCAAGCTGAGACTGTCGCGAGCGAGGGACAAGCACGTCAGGGCGTCTTCGCGCTTGGGGCCAAAGGACCGCATCCCATCTATGAGCGCATCCAGATTGCGCGGCGACATTTTCACGGTTTGAGACCCATAGGGGCTGTCGAAAGCCGCCCCTGGTGGTAGGAAATCGAACGCCGACACGGTGCGTGTGCTGCCATCCTCAAAGGTGCGGCTGAGCGGTGTCAGCCCCACCATTTCATTGGTGATCCCAGTGTAGGGTCGCACTTCGATGGAACATCCCGACAATTCACAACCCGAAAGCTGGACGTCTAAGAAGCCGGTGATCGGCTGCTCAATCTCTTCGTATTCGTTCAATCCCCCGGACAGGCGCGCCTGCAAAAACTCGGCCAGGAGTTGGCGCGTGAGCCGGTCTGTGGTGGCGCGCATGAACATGCATGACGCATAGGCGAAGATGTCTTCGCCCACATCGCGGCTCTCGCTCAGACATATCTGGTGCGGGCGCTGGACCTCTCGGGGGGGTAGCGGGACATTGGGGTCCGAGGCAAGCAGCCTTTCGTCTTGGAGCACCGACGCCTTGTCTTTCTCCAAATCCACATGGAAATCCATCAACTGGTCATGGTTGGGGACAATGCCGCGGAACTGTCCCAGGTAGCTGCCCAAATTGACCTGACGCTCCAACGCAGACTGCCCCAGCGTGATGTCGATGGGGACACTGGGTGGATTGCCGTTCACGGGTCGCTGGAAGTCCAGCATGGCCATTTCAACCGCTTCCAGGGCCGCGATCACACGGATCATGGCGCGTTTTAGCTCGGGGTCGTTAGTGGCAAAGAAGGTTTGCGAATTGAAGCGGAGCGACCTGTTGGGCGGTCCCCCGGCCTCCGGCGGCGGAGTATTGCTGGGCACGATCACTGGACGGGACAGCGCCCGCATGTCGTTTACTGATTTGGCCACGTTGAGGCTTTCCAACATGCTTTCCAGCACCATTGGCGAGGCCAGATCAGGGGATTTCCGGCTGGACCGCCAGGACATCAGCGACGCGCGCGCGATGGCGTCCATGCGGCTGGCCAGGGGGATTGGTTCGGCGGGCGGCAGAGGTGTCCAAAGGGTGCAGAACGGATTGCCGCGATTTGACTCAAGTGCACAGTCCTGGGACGTGCCCAGCTTCGCCGCAACGCGGAGGTAGGTTTCGATCAGACGCGTGCGCAGGAACCAGTCAAATGCCAGATTTTCCTTGGGATCAACTGGGTTCTCCAACGTGCCGCCGCGGGAAAGAGCCTCTTGGCGCAGCGATAGAACTTCGCTCAGGAAAATCTGGATCTCGCGCTGCCAGGACCGCAACAGGTCCACGTCATCCGCAATGGCCCGGCGTTTGATGCCGTAGGGGTCCAGGCTTCCCAGGTCTGCATCCTCGTCGATGTCCAACCCCATGGCCGCATAGGGTGATCGGGCGGTGACCACAAAGACCGCCGTCCCAGGGGATTGCCGCCGGTCGGCCCAGGGCATCACCACGGCATCAAAATTCAGACGATAGAGCGTGTTGCCGTCCAAGTCGTGCCCGTCGTCCAGGAGCGTGTCCATGAGGTCATTGCGCAACCGTTCGCGATAAACCGTGCGCCGTTGGAACACCTCTAGCTCGTCCAGTTGCGTGGCCCCAGCCGAGTCGACCGTGGGTGCCGTTGCGCTTCCGCCCGTGCCGTCGGCCATATCGATGGTGCCGGTCACTTGGGACGCTCTGTTTTGTGCGCTGGACGCGCGGCTGAATAAGTCCCGTTCGGCGGCTGTGTCCGTGTCCTCCAACTGCAAATTCAGCCAGGTTGCCTCGCGGAACCGATCATTGACCAGACGTTCGCGGGTGTAGACCTGTGGCGGCTCGATGGACAGGAAACCTGGGACGGCGCTGGCGTCGCCGTTGTCACCAGCGGACCAGTCACGGGCAGTTTGCATCCGTTCGAACATTTGGATCGGTCCACCAGACAGCCCCATCCAAAGAATGACGCCAACCACAGCTAAGACGCCCAGGCCGCCAAGGGCCGCGAGGCCCCAAAGCAGCCAGGATTTCCAGGGGGCCGACGGCTCAGGCTGCGCCATGTTGGCGAGCCTCCATGGTTTCAAGCACCGTTTCCAATGTGGTTTGCACCGTTAATCGACAGTATTGGGTCTCGGTTCCCGCGCAGCTGCCCAGTTCGAAATACTTGTTCGCGGGTGCGCCGCCGCCGCAGACATCGAAATAGCCACAGCTTTGGCGGCAGGCGTCCACACCCACCGCGATGTCCATATGCAGCCGTTGGAATGCAGGATGGTCCAGGATCAAGTCCGGCCCGCCGTCCTTCACGTTGCCAAAGGCGAAGTTGGCGAAATCCGGGGCTGGCACACCAAGAAATTCTGGTGAGAAGGTCGACATGGCCCCATCCGCGGCCACCGACAGGATTTGCAGCGGGGTGGTTTGCATGTTGTCTATGGCTGTCGCTGCGCCGCGTCGGATCAGATGTCGGACCCCCTCAACCTCTCTCAGGCGAATGGGACGGCGCGCACTGGCCATGCGGTCTTGGAACCGAGCGAGGAAATTGCCGTAAGCGGTCGCCATCTGATCGCCAGCGAGCGAGCTTTGACTGTGGCCGCCTTCTTCCTCTTCAACGTTAAATGCAAGGTCGGTGAGACCGTTGGCAATGAAGAAATCAAACATCCCGTCAGGGTCTCGGACCGAAGCACCCGTGACCACGCTAATCGTGTGGAACGGCAGCCCGGCGTCTTGCAGTCGAGCGATCCCCGCCATTGTCAGCCCATGGCTGCCCTTGCCCGACCGGGTTTTGCGGTTGGCGTCGTGATATTGGGCCGGACCATCAACGCTCACGCCGAGCTTCACGCCCCAGCGACGCCAAAGGTCGATCCAACCTGTCGTGACCCCCACAGCGTTCGTTTGAAACGCGTGTTGGAGTTTAAGACCCGAGGCGTCTTCAAGGACGCTGAACGCATTCTCATACCAAGCCGGTGGCAAGGCCATAGGTTCGCCGCCATGCCAGACCACCCCAGGCGGTTGATCATCGACATACTGCGACCGAAGGATGTTTTCTCCGATGTCGCGCAGTGTGGCATCGTCCATGCGCGTCCGGTCGTTGCGGAACGGGAGATAGCAGTATTGGCAATCCAGGTTGCAGTAGGGAGTGGGCTGCAACACCAGTAGCCGGATCGGCCCCACGCCTGTCACGTCAGATATTTTGCCAGTTAAGCCAGTTGTGGTTCATCCAGGCGTTGTTCCAGTTGTTCCATTGCGCCACGCGACCGTCGCCCAATGGCACGGTGACCTCATCCTCGGACCCGGCCAATGCCGCCAACCGTTGTGCCAACTCGGTTCGTTTGGTGGTCACGTCCTCGGCTAAAGGTAAAGCCTGGACACCGCTGGACATGGTCAGCGCTGTGGTGCCAAGGGCGGCAGCAATCGCCGCTTTGGTAGAATTGTCAGACATATCGGCCTCCCCGAGTTGTAACAAATTTATTGCATTTTCAGGATTTTGGCAACAATTCGGGATTTCCTGACCCGGTGGCCCGAGTTTCGCGGAGTGCGGAAAATAGGCTTGCCGCCAGTGTCTCAACAAGGTCGTCGTTGTTAACTATATCTGGGGTCTGGGGCGAGGTTTTCGACGGTATTTAGCGGAACTCGGGTCGACTCACACCACACCCAACGGGTTCGATATGTGGCCTCGCCCAAGCCTTTCGGCGGAGTCCTGCTTGCTCAGTGAACTCGACAGCGTTGTATCAGGTGACCCTTGGTCAATTTTGCAAAGAATCAGTGGTCACTCTGCTGCCACGGCCCGTGAGACGGGCACATCCATGAAGCGAGACCCGGCTTGGCCGGTCAAATAGGACAGCCGCCCCGCGCAAATCGTGGCTTCCACAGTGTCCGTCTCTTGGTTCACCACAGTGAGATCGGCACGCTGGCCGGGTGTCAGGGAGCCGCGATCGCTCAGACCTAGCAAACGGGCAGGGTTTTCGGAAATCAGCGCCCAGGCGCGGCCCAAGTCCAAAACTCCAGCATTGGTGAGCGCCAGGGCCACCCGCGCCAACGCCCCGATGTCATTGTCTGAAACCAGCGCGTCGGCACCGATTGGGTTCGACTTGCCCAGTGTGCCTGTGCGCAATTGTTCGACGATATCGCTCGCCGACAGAACAACCGGGTCGTTCACGGCACGCGCGGCGGCCGCTGCCTTGGTTGACCGGGGTGCGATGCACAGACTAGCCCCGAGCATGGAGTGATGTTCTCGGGTTTCCGCGCTGGTGTCGCCGGTGGAGCCGTAGGTGACCCCAAGCCCATCAAACAAGCCCACCAAGGTCAGCAAGGATCGGTGCACGTGGCTGGGGTGATCCAAAAGCATCGTGACATTGGGGCGGCGCGCGTTCGTTCTGGAGTTGAGTGTCCGCGGCACGTGATCCGCCCGTTGAGCTCCGTTGGAGAAAGCCACAAGGTCTATCCCGGTCGATGCGATCAGGTCCATGATCTGCCGGTGTTCGGTGGCCAGCCCATGGTCGATTTCGAGCAATACCCGGACGTCCGTCATCAAGGTTGGGCGGGCTTCTTGCCACGCTTCAACCATCACATGGCTCGCCGACGGCGCACCGTCTGTTTCGGGCGGTCGCCATGCGTGGCTCAGGTATTGGGTCGTCACCCCTTGGCAGGCACCTCGAACAGCCGCTTCGTGGAGCACCCCTTGGGCATCGATGTCCGCGGAACCGCTTTGCGGCGGGCAGGCCATCATGTCCACAATGCCAGGCAACACCAAGTAGCCGCTCAGGTCCACTGACCGTTCAAAGTGTTCCGAGATTTTGCCTTCGGCCAATGCAACGGGCTGATCTGATAGACCAACATTCCGAAGGGTCTGGGCACCAGTGAGTTGCAATGGTGGCAGCAAGGCGGGCATGGCGGGACACTCTGGGGGCGTTTCCCAGCGGGTAGCATTTGACTATGTCGATGCGATGACATCGGTGTAACGGGTCGCTAGAGTTCTCAGCAAGTTATCGATCAAGAAGGCTAATCTTGACCCAATGCCAGGCCGTCTGTTCCTAAGCCACAGCGTCGAAGACGTCGGTCTTGCCATGTCGTCCAGCGATGTGCCGCACTTAGTGACTGGGCAAAACCTATCCCCTGGTATGACACTCGGGGGACTCACAACGGACGGTTGGGTGTTGATGCGATGGGGTCTTATGCCCAGTGGTCGCACGAACGCGCGGGGGCGTCCCGTGATGGAAAACCTGGTCAACATCCGGTCGGAAACCGCTTTCACCAAATCCGCGTTCGACGGGTTACAGCGCGCGTTGGTTCCCGCCAGCGGCTGGTACGAATGGACCGGGCAAACGCGGCGCAAATCTGTCTGGCAAATCGCGCGGCGGGACGGCGAACCGGTGGTGTTTGCGGCGCTCACCCACACTTGGAATGGGCCGGGCGGTGTTCAGGTGCCCCAAGTCGCGATCTTGACCTGCGACCCTAGTCCAGATGTCGCGGTCTATCACAATCGCATGGGGGTCGCCTTGGGCCTTGAGGCCCAAGCAGGTTGGTTGGCCGGGGCAGACCCCGCTTCGGGGTTGCGCGTTCCCAAAGCGGGCCAATTCAAGGTCACCCGCTGTGTGTATCCGGGATCGGCCCGTTAAGCTATCACACCCACTCCGATGACGGTGCCCATAGCGTTTCGTCCTGATCTGGCGTGAGCGCGTCAATGGCGGCCAGTTCCTCGTCGCTAAATTCAGTGTTCTCCACCGCGCCCGAGCATTCCACCACTTGGTTGGGATTAGACGCGCCAATGAGCGCCGTTGTGATCCGTCCACTGCGGAGCACCCAAGCAATGGCCATCTGCACCAAACTCTGCCCCCGCGACTTGGCGATTTCGTTGAGCCCTTCGATACGCCCGAGCAGGTCTGCCGTGATCTTATCGCGGGCCAGGAACCGGTCTTCTGCCGCGCGGCTGCCGTCGGGTATCCCTTTGAGATATTTCAAAGATAACATGCCTTGGGCCAAAGGCGTGAACGCGATGGACCCTATGCCCAGTTCATCCAATGTGTCGGTAAGCTTATCACGCTCCACCCATCGGTTGAGGATGTTGTAAGCCGGTTGGTGAATGACACAGGGCGTGCCCAGGTCTTTCAGGATCGCGGCGGCTGCGCGCGTGCGTTCAGAATTGTAGGACGATATCCCGACATGGAGCGCGCGCCCAGAGCGCACGATGTGATCCAGCGCTCCCATGGTTTCTTCCAGTGGCGTGTCGGGATCAAAGCGGTGGCTGTAGAATATGTCGACATAGTCGAGACCCATCCGTTTCAGCGAGTGGTCGCACGAAGCGATGAGGTACTTGCGGCTGCCCCATTCCCCATAGGGACCGGGCCACATGTTGTATCCGGCCTTGGAACTAATGATCATCTCATCACGGTAGCCAGCAAATTCACGGCTCAAGATTTCGCCGAAGGCTTCTTCGGCGCTGCCGGGTGGTGGGCCATAGTTGTTGGCGAGGTCAAAGTGTGTGATCCCGTGGTCAAAGGCAGCGGTGCAGATGCTGGCTTTGCTGTCATAGGATCGGTCGGTTCCGAAATTGTGCCAAAGCCCCAAGCTCACCCGCGGGAGCTTCAGTCCCGATGCACCACATTTCTGGTACACCATACGATCATACCGCGTAGCAGCGGGGATGTAGGTCATTGGCGTTGTCCTCCCTCACAACACATCAGTCTTGGCGCGAACCTGAAACATGGGTCGCATGGCAGCAAGCGGTTTCCGTTAGATCGGCTTAACTGGGTTTTAGGGGATCGAAGGTTAGCAGACCCTCAATCCTGATTTGATTTGGATTTTTATTTGATGCGATTTCGGCTGAGTGCGGTGCTGTGCGCCGTTGTGTTGCTTTTGGCTTGGTGGGTGCCGTTTGGCGTCCATGCACAAAGCCTTTTTGCCGCGTCAACTGCTCAGACAGGCGTTTTTCCGCAGCGGGCGGCAACTCTGGTGTCTTCGGCCCGAGCCCCGCTGGTGACCGCACCCAAGTCCGAACTTGTGGAGCGGGCCATGCCTCTAATTGGGTCGCACAGGTCACCGGTGCCCGGGACATGGCGGCCAGGGAATGTTCAACCCACGGCTGAATTGCTGCAGGAAGCGGAGCGGCTGAAAACCTCGCCACCGCGGAATTTCGCCGATGAGACAACCCTTCAATGCATTGCCGTTTCGATTTACCACGAGGCGCGCAACCAGTCGCACGCGGGGCAATTGGCGGTGGCCAGTGTGATCCTGACGCGCGCAGCCCGGACAGATCGCTGGGGGATGACGCCTTGCGAAGTCGTTGTGCCGGTGCAGTTTTCTTATCTGACCGCCTCGCGGAGATTTGCGCCGATCATGGCAGGGAATGCTTGGGATACGGCTGTCGATTTGGCCGTTCAGGCCATGACGCGTGGGCCTGATCCAGCATTGCGCGATGCCGATCACTACCACGCCACCTATGTCGACCCGCCATGGAACCGGGCGATGGACCTGGTGGTTCAGATCGAAGATCACATTTTTTGGCGGTCCCGATCCGCCGAGATGGCGGCGCTCAACGCACAGTAGACCCAACCCATGGGGCTAGCCGGTTGCACACCTAGCAACATTATTCATAAGATAAGTAATCTTGAGTGACCTAAAGGTTCGCTTAACCCTTGGTTGTCCCGGGGAATGTGATACAACTTGTCACGGGAGCCCAATCAGATGAGCACGCACCATGGCGCACGGTGAGCTAGCGACGACAGAGGATTGGCAAAGCCAGTTGGTTCCCCTGTTGACCAACATCATTGAGCATGCCCACGCGACCCACCCCCATATCACCTTTGTCATAGCAATATCCGAGGACCGCCTGTCGGGCGAGTTTTTCTGTGTATCCGTGCCGCCGATGGACACCGCCGTGATTGCGGGCCTCGCAAGCGCGGCGGGCCCAAGCGTTTGGGACGGTTGGAAACGGTTGCCCCAAGGTGAGTTGGATCGCACTGCGTTGGTCCAAAAGGCGGGCTGGTACCGCGATCTGTCCGATGACCCCGAACCACAGACCCTGATCCGGCTTCTGCTTCTGCCCAATGGTCTTGAGGTGCCCACACCCGAAGACTTCCAGCATGCCGACCGATTGGCCGACCTGGTGGCGGGTGCCCATGATGTGACAGACTTGGCGCGCAAGCAGGCGCAGCACCTGGACCAAGCGCGCCGCCGCATCGGTGTTTTGGAAGCCAGCTTGCCAGACTTTGTCATGCGGGCGACCTTCAAGGGTGACCTGATTTTTATGAATTCGTCACTCAAAGCTCTTGTGGGGCTCAGCGGCCACGACCTGCCACTGCCCCTGACGGCCGTTTTAGGTGACACGAATGCCCGAAAACTGGTCGATGAATTGCGTCAAAGACCGCGCAGTCGACCGGAACTAACCACCAGCATTGTCATAAAAGATGCCGAGGGCGAAGAGCGGGTTGTGCGTTGGGCCCACGTGGTTGTGTTCCACGGCGACACACCGATGGAGATCGTATCGGTTGGTCGCGATGCCACCCAAGAACAACACCAGGTGTCCGATCTGATGCGCCGGGCCATTGCGGCAGAGTTCCAAAATCAGGAAAAAACCACGATTTTGGAAAATATCAGCCACGAAATTCGGACACCTCTCAATGCCATCGTTGGGATGGCTCAGGTGCTCGTGCGCGAGAAGCTCACGCGTGAGCAGCATCAAATGCTCGACACCATCCAAAAGGCGGGCAGGCAAGTGGCGGGCTTGCTGGACAGTATCCGGGACTTTGAGCGCGTGGGGTCGGGGACGGCATCGCTGGATTACACACCATTTCGCGCCGCTGATCTCGTGAACGAAGTGTCAGAAATGATGCGCGCGGCCATGGACACCGACACGCAAAAGCTGTCCATCAACCTCGACCTGTCGACGCAAATGCCCATCGAGGGCGACAAGACGCGGATCAAACAGGTATTGACCAATCTGCTCACCAACGCGGTGCGCCATGCGGGACCGTCAGAGATTTCGGTGTCTGCGGATGTGTCCCAAACCCCAGGGGACAACCCCGGACTTTTGACGGTGATCGTTTCCGACACGGGCCGCGGTATCGATGCCAGTGTGGAAGACGTTATTTTTGAACGCTTTTCCCGCGGTTATGCGGTGACCGACCCGGACAAAGCTGGCATGGGGCTAGGGCTGTCGATCTCGTCGGGGATTTGCGCGCTGCATGGTGGCGAGCTGTTGTTGCAACCGACGCCAGGGGGGGGCGCAACGTTCATTGCGACCTTCGAAGTTCTGCCGTCAGAGGCGGACGTGAGCCTCGGTGATATGCCATTGCCGCTGCGTCCGCAGCCTTCGGTAGAGGGTCCCGACTTCAGCGACCCGGACATGTCACCCGGAGATGTGCTTAAGCTGTTGGTGGCGGAGGACAACCGCATGAACCAAGAGGTCTTGCAGGCGATGCTTGCGGGCTCGCCGGTTCAATTGACGTTTGTAGAAGACGGGGTGCGCGCGTTGGAGGCGTTGAAGGCCGATACGTTTGATGGCGCGCTCATCGACATTAGAATGCCCGTGATGAACGGAATCGAGTTCGCGACAGTCTACCGTGAGCTTAAAGAGCACGGACTTGTGACCGACATGCCGTTGGTTGCCTGCTCCGCCGACCCCATGGTTGGGCGTCTCCCAAAGTTTCGAGATGCAGGGTTTCAACGGGCCCTGACGAAGCCAATCACTCAGATTGACTTGGAAGGCTGTCTGGACTGGATCCGGGAACGGCGCGAAATTGGTGAGACGCTGGCCTGAGCTTTAAAGGATGCATCGAACCGATTTAACGGCCCGCGTTCGGAATATCGCCGATGAGCAGTCCCTGAAGGGCGCTGTCCATCACCACTTCCTCGCGGCGGGACTTGCTGTCTTCGATGTAGCGCATGAGTAAATGCAAGTAGAGCCGGACGTTTTCGGAGGTTTCCGCCAGCTCATGCACGCGCGCCTGCAAAGACTGGGCGTTTTCTGAACTGACCTGATGGTCCGATTTCATCATGTCCCTCAAACTGTCCGCGATATCGCAAACGGGAAGGACAATGTCCGACAGCGCGGTCACGGCCACACGGTCTGTGGCACGGGCCAGCGCCGGATCCACTGACCGTCCGATCCTGAAGAGGCCGGTCATGTCACCAATGACCTCCCGAAAGCGCACCAAAACGCGATCAAACGTGTCTTTGGCCTGTGCGATCATCAATCGCAGGCCACGCAAGCGCACGCCGGGCATTTCAAGCTCAAATTCCGCGTCCGAGAATATTCGGGTGTGACGGTCCAAACCGCGCAGCACGTCTTGAAGGCGCGCCGCCAGTTGTGCTGAAAAAACGTCCGCCAAGTCGCGACCACGGGAGAATGTCACGCGATTGCGCATCCCTTCACCCAGAAATTCCACATTCCAAACTTGGACTTGGCCGTCATCCCACCGGTCCAGGGTCACCAGCATGTTGTCTTTGGACTGACTTAACGCGAGCGTTTCTGACATGAACTGCTTTGCCTCGGACACTTGTGTTTGGTTGCGTAGAATTATTATACAATCATAGATGGTACAGTGCCCATGGGGTCAATGGTCCAAAGACTGCATCGGCCATCTGTGTCCTGGGTGTGTTCCAACAACGCAATCGCGTTTCGTCGATGGGATGGATGACGGCCGATGGCAGAGGATTTCGACACAACACCGACAACCGAGACGCATTCCATGTCAATCATTGGCATTGGGTCCTCTGCGGGCGGATTGGAGGCCATCCGAGAGTTGGTCGCGAGCATCCCCAAAGATGTCGATGCCGCTTACGTAATCGTCCAACACATGTCTCCACAGCACAACTCATTGCTCACATCTCTTATTTCCCGCGAAACTAAGTTGGATGT
>JBCDFD010000097.1:0-12876 GCA_039178645.1 Pseudomonadota bacterium | reverse complement strand
CCTGAGGCACGCTTTCGCCCACGCGACGACACTGGCGCCATTCCAAGAGCGCCGATTACACTGGCCAGCGGAAAAGGCTTCAGCGGCATGCTAGGTGTATCGGACCCGGACCGGACATTGAACGAAGCACTTCTTACATCCGAATAGCGCACAAGGACTAAGCCGTTCTTTGTTAGTCTGAGCAACAAAGGCAGCGGAGCACGTTTTGACCATAACCATTGTCTTACGGTTCGTCCGAATTACCGAAGACATGGCTGCGCACCTGGAACCCAAGACACCAGACATCATTGGTCCGAGCAAGCGCCGGGTCTGGTATCACGTAGGGTTGCCGCGTCTACGGAAGAGCGCCATGCATCCCACCAATGCGCCGCCCATGAGCATCCCGCCTGCCGGAAGTGGGATCGGAGCCGAGATTGAGGGAAGGGTGACTGCGCCCGCGATTGCTTCAAATGTCCCCGGCGAAACGCCGCCTGGCATGGTGAGGCTGCCGCTGCTTGTGGAAATGTCGTCCCAGCCAGAAAAACTGTAGCTGTCGGGCAATGGACCCACGGCTGTATTCAATCCGTACCCTGCCAAGTCAGGTTCGGTGGCGCTGACCACATTGCCGCCCCCCACTTGGCGTAGGCCGATCACGTCACCCACTTCGTTAAAAAACACCTGTTGGGCGTCGAGAATTTCAACGGTCGCGAAGCCTACGATTTCGAGCACGGCGTCTTCGAGGTCGAGCGTTTCAAACGAGGCCGAAACGACGTTGATGTCGTCAGTATCCGCGATCCCAGTGAACCTTAGATCACTTACGCCAAAGGCCGAGCCGCCCAGCGTGCCGCCATTCACTGCGTTCCATGTGAAGACGAAAGAAATGGGGGCGGCATAACCCGCGCCAGCAAGTGTTGCGGTGAGGATCAGCGGCGCGATAGCCCTTTGACAAGTTCGATTCACGGCGGGACTCCTTAACTCAAAGGAGGGTAGGAAGCCCTGCTTCGCTCTGTCAACAGGTGGGAGTCTGGCGCAAGCGGGAGAGCTTGTACTTTGAGGGCAGCAAGACACTTGTGTGCGCTTCGGTTCCACATGCCTGCGCGTGGCTATTTGGGTGTCACGCGCGCGTCACCTTATCTTGTGCGATGGTGTGAAACACCGTCTAGCAATGACCGGGGAATGCAATCTCGACTCTAAATTCACTTGTAAAATGAGCCTATTAAATGTGGGAACGCTGCCTTTGGTGTCTCATCGCACCTGTTTTTTGAGCATGGCGGGGAAACAATATGTGCCCGCTACTTTGTCAAAAGGCGAGCGAGATCAGGTTTCTCATGCGCTTTCATGTGAGCCTTAGCGCGTAGGTTCGCTTGGAGTTTGGACGTGCGCCCCTCAGCACGATTTAGCCGTCTTCAGTTGACGAAGCAGCCAATTCTGCCTCCCAATCGGGCACTTACAATATGGCGTAGCGAGATGGCGGACCAACTGGCAAGGTCCGCCCAACGCGTTTTCCAAACGCAGTCTTGCCTTATGCCGCCGCCTGTTCCGGTTGGTACCTGCCATAAAAGCTGTCGCCTTTGGCGGCTAGGTCGCGCAGCAGGTCTGGGGTTTTGAACCGTTCGCCGAAGCGGGCATGGAGGTCGTCGCAGACCTCGCAGGCTTTGGCGGCGCCGATCATGTCGAGCCAACTGAGTGGCCCGCCGGACCAAGGGGCAAAACCCCAACCGAGGATGCCAGCCACATCGCCTTCGCGCACGTCCATGAGCACGCCTTCCTTCAGTGCGCGCACCGCTTCTAGGCATTGCATCATCAGCAGGCGGTGCTGAAGCTCGGTCAGGTCAGGTTGGTCGCCGGTGCTGTCGAACCTGTCGGCAAGCCCGGTCCAGAGCCTGATGCGTTTGCCCTTGTCGTCGTACTCATAAAACCCGGCGTTGGCTTTGCGCCCCACGCGGCCGAGGCCTTCCATCCAGAAAATCACTTCGTCGGTGTTGTTCTCTGGATAGGCCTCGCCCATGGCCGCTTTGGTGGCCCGCGCGATTTTTGCGCCCAGGTCGATGGACACCTCGTCAATCAATTGCAACGGTCCCACCGGCATCCCAACCAGCTTGGCGGCGTTTTCAACCAGTGCCGGTTTCACACCTTCGCGCACCATGCGGACGCCTTCGTCCACGTATGGCAGGATGCAGCGATTGGCGTAGAAATAGCGGGCGTCATTGACCACAATGGGCGTTTTGCGAATTTGGCGCACGAAGTCCAAAGCCTTGGCCACCGCTCGGTCGCCGGTTTCTGCGCCCTTGATGATTTCCACCAGCATCATCTTGTCCACGGGGGAGAAGAAGTGAATGCCGATGTACTGTTCGGCATTGCGGCTGGCTTTGGCCAGTTCAGTGATCGGCAGCGTTGATGTGTTGGTGGCAAAGATCGCATCGGCGGGCAGATGGGCTTCGGCCTTTCGGGTGGCGTCGGCCTTGATGCTGGGGTCTTCGAACACGGCCTCCACCACCAGATCGCATCCATCAAGCGCGCCATAATCCGTGGTCGCAGTGATGCGCGCCAGAGTGTCGGCCATTTTCTCCGGTGTGGACCGTTTGCGACTCACAGCCTTGCTCAGTAGCCCTTCGGAATAGGCTTTACCGCGGTCCGCGCTGTCTTGGGATTGGTCGATCAAAACCACTTCGATCCCAGCCATGGCCGAGACATAGGCGATGCCCGCACCCATCATGCCTGCGCCAAGGACGCCCACTTTGGTGACCTTTTCGTCCGCCACCGCCGGGCGGCGTGCGCCTTTTTCCAGGGCCTCTTTGTGGATGAAAAGCGACCGGATCATGTTGGACGAGGATGGGTTTAGGAGCACCGACACGAACCACCGCTGCTCGATCTTGATGGCGTTGTCGAAGTCGACCATCGCCCCTTCATAAACCGCACTGAGCAGGGCTTTTGCCGCTGGGTAGACCCCCTTGGTCTTACCATTGACCATGGCCGAAGCGCCCACGTAGGTCATGAAGCCCGCGGGGTGATAGGGCGTGCCGCCTGGAATTTTTTCCTTCTTGGTGTCCCAAGGTTTGACCAGGTCGGCGTCGGTGGCGTTCAACACCCAGTCCTTGGCGCGAGCCTGGAGTTCTTCGGCGGGTACAACCTCATCAATCACCCCGGCCAGTTTGGCTTTCTTGGGATTGTTCAACTTGCCTTCCAGCAGCAAGGGTGCGGCGGCCATGGCTCCGAGCTTGCGGCTCAGCCGAGTGGTGCCACCCGCGCCGGGGAAGATCCCCACGAGAATTTCGGGCAGGCCGATTTTGGCTTTTGGATTGTCTGCGGCGATGATCCGGTGGCAGGCCAGCGGCAGTTCCAGGCCGAGGCCCAGTGCGGTGCCGGGCAGGGCGGCCACTATCGGCTTGCCGCCTTTGTTGGTTTTGGGATCCATGCCCGCCCGTTCCACTTTGCGCAGGAGCGCATGGATGCGGGTGAGCCCATCCATCAGACCTTGGGCGGGATTATCGCCTGCCTCGGCCTTCATCCGTGCGAGGATGTTCAGGTCCATGCCGCCCGCGAAGCTGTCGGGCTTGCCGGAGGTGAAAATCACACCCTTCACGGCGTCGTCGGCGAGCGCGTCGTCGATGAAGCCTTCGAAGGCCGCCAGCGCCTCCATGCTCATGACGTTCATGGATTTGCCTGGCACATCCCAGGTGATGGTGGCGACGCCATCGCCGTCCACGGCGTAAGTCATCTCTGCCATTGTCAGTCCTCCGGTTCTTCTAGGTGGCGGCCATTTCACTGTGTGAAGGTGGCGGCGCCGAGTGTTTGGGTGACCATCGCGAGTTGGTCTTTGGTCAGTTGGCAGAGCAGCAAGCGTCGGGAGCTTTTCAGGATCCCCCGACCTGGACCTGCTCAGGCGTGGCGCGGATCGTTGTCCTGTCCATGGTGCATGGTGCCAAACAGAGGGTCCGTGTTGCCCGGTTCCACCCGCAGCAGTCGCTGGCCCTCTTCGTTGCTGACACCGCTGACCATCTGTTCCATGCGTAGCCCACCGCCTTCTTCGCGCAGCATCAAGAGGTTCTTGAACGTGGGCAGTGCCCATTGATCTCCGCGCAACAGGTCAGTGTCGTAATCCACCATGTACCGGCCCCCGCTCACCCGTTCTGCGTCGCACAGGCGGTGCACTAGGGCCGTCGCGCCGTGCGTGTCCAAGGTCCGCATCCATATGTCGAACCCGATCCGAAGCTCTTCCCGCGTGGTGCGCACCACCCGCATGTTCCGGGTCACGACCACGATGGGGAGCGCGATCATGTTCGCATATCCGTCAAAGTCGCGGTCCATGACACGGGCGGCGAGGCATTCCAGATAGGCTTTGATGCGCCAGTGTTCGTCCCGTGTGATCGCGGAGCCGGTGGTGGAGGTGGTCATCAATTATACTCGCTCTAATACCGTCGCGGCTCCCATGCCGGAGGCGATGCAGAGCGTGGCGAGGCCAGTTTCCTTATCCTGGCGTTCCATCTCATCAAGCAGCGTGCCAATGATGATGGCTCCGGTTGCGCCCAAAGGGTGGCCCATGGCGATGGAGCCGCCATTGACATTCACCTTAGCCGGGTCCGCGTCAAACGCTTGCAAAAACCGCAAAACCACCGACGCAAAAGCCTCATTGACCTCAAAAAGATCAATATCTGACACGGACATGCCGGTTTCCGCCAATACTTTCTCGGTTACGGGCACTGGACCGGTGAGCATGATGGTTGGGTCGGTGCCGATCTTCGCGGTGTGCTTGATGCGGGCTCTGGGCTTCAGCCCATGCTCGATGCCGAATTCCTTGTTCCCGATCAGAATCGCTGCTGCACCGTCAACGATGCCCGAGGAATTGCCTGCGTGGTGGATGTGTTCGATCCGCTCCAGGTGCGGGTATTTCATCAAGGCCACGGCGTCGAACCCGGGCATTACTTCGCCCATATCTTTGAAGCTGGCTTTCAGCGCACCCAACGACTGCATATCGGTTTCCGGTCGCATGTACTCGTCATGGTCCAGGATCGGCACGCCGTTTTGGTCCGTCACTTTAATGACCGATTTGGCAAAACGGTTGTCGTCCCATGCCGCCTTGGCGCGTCGCTGGGACTCCACGGCCAGCGCGTCGGCATCGTCGCGGGTGAACCCGTACTCGGTGGCGATAATGTCGGCGGAGATGCCTTGCGGGACAAAATACTTGGCCATGGCCACCGATGGGTCCACTGCCACCGCCGCGCCGTCCGATCCCATGGGCACGCGGCCCATCATCTCCACACCGCCGGCCACATAGGCTTTGCCTGCTCCGCCTCGCACTTGGTTGGCGGCCAAGTTTACCGCCTCCATGCCTGATGCGCAGAAGCGGTTGATCGACAGACCTGGCACGCTTTCGTCGAAGTCAGAGGCCAACACAGCCGTTCGCGCCAAGCAGCCGCCCTGTTCGCCCACTTGAGTGACGTTGCCCCAGATGACGTCTTCGATGGCTTTCGTGTCGAGGCTGTTGCGGGATTTCAGCGTGTTGAGCACATGGGCCGAAAGGCGCACGGCGGTCACGGAATGCAAAGCCCCGTCCTTGCGGCCCTTGCCGCGTGGGGTGCGGATGGCGTCGTAGATATAAGCCTCGGTCATGGGTTCAGCCTTTCGGGACTTTCGGTGTTCTTATTTTCGGTTTTCCGGACGCGCCGGTGGCATCAGATCATAGGGGTGCGCCCAGCCGGGCAGGGCCGCGAGCCGACTCAACCAGCTATCAATGGCCGGGTATGCGGAACGGTCGAACCCGAAGTCCTCCGGGTAGTAGAGATATCCGCAGCAGGTGAAATCGGCATTGGTGGGCTTGTCGCCCACGATCCAATCCCGGCCCTGCAAATGTGTGTCGAGTATCCCGTAGCTCCCCGCCACGCGGGCTTGCAGCCAAGCGATCACCTCGATCGGACGTTTGTCCTCGGGCACGTAGTGCAGCAGAAACCGCAGGGGACCGGCGAGGCTGGACAGTTTGGTGTTGTCCCACAACACCCATCGCATCACTTCGCGGCGTTCTTCAGGGGAATTGCCCGCGTTCTTGTGGCTGAGGTGGCTGACATAATCCTGGATCGCACCGGATTGGGTGATCCAGTAATCGTGGTCGGTGTCGTGAAGCACCGGGCATTCGCCCATTTCGTTGACCGCTGTGCGCCACTCGGGGGTGCGGGTTTCACCGTTGAAGAAGTCCACGGCCACCGGTTCCCACGGCAGGCCCGAGAACTGGAGCGCCAGGGCCGCTTTGTAGGAATGCCCGGATTCGCCGAAGCAATGGAGCTTGAGTGCCATGGTCCTCCCCAGTCCTTATGTCTTGCCGTTATCGTCAAGCTAATGTCGCCAACCTCGAATGTGCAGCCCCGACGTTGCGTCGGAGCCAATGACGTGGCGTTGCGAACCGATCAAGCCGAACTTCTCATGAAACTGGACACCTTTGTATAACCCGGTCGACAATCTGTGGTGATGGCATGGCTCACTTAAATGCAGATGCCGCCTAGAGTCAGGACCCATTGATTTCTGTGTGTTGTGCTGGCTCACTGCTGCGCAAAGCGAGCGGTGACACGAGTGATCTTTTCTGGCTGAGCGAGGCGCAGATGGCGCGTCTTGAGCCTTTCTTCCCGAAGTCGCACGGCAAGCCAATCCTCTATGACAGAAGGGTTCTGAGCGAGAGCTAGCCGGATCAGGAAACGATCCGGGGGACCGTTTTCCCGGCGTACCTTTATCAATCGCAATGGCTTGCGGTGGCGCGATTGGACGTGTCGCGGTTTTGTGGCCGCTCCGGGTTTCCATTTACGCGGCCTGAGCCTCGAGAGCGACGGGGCTTTTCCAGCCGGAGGCTGAATGCCGTCCATTGCCCGGCAGTGCATTTGCGCAGCAAATGTCACGAGAGGGGCGGGGATTGTAGAAGCCGTTGATGTATTTGAGTTCAAAGCGCTTCAACTTTATTTTGGATCACTTGTTCGCTGCCTTTCGCTAGGCTCAAACGCGAAAAGCAATGCCAGATGCTTCAATGAAAAGTGGAAGCGCTATAGCCGTGAAGAAATTGATCCGGTGGATCGATTTCAGGCGCGACCGGCCGCCTCAGCCTGCCGCTGGGTCTGGCACCACCGCTGCCATAGCAGCTCGGCCTTGATCGTCTTGAAGAAGGTAAGGAGGGAAACAGGCAACAGTCCGGTGGATTGTTGGCCCCGACCTAAAACGGCTGCGTTCTGCGCCTTTGAATGATCTCCCAGATCATTTGATCCGCTGGCGCGGACCACGTTGAACTCATAGCAGTTCCCTGTTCCGCTCATCTATTGCCCAGCAGGCGATTTTGCATTGCAAAATCTGCCGAGAGGGGACACCTTGAAGCCGTGCGGACGTAGAAGCTTTTGGTAGTGAGGCCATTTTCGCCATTGGTTCAAGGAGTTGCCGGTGAAGCGCCACTGGTTCGAGCCCACCGGCGACGGACGAGCGCGAGCAATATTGACTGTCCCACTGCCCGGCAGTGCTTCGCGCAGCAATCGCACGAGACGGGCGGTCGGTATGGTGGAATGAGGCGTTCAAGCCGCCACCGGTTCGAGGCGAATGCCGAATGCCCTTGGGCGAGCATCGCAGGGCGACCGCTATCCTCAGTGCCCGGATCGCTGGGAATGCAGGTCGAGGAACGAGCCTTTGTGCGATCGCCGAGGAACGCCATCGATCCGAGTGACGATGGCGATGGCGATGGTCCGAGGAGTTGCCGGCAGGGCGCAATCCACTGCCCGGCAGGGCCTTGGCGTCACACCAAAGGCGTGCTTTCAGCACGACACCAAGGTCCCGAGAAAGGGTTCGAGCACCGCTGGCGACGGCGCAATAAATGACGACCCTTTTTTAGAATGTCCCCTTTTCACCGGGCAGACAGTCCCCCTGACTGTCCGCTGACCCGGCTCAAGTCCTTGAGGATGCGGATCTCGCGGAGAAGACGTTCAGTCTCTTTTGCAAAGACTTGATCCGGACCAAATACGACATTTTCCTCGCCGAAGGCCTTTACCCATTTGTTCAGGGTGCAAAGCCCACTCCCTCAATCAGAGGCAACCTGCCTTTGCGTAAGGCTGCTAGTGAGGGCAATGCAAACCGCATCCCGCCGAAATTCATCGCTTTGTTTGAGTGCCATGATACGTCTTCTTGATCGCAGAATATGCTCTCAATGGACCAGAACAAATCCGTGAACAGGCCGAACCTTATTTGTCCAGGTGCCGTTAGGATAGCTTTTCACAAGGCCTGCGAAGTGCTCCAAGGAATGCGCCACCAGTTCGAGCACCATGGGCGAATTGAAGGAAATGACATCTCATGCCGTTCTCCGTTGGTACCAGAGCACCGGCTTGTGCAAACACTACAATGCGCCAGGCAACTCGGTGCAGATCGCATTCGCGGCGAGCTTCAAAAGCAAGCTGCATGATGAATTACTGAACGATCATGGCTTCAGCAACTAAACAAAGTACCAGAGAAAAATCGCAACCGAGAACACCGGTTACTATAAACATAGGCCCTATACCTAGCTTGGTTGGCTAGCCCCAGTCGTCACACCAAACTCAACCGCCTGACTCGACCTGCCTCGCTTGACCAGTGCAAAAGCTCCGCTCAGCAGGCCGTGCCTGTAAAACCATCGACAGAAAATCAAAAATCCCCTTCACTTGAATATCACAAAGAAAGCCCCGAGACCGAACCAGCGATCTTCATTGTTCCGGTAATCCTCCCGGGGAGGCTGTGCGACGCACAGGCGGGGGCGGCGCCCCCTGTTTGGCAGCTCCAATCACTGCGGCTGTTGTGTCATGGCAAAGTATGAGCAATCCCAGTCAGTGCCCGCCCGAAAGCACTAAAGTAAAAATTGGCAATCTAATCGCGTCGAGCCGCAGCATGGCCGCGTGGATCACTCCGGTGGCGTCGATGGCGTGTAGGGCCGTCCGGTGCAATCCGCTTAGGGTTTCGTCATTGTGGATGCGCTCATGGTTGGAGGTGTAGACATTGCCTGCGCAGCGGCTGCCTGGTGGGATCCGTTCAATCTGGCCCTCATAAAGAGGTTCCATGAACACGGTCAGGTTGCTGGCCCGGTCGCGTCGCTGGATGTCGATCAGCGTGTCCGTGGGGCGGAACTGCCCCGCGGCGATCACGTCCTGAACATCGGTCACCACCATGGGCACAATGACGAAGGGCAACGTGTTGCAGGTGATTTCCCCAATCATCCCCGGCTCAATTACCTGGGCCGAAATCTGGTCAAACCCGGCTTGGAACCGGCGGCCCTGTTCCACAGGGGGCACCAAAATACCAGCGGGCCTCAATAGGGACGAGACATAGTCGCCCTCTTGCAGCGCGAACTGCTCGATTGTTCCTTCCGTGCCCGCATAGACGATCATGTCGTCCAGGTCCGCTTGGGCTTGCACCAAATTGGCGTTGGCGGTGACAATCTGTGCGGGGATGAGCGTTGTCATCTCGGCGCGCACGGCATCGCGGTTGGCGCGTGCGGCGTCAAACGCACCTTGGGCCTCGGCCACTTGGTTGGCCAGCGTTTCCACCTCCCGCTCTGACACCGCGGGCGATCCTTCCTGCAATAGGGTATTGCGCAGGTCAAACTCCTCTTGAACGTCGGTCAAGACGCTCTCGGCTTGGCTCAACGCCCCTTCTGCGGCGCGCAATTGCGACTGGCCCACGGACAGCGTCGCTTCCAATTCCGACACCCGAGACACCGCCGCATTCACCGCCGCCCGCTGCCGTGTGTCGTCGATCTTGAAAAGCGGGTCGCCCGCCTCGACCTCTTGGTTGTTTTCCACATAGACCTCGACCACGCGGCCCGGGATCGTCGGTAGGATGGTCACCGTGCGGAACGCCGAGGTCACGTTGGACGTGGCGGGGTGGAAATAGAACACCGTGGTGATCACAGAAATCGTCAGGATCAGACAGGCTGTGATCCCGTATCGCAGTTCATACCACATGGAAAACAGCGTGATCTCAACGCCGATCCTTTTCCCTTGGTAATAGCGGCGGAACAGGTAGTCGGGCACAAGGGTCAGAAGCGAGCAGGCCATAAACTCAAACATGTCAGTGTCCCTTCGCCTCGCCATGGGCCGGTTTTGGATCTTCCGGTGTCAGGTCGGGGTCCTCCGGCAGGTTGGCCATTTTACGCAGCGACATGGCGATAGACCGAATTGGGGTCATCACATCCGGGGGATTGATCACCGCAATCACCAGGGCCGCGACCCAAAACGCTGTGTTATGGGTCAAGAGCCCCAACAGAGACAAGATACCGATCAGTTGTAATTGCGCGTGATTGGCTTTGTGGGCCATCCGTTCGGGCACCGAATGCAGATGCAGGTAAAACACCCCAATCCCCAAAACCACGATTGCAAAGGCCACGATCAACCCAACCAGAAGCCCGTCGGTTTCACCGGGGGCGGTCACAAAGTGAGGGATATGGTCGTGCGCAATTCCAGCAACGGTTGCGACGGAGTCGGACATTGGGGCCTCCGAAAATTTTGGCGCCCTGGGCGCAATCTATACTCCAACCGGGTCAGAGCGTCTGAGGGAACGCAAAGCACAAAGGGAACCTGGGCTCAAGCAGACCCGCCATTTGTCAGGTGCGGTCCAACCGTTTGCGCACCAAATCTATGTGAAGGCGCATGGCATAGGCATACTCGCGATAGCGGGCGGGCAAATTGAGCCCGGCGATCTCTCGGTCGATCTGATCCAGTTGGTTGGATAGGTCGGTGCGTGCGATCTCGGCCAAGCTCGGCGCGCTGGCAGCCTGCTCCAGTTCCACGAGCTTTGTGTAATTTCGATAGACCCGCGCCCGGAGCCGCCACGCCAACAGGCCCGGCGTCGCGCGCAGAAGGGGCAGCAAAAGAATGATCAATGGCACCAAGACGACCGTCACACTGGTGATCTGCGCCGCGATCCAATAGGGTAAGTAGCGTTCAAAGAAACCCGGCGGTCCGGCCAAGGCCGCAGCCGCGGAGTTGTCCATGGGCACCGGAGTGCCTTCGCTCGATGGATACACCAAGTCCCTGGATAACAAATTTGGCCCACCATGGACCCGTTGCGCCGCACGGACCAATCGGTTCACCACGGCCGGGTGCAGGTTGCTTTGGGCCACGAGACTGCCCACCATGGCCATCAACTCGATCCGCTCCGGTGGGACCTGTTCCACATAATCCAGCCCTGACCGGGGAATATCCACGATACGGATGAACGACATGCGCCGCGCCAGCGCCTCGGCGTCCCGGATCGGGCGGATGGCTATATCAGGGTTTTCCAACAGTGGCCAAAGGTAGGGCGCGGTGATCGGTGCCACAAAGATCGCCACGTCGATTTCATTGTCGCGTAGAGCAAAGGCCGCGTCCTCTCCCCCCAAAGGCAATAGACTGGACAGGTCACCCGAAAGGCCCAGCCGCAACATCAGGGATTGCACCGCCGCGCGCGTGCCGCTGTCTTCACCACCCGCCGCCACCCGCAACTCGGTCCACTGTGCCGGGTCCTCAGCCCCCGCCACATCCACGCGGTGCAATACCAGGAATGGCTCCAGGAAAACCGCTGCGATCGCCTCTAACGCGGCATCCTCGGCCAACCGTGTGCCGCCTTGGATGAAGGCCACATCGGCCACACCCTCGGCCAAGAGCCGGGCGTTCTCCGGTGATCCAGCGGTTTCAATGATTTCAAGCTCAATCCCATCGCGCGCTAGGATTGCTCGGTAGCGTTTGGCAAAGGCTTCGTAGCCTCCACCCTCTCGCCCCGCGGCCATCACGATTTTATCTGGGGGCAAGAGAACTTCGGTGAAGAAAAACCACACAAAGGCCAAGGCGGCGGCGATGACCGCCAGCATGGCCAAAATGACCGGGGCGTAGGTGAGCAAACGTCCAAACATGCCCCTCTCTCACGGGGACCCGGCGTTTGTGTCAACCGTTTGGGGATCCTAACCGAAACGCCGCGACCGACCGGCCACAGCGTCCAACTGGTTTGTCATCGGCCCGTTATATTTCGGCGTCAGGCTAGAGCCGACATCAAAGGTGAGGGTTTCTATGAAACAAATAGCCATTGGACTGATCCTGTTGTGCGCATCCGTCCAGGCGAATGCCGACGATGTCCCAACCTTCCCAGCACGTCTGATTGGTCACGCAGAACTGCCCGCGCAAAGCTTCACGCGTCCGCCGGCAGACGCACCGCCCTATTTTAACATGTCAGGTCGGTTCACCGGCGCAGAGCTGCGCGAGGAGCAGATCAACAGCATCTTTGGGGCCCGAACGGGCATCTATCGGCCATTTGCTGGCCAAGCTCTCCAAGGGTTTTCCGGTCTGCGATACTTGGGAGAAAACCGAGTTCTGGTGGTTTCGGACAACGGATTTGGGGCTAAGTCAAACTCCGCCGACGCGCTTTTGATGGTGCATATTCTACACCTCCAGTGGGATACGGGCCGGGTCATGCCGGAAGACACCGTGTTTCTAAGTGACCCCTATCGTCTCGTGCCCTTTCCGATCCTCAATGAAGCGAGCGATCACCGGTACCTGACCGGCTTCGATTTCGACTTTGAGTCCATCCAACACGTTGGCGACAGCTACTGGCTTGGTGACGAGTTCGGACCTTGGTTGGTGGAAACCAACCGCAATGGCGAGGTCCTGCAAGTCCACCCCACAAATCCAGGCGATGCGCTGATCCAAAGCCCCGACAACATGTTGGTAAGGTCACCAAACCCAGGCGCGGCTTTACCGCCAACTGTCACTGTGCCTCGTTCCGGTGGGTTTGAGGGCATGGCGTTGGACCAGAGCGGCACAATCCTCTACCCAATTTTGGAAAAGCCCTTGCGCGACGCAACAGGCGAACCGGAAACCGTCAATGGTGCGCCCGTCGTCCTACTGCTTGAGTTCGACACAACGACAAACACCTGGAACGATG
>JBCDFD010000096.1:0-12910 GCA_039178645.1 Pseudomonadota bacterium | reverse complement strand
CGCCAATCTGCCCGCGTCAGACTGTGGGCCGGATCGGGTTTGGTATGGCTCAGCGGCGGCGTCTGAATTCCACGATATGGACTGGCTGAGGCTGCACATGCAGGCCGATGAAGAGGTGCAGATCCGCTCGCTCACCAACGATCAGACCATCTTGGTTTTGGCAGGTCCCAAGTCTCGCCACGTGCTATCGGCGGTGTCGCGGCACGATTGGTCCCAAAACGCGTTCCCGTGGCTTTCAGCCCGCGAAACCTTCATCGGCGCAGCCCCGGCCACTGTGTTGGGCGTCAGCTTCTCAGGCGAGTTGGCCTATGAAATCCACGTGCCAAACGGGAGCTTGTTGCACGCCTACCAAGCCTTGCGACGGGCTGGGGAGGTCCATGGCATGACGCTTTTCGGGTCACGTGCGGTGGAGTCCATGCGGATGGAGAAAGGTTTTCTGCACTGGAAATCCGACATCCTCACCGAGTTTGACCCGTATGAGACCGGGCTGGATCGGTTCGTCAAACTGGACAAACCAGACTTCGTTGGCAAGGCGGAGCTGCTGGACAGCAAGGCGAGTGGTCCGCGGCGCAAACTGGTGACCTTGGCCATCGACACCGAAGAGGCCGTCGCCCAAGGCGGCGCGTCGGTGCGGCAAGGGGATGGGATCGCGGGAACCGTGACCTCAGCCGATTGGGGGCACCGCACGGGATTGAACTTGGCCTATGCTTTCGTGGAGCCGAAGCATGGCGAGCTGGACCAAAAGCTCACCGTGGATATCCTGGGCCAGCGCATAGCGGCGAAGGTGGTCCGGTCTTGCCCCTATGATCCAAGCTTCAGCCGAATGCGCGCCTAGCCCCCCGTTTCTCGACTGAGCAGTCTCGAAGGTTCCCCTAGCGGGATCGTGACCCGAATGTGCATCCCTTTCACATATGCTGGGCTATTTCGCTTCGAAAGAACAACGCCGCTTCGCGCGCAGTTTTGAAAGGTCCGCCATGGTCGACGCGCACACTCTGTTTTCCTGGGGCGACCCATTGGTTTTGGTCGGTTGGGCGGCGTTGATCCTGTCGCCGCTGGCCCCTGTCTGGGCCGACCGCATCGCGGGTTTTATCATCCCTGCCATCCTGTCCTTGGCCTACACGGGGCTGATCCTGGCGTTTTGGTCGGGCGCTCCCGGTGGGTTCGACAGCTTAGAAAACGTCATGGCGTTGTTCACGGACCCTTACATTGCGCTGGCGGGCTGGTTGCATTTCCTGGCCTTCGACCTGTTCGTGGGCGCTTGGATCGTCCGGCAAGCCCGGGCAGCCGCGATCCCACACCTGCTGACGGTTCCAATCCTGGTGCCCGCGTTTCTGTTCGCTCCGGCGGGGTACCTGGCCTTCATCACATTGCGGGCAATCTGGTCGCTCAGAACCCCAGCCGCACAGGAGGCTTGAGCCATGGCCGCCGTCGCCCTCGCCCGACCCCACGCGATCCCAGACGTGTCTTTGCGCCGCTTGATGGCGGACGATCCGACCATGACAACCGCCGGGTTGATCATGCTCACGTTGCTGTTGCCCATGGCGGTGGCGGGCTGGTTGGATCCAAGGATGCTCGACGGCGAAGGCATTTGGGTGAAGCCCATGAAATTCTCGGTCAGCATCGCCATGTTCTTGCTGACCCTGGCAGCCTTCGCACGCCATATCCCAGAGGTCACACGGCACCACTGGTTGTTCCGCGGCTTCGCTTTGGCCGCAGCACTAGCTGCCGTTTTGGAGATCCTCTGGATCGGCGGTGCCGCAACGCTTGGCGTGCGATCCCATTTCAACGAAAGCTCCGCGCTGGCCGGGACCATTTACGGTATCATGGGGCTGGTGGCGATCCTGCTGACTTCGGCCAGCTTGGTTTATGGCCTGGCCATCTGGCGCAACGCCAATACGGACCTTCGGCCCGCCATGCGCCTGGCCATCGTGATGGGGCTGCTCCTGACCTTCGGCCTGACGCTGCTGACCGCCGGGACGCTGGCGGGGCGAGGTGCCCTGATCGGGTTGCCCGACACCGGTGCTGTGATCCCGATCCTGGGTTGGTCGTTGGAGGTGGGCGATTTGCGCGTGTCGCATTTCTTTGCGACCCACCTGCTGCAGATCATCCCACTGATCGTCTGGCTCACCGCCTGGACCAGCCCCCGTGCGGCCCTGGGCACGTCGCTGGCGCTGGCTCTGTTCACGCTTGGCACCTATGCTCAAGCACTGGCAGGCCTCCCGTTCCTGCCGTTGGGCTGATCAGACCACCCCACATTCCGCTTGCTTTCCACGGCCACTAACGCACCCTTTCCCCATGGGCTTGGGGAGGCCGGTGGGGGAAAAAAATGGACAGGATCGACTGCGAGGTCGCAATTGTCGGGGCGGGCCCGGTGGGCATTTTGCTGGCCTTGCTTTTGGGGCGGGCGGGCAAAGACGTTGTGCTGATCGACAAATGGCCGGAGGCCTATGACCGCCCACGCGCGGTCACCATGGACCATGAAGTGGCGCGGATCCTGGCCTCGCTTGGGATCGACCCCGACCATGATCCTGGGTTTCAGAACCACAGGGAACTGTACTACTGGCGCAACGCAGAGCTTCAGGATTTGCAGATTGTCGATTGGGAAAGCCTCGCGCCGTCCGGTTGGCATGTCACCTACTGGTTCAACCAACCGGACCTGGAAGCGCGATTGATGGCCATGGCGGCGGACTTGCCCACGGTCACGATCCTGCGGGGTTGGACCGCTGATCTGCTGGACCAAGACCCGGACGGCGTTGATCTGCGGATCACGGACACCGCGACAGGCACGGCGCACCGGAAATTTCGCGCGCAATACGTGGTCGGGGCCGATGGAGCGAACAGCTTTGTGCGCGATAGCCTCGGGCTGCCCATGGTGGACAAAGGCTATTTCTTCGACTGGCTGATCCTTGACGTCGTGCCAGAGCCCGGCTTCACCGTGTCACCGGCGCAATGGCAATTGTGTGACCCCAAACGACCCACCACCATTGTGCCCGGCGGACCGGGACGGCGGCGGTGGGAGTTCATGGTTCTGCCAGATGAGGACCGGGACGAGATCGCCCGCACTGAAAATGCCTGGGCGTTGCTGGTCCCTTGGGGAGTGTCACCGGAGAATGCCGTGTTGGAACGCAGCGCGGTTTACCAGTTCCAAGCCCGCTGGGCGACGCAGTGGGTGTCGGGTCGATGTATGATTGCAGGCGATGCCGCGCACCTCATGCCCCCCTTTGCCGGGGAAGGCATGTGCGCAGGTTTGCGCGATGCGGTCGCGCTTGGCTGGCGGTTGGCCGGGATACTCGACGGTGTGCTGCCCGCGACGGCATTGCACAGCTACGAAAGCGAACGGATTGCACACGCCAGGCACTACATCCAGTTCAGCCAAGACTTGGGAGAGATCATCTGCATCACCGATCCCGCGGAGGCTGCCGCACGGGACCAGCGGATGATCGCAGACCTCTCGGCACGGGACCATGCACCGATCTCAGGTGATCTGGTGAAACTGGGTCCAGGGGCATGGTGCGATGATGGACACGTCGCCGGAGAATTGTCGCCCCAAGGGTGTGTGGAATACCGCGGGCACGTGGACAGGTTTGATCAGGCCGTGGGAATGGGGTGGGTCGTGGTGGCGGTTGACCAAAGCGTCGATGGTCTGCTCAGCCCCGCTCAAGTGCAGCTTCTGTCGCGGCTGGGCGGGCGATTGCTGAGCTTAGGCAGGCCCGGAAGCGGGTGCGATGTGATCGCGCCGGATGACACCTATGCCCACTGGATGGCCCAGACCGGAGCGAGCTATTTCATCGTCCGCCCAGATTTCTACGTAGCGGCAACGGCTGCAACTGCGACGGAGCTATCGGCGCGGTTTGATCAAATCATGGCGGCCTTGGGAGTATCCACCACACCTAGCGCTTCCACTTCTCGTTAAAGAATCTGGCATCGCCCCTCACGTTCGCGCCTAGCGAGAGGCGGCGAATAAGTGATCCAATGCCAAGTGGAAGCGGTTTAGAGCGGAATGTGCGGCGGCATTTTCAGGCCGTTGTCCTCCAACTCCTCCCGATCCCAATAGGCGATGTAGATGCCTTCGGGTTCGCGGGTGTCCGCCATCTTTTCCACAATCTCGGCAGATCGGGTGATGCGCGTGTGGTGTCGCCGGGTCCAAGCGAAATGCAGCGCCTTGAGCCGTTCCACATAGTCCTGATGGTCGGGGCTATCGCCCAGGTCACGCAACTCCCCCGGATCGGTTTCCAGATCGAACAGCATGGGACGCATGGTTTCCACGTGGATGTACTTCCACCGCCCGTCGAACACCATCACAAGCCGCGCATCTGATTGGTCCACCCCCACAGCCCGCCGGGCGTCGCGGGTGGAATAGTCATATTCCGAAATGCAATGGTCGCGCCAATTCGGGTTCTGCCCGTGCAGCATCGGGACCAGTGACCGACCTTCCATGATGTGTGGCTTGGCCGGACCGCCGAAAAACTCTTGGAACGTCGGGGCCAGATCAATCCCCTCCACCAGCGCGTCGGTTGCGGTCCCGCGGGTGGTGTCCGCCTCTGGCCGCGGGTCGTAGACCAGCAATGGAATGCGCGCCGAGCAATCATAGAACAGATCCTTTTCGCCCAGATCATGGTCGCCCATGTTGTCGCCGTGGTCCGAACAGAACACGACCATGGTGTCCTGAATCCGCCCGCTGGCCTCCAGGTAATCAAAAAGCCGCCCCATGTTGTCGTCGAGTTCTTTGATCAGCCCCATGTAGACCGGCGCGACCGTGTCCCGGACGTGCTTGCGCGCGAAGCTTTTGCAAATGCGCGTTTCTGCCCAGGTCTGCATCAGGGGGTGGCTGTGCTCTCCGTCTCGGCGGTTCAAAGGGGGCAGGTCAGCCGCAGAATACATGTCGTTGTAGGGCGCGGGCGCAAGATAGGGCCAGTGGGGCTTGATGTAACTCAGGTGGCACAGCCAAGGCGCGTCCCCTTGAGCTTCCATGAACTCAATGCCCCGTGTGGTCAGCCACGCGGTTTCGGAGTGCTCTTTGGGCACGCGCGCGGGCAGAGGTGCGGTTTCCAACAGCCAACCAGATTTAAGTGCGCCGTCGGGAACAATAGCGGTGTTCGCCCATTCTTCCCACGGGGTTTCGCCATCCATGCCATGGGCGCGCAGATAGGCTTCGTAGTCTTCGGCATGGCGGTTCTTGTCGGTGGCCGCGTTGGTCCCGTCATCGCGGATGTAGACCTCAAACCCGCATTCGCTCACCAACGCGCCAATGGTGCTTTCAGGGTCGATGCCCAATCGCTGCATCCCTTCGGCGTCCGGGCGCATGTGGGTTTTGCCAACGAGGCTGCTGCTCACGCCAAGTTCCCGCAGGTGGTCCCCCAGGGTGGGTTCGCCAACTCGAAGAGGGAAGCCGTTCCAGGTGGACCCATGACTGCGCACATATCGCCCGGTGTAGAAACTCATGCGGCTGGGACCGCAGATCGGCGACTGCACATAGGCGCGGTTGAACCGCATACCTTGGGCGGCCAGCCTGTCCAGGTTGGGCGTGTGGATATGGGTCGCGCCGTAGCAGCTCAGATAATCCCAGCGAAGCTGGTCGGCCATGATCCAAAGAACGTTCATCGTGTGGCTGCCATTTCGATTGCGTGCGTGCCGGAGCCCCTAGCGCGGTGCTAGGTAGTTGCCTTCGGCTTTGAGAATGTCGATGTTCACAGCTTCCCGCGCCATGGCGCGCTGAACGGCGGGACGTTCATTGCTGAGCGCATGGTGACGGCGAATATTTGGGAACGCGTCGCCGGGGTAGCCCACGCCGGTGATGCGGCTCCACACCCAGTAGAGATACCCGTCCACCACCGACCATTGCGCACCATACCACCAGGGGCCATCGTCAAGCCGCGCTTCAATCATTGCCATGATCTTGTTCATGTCCTTGATCCCCACGGGGCGCACGATTTCAAACGACAGGTCTTTCTCTTCGATCATCTTCACGGGCATGGCGATGCGCGTCACTGTGGGATGCACCGTGGCGGAAAAGAACGCCAGATCAGCGGTTTGGCGAAGCGTCTCCAACGTCGAGGAAGTTTTGGGCATCAGTCGAGCGTCGGGATATTCCGCGTTCAACCAACTGAGGATCGCCACGTTTTCGGTGAGAGGTTGCCCGTCGATGAGCAGCGTTGGCACCTTGCCCTTGGGGTTCAGTTTCAGAAACTCAGGCGAGTGTTGCTGCCCCGCGGCGGTGCGGATCAGTTCTGTCTCAAACGGCACGCCGATCTCTTCCAACGCGATGGTTGGCACCCGTGCGCAGGTGTTTGGTGCCACAAAAAGCTTCAGTTCAGACATTGAAGCCTCCAATAATCTAGCTAATACTTCTAGGACAAGCGTAAAATCGATATTTTGACCCTGCCCGATGGGAAACCTAGTGGGAGACGGGCACGGGTCAAAGTCACATCATCTGGGAGGAAACGATGTCACGACCCTTCGCTGCTGGCTTAGCACTCACCCTTGCCATGGCCGTTCCGGCCACGGCACAGACCATCCTGACGGCCGAAACCTCGGGCGCGAACACAACGCCAGGGATTTCGATCATCGCGCTGTCCGAAGTGGCGGCGGCGGGCGATATCGCAGACATCCAAGTGACCGCAGGCCAAACGCTCACCAACTCGGTGCAGAACGTGGCCGAGGGCAAGACCGACATCGCGGCGGCCCCTTTCATCTTGCCCTTTTTGTTGAACCGTGGCGTGGGCCCCTACGCCAGCCTTGGGGCAGAAACTGGCGCGGAATTGGCCGGCAACCTGGCGGTGCTCTACACCTACCGGATATCGGCCCAGGGCCTGTTTGCCTATGACAGCGCCAACATTGGCAATTGGGATGAGTTGAAAGGCAAGACGCTGTTGAACGGCCCGCCCCGCGGCGCAGCACTGACCAACGCGCGGCTGCTGGTACAGACGGTGACCGGCCTGGAAGATGGCCCGGGCTACACCGGCATCCAAGTGAACTGGGGTCAGATGCAATCGACCATCCAAGACGGGTCTGCCGATGCCTTTGTGGTGCCCATGGACTTCCCCGATCCCCGGATTTCTGCGGCGCTGTCCTCCGGTGACATGACGATCTATTCCATGCCCAAGGACGTGTTTGAGGGGGACACGTTCCAAAACGTGACCAACCTACCCGGCACGGTGGCCTTCACCATCCCGGTGTCAGACATGGGCTACACCAATGGCGTGACCGTGATTTCCGAAGACGGGACCTACCGCGGTCCGGGCACGGTGGGTGGTGACATCGTCAACATCAACATGGACTTTGAGCTTGCCAAGTCGCTCACCGCCGCCTTCATCGCCAACTACGAGAAAATCTACCACGCCAAGGCCCCGTTCATGCCTGCCGTTTGGCATGGCGAAACTGACCCGGTGTTGACCGACATGTGTGGTCCAAACCCGCTGAAGTACCATCCCGGAGCCGTCGCCGCATGGGAAGAGGCCGGATACGACCTGCCCGACTGCGCCAAGTAAGCCGACCTTTGGCAATGCAATTAGCTTGGGCGCGCGATCGCGCCCAGCTGGCTTTGGGAGGGGGACATGGCCATGACCGACACCACGGAGGATGTCCCGAAACGGACGGTGGCGCTGCGCGTTCTCTATGTGCTCTCCGTCCTCATGGTGGTGGTGGGCATGGTCAATGCCACGCCCGGCATTCCAGGTTATGACGGCCTAGCGGCAAAGATTACCGGAGCGGCAGGGGCGTCGTTCCGAAAGTTCCCGTCGGAATGGTTCTATCCGATCTTCTTTTCGGTGATGATGCTGATTGTGGCGCTCAAGCATTCCATCGGACGCCACTGGGCCGACAGGTCACCCGCACGCAGGCGGATCGGCAATGCCTTGGACATGGTCTTCGTGGCCATGGCGATCACCATATCGGTCACATACTTGGTGGAGATTGAATCCATCTGTCTGGTCGATCAAATCACCGGCGACCGCGCGCGGTTGATCGAAGACAGCCTTGCGGCGGCGGCGGCCTTCAACCAGAGCCTCGGCCTACCCGCCCCCACCACCGTCGAAGACCCCCAATGTGTGAACACCACCGGCGGTTGGCTGGTACTGATCGTGGCCGTCGCGATCATGGTGTTTCTGGCCTACAATGTGCGGGTCTGGGGCTTGCCCATCGTGATCGTGGCGATCCTGGTATCGGCCTATACCATCGCGACGGTGCTGGTTTGGTATGTCTACGGGGCAGACGACATCAACAAATACCTGGTGACCAAGCTCGCCGGAGAACCCCGGATGCTGTCGGACGGGCGACCAAGGGTCCACGATATCCTGGTGAATAACTCATCCGGCCTGCTGGGGCGGTTCATGGACATCGTGTTGAACACGATCTTCCCTTACCTTGTGCTCGGTGCGCTCTTTGGCAGTTCAGCGGGCGGGCGGTCGCTGATCAAGCTGGCCTTCCGCTGGACCCGCCATCTGCGCGGCGGCCCCGCCCATGCGGCCATCATATCCTCGGCCATGTTCGGCACAATATCCGGTGGGCCAGTGGTGAACGTCCTGTCCACCGGCGTGCTCACGATCCCCATGATGCTCAAACGCGGTTTCAGCAAAGTCTTTGCCGGCGGCGTTGAGGCGGCGGCCTCCTCGGGCGGATCGATCATGCCCCCGGTCATGGGGGTGGCGGCCTTTGTGCTCGCCTCGCTCACAGCAGTGCCCTATTCCAGCGTGATCCTCGCGGCGGTCATCCCGGCAGCGGCCTATTTCTTCTGCCTGTTCCTGTCGGCTGTATTCCAGTCCCGAAAACAAGGGATCGCCGCCATCGGGCGGATCACCGAAGACATGGTTCTTACCCGGCAGGATTACCTGAACTTGGCCATGATCTTCGCCCCAATTCTGCTGATCCTGGGGTTGCTGATGACCGCAAAGGACGCGGTGGGCTGCGGGGTTCTGGGTGGAGTGCTTGGCGCCGAGCGGGTGTTCACCGACGCAGGCTGCCAAGTGGCAAGCCTAAGCTGGCTCCAGCAGGCCATCCAAAACGCCGCCGGTTCTGCGGGGGCCGCCGGGTGGTGGGCGGTGGTTTTACTGCTCGGTCTGCTGTTTCTTGACCCAGAGGTCCGCGCCCGCCCGCGCAAAATCATCGACGCGATATCCGACGCGGGCGTGTTGATCTCCACGCTTTACCTGATGTTTCTGGCGGTCTCGATCATCGACTTCTGCCTGTCCTTCACTGGCCTGCCAGTGTTCCTGTCCTTGGACGTGCTGTCGTGGCTGGAAAGCCTGAACCTGGGCGGCAGCGGGTCCTGGGTGTTCCAGCTCACAGCCTTGCTCCTGACCATGCTGCTGGCGGTTCTCCTGGGCATGGGGATGCCCGCTGTGCCGGCCTACATCAACGCGGCTCTTCTCATGGGGCCGGTCCTGGCGGGCCTAGGGCTGTCGCTCTTCACCGCGCACATGTTCATTTTCTATTTCGCTGTGGCCAGCGCCATCACACCGCCCGTGGCACTGGCCGCCTTTGCCGCCGCAACCATCACCAAAGCCGAACCCATGGCCACCGCCTTCTCAGCTGTGAAGTCCGGCATCGTGATGTTTGTGGTGCCGTTTGTGTTTGCCTTCTATCCAGAGCTGCTCTTGATCGACGCTGCGGTGCTCGACCCGCGATCCTCGGGCGGCAATGAATATTTGGACGGCTACGGTGACCCGATCAGTTTCACAGCCATCGCGATGCTCCTAACCCGCTTGGTCCTGGCGCTTTACTTGGTGTCGAGTGCACTGGCGGCCTACGACGCCCGCCCCCTGGCCGCTTGGGAAATCGCCACACGGTTGGGGCTTGCAATTTTGGTCATGGTCAAGGCCGAGGTGGTCTGGATCGCCGCAAGCGCCGCCGCCCTGGCCCTCATCCTATGGCGACAAAACCCGCTGCCGACACTTTCGCCAGCGAGAGGACAAAACTGAGCGATAATCCGGTATCCCATACCGGAGCCCAAGATTTTGTTGCGAAAATTCTTCCGATGGCGAAGGTGAGGTATAGACAACCAAACCACCCTGAGTCCGACCGGAGCCCCCATGCAACCAATTGACCACGTCTGGGTTCTCGCCTGCGCTTTCCTGGTGTTCATCATGCAGGCCGGATTCATGTGCGTTGAGGCAGGGATCACGCGGTCCAAAAACAACATCTCAGTGGCGATCAAGAACGTCACGGACCTGTCGGTGTCGATCCTGTGCTACTGGGCGGTGGGCTTTGGGAGCATGTACGGGACGTCGGCGTCGGGGCTGATTGGCACCACCGGGTTCGCGCCCAGCGATCTATCGGACCCCGACTTGGCCTTGTCGTTGGTGTTCCAAGCGATGTTCTGCGGCACCGCCGCCACGATCCTGTCCGGAGCCGTCGCCGAGCGTGGGACATTCCACGGATACATTCTGATGACGCTGGTGACCGTAATCCTGATTTACCCGGTGTTCGGCCATTGGGCCTGGGGACCGGAGGGCTGGTTGGCCGGTCTGGGCTTTGTGGATTTCGCAGGCTCTGCGGTGGTACATGCGGTGGGCGGTGGCATCGCCCTGGCGGCCATTCTGGTCATCGGCCCCCGCCAAGGACGGTTCCTGTCCGCGCGCCAGTCGCGGCGGTTCAACGGGTCGAACTTGCCCTTGTCCATGTTAGGCATCCTCCTGCTATGGCTGGGCTGGTTCGGCTTCAACGGCGGAAGCGCTCTGGCATGGACCGACAATGTACCCGCGATCCTGTTCAACACCCTGGCCGGGGGGACCGGAGGCGTGCTCGCAGGCCTCGCCGCTTCTACCGTGTCAGACGGCAAACCCAACGTGTTTTACGGCATGAACGGCGCTTTGGGGGGCCTCGTGGCGGTGACAGCGGGCTGTCACGTGCTCACACCGGGTGCCGCAGTTTTTGTGGGCGCCCTGGGTGGCTTCGCGGTTTTCTTCGGGGACCGGCTTTTGGAACACTTGCGCGTGGACGACGCGGTGGGGGCTGTGCCCGTGCACCTCATGGCCGGTATTGTGGGTGTCCTGGCCGTTCCCATTTTTGCATTCAGCGCAGCGTTCCCAGATGGCATTGGGTTTGCCCAAGCCCTTGGGGTGCAGACCCTCGGCGTCTTGCTCGCCCTGCTCTACGCATGCGCGCTGCCTTACCTTATCTTCCGCGCCATCAACGTGGTCATCCCCCTACGTGTGAGCCTGCATGTGGAGGAGATCGGTCTCAACGTCGGTGAACATGCTGCCAACACCGACCTCAATGAGCTTTTCGACGTGATGCAGCGCCAGACCCGCGACCGCGACTTTTCCATGCGCGCGCCGCAATCGCCATTCACCGAAGTGGGCCAGATCGGTCTGTTTTACAACTCGGTCATGTTCGAACTGGAACGGTCGGTGCAGCGGCTGATCGACCAGCAGAACGCATTGGAGCAAGCGGGCGTTCAACGCAGCCGTCTGTTGGAAAGCGTGCTGCCGAAATCCATCGTGTCAAGGATGGAAAACGGCGAAGGTCAGATAGTCGACCAATTCGCCGACGCCACGGTGGTGTTCGCCGATCTCTGCGACTTCACCCAATTTTCCATGGAAACGCAGGCGGGCGAGTCCATTACGTTGCTCCAAGACCTGTTCGGCGCGTTTGACAAAGTTATGGCCGAATATGAGTTGGAGAAGATCAAGACCATTGGGGATTGCTACATGTTCGTCTCCGGCGTGCCCAACAAATCCCCAGACCAATGTGCTCGGGCAGTGGATGCCGCGCTCGACATGGTATTTCAAACCCAGCAATTGGCCACCAAACTGGGGCGGGATCTGAGTATCCGTGTGGGCGTGCACAGCGGACCACTGGTGGCGGGCGTCGTGGGCGAGCTTCGGTTTGTCTATGACGTGTGGGGGGCAACGGTGAACATCGCCTCACGGATCGAAGAGGTCAGCAAACCGGGAAAAGTGACGGTTTCCCAAGCTGTGATCGACAGGGTTGGCAATGATTTCCAATGGCAACGGCGCGGTCGCACAAGGCTTAGCGGCGTTGGAACGACCGTGCTCTACACCATCGAAGGACGCAAAGCAGGCCGAGCCTCCCCCCATCAAGCCGATCCACTGGCCGCTGAATAACCCTGAGCGGTTCGAGCCAAAGTCGTTTCACAAAAGCCTCGCCCAATTAAGCGCTCTTGGTTCATGGGAAACCTTCGGTGTCGCAGACTTCACTAGGGCGGCGACGGGGCCTCGGGCCAGCTCACGGACAGCTTGCCCACCAAGTCGCGGTTGAAGAGCGCGAGCACCGCGTTTGAAATCTCTGGTGACCGTTCCATGCGGCGATGCAACTTGGTGCGGTCCCAGGCGATGACTTCGGATCCTTTGGTGACGGATACACTGGCGGTGGCCGGTGCGCCGCTCAGGAATGCCAATTCACCGATGAAATGACCCGGCCCGATGGTGGAGCTTTTGCCATTGCGACTGAGCACGGCCTCGCCTGCGCGGATAAAATACAGGTGCTCTACCGGCGCGCCCTTTTCCAAAATCTGGCTGTCTTCGGTCACCTTGAGGACACGGGCATCGCTCATGATCCGGCGGAAGTTGCCGGGATTCATTGTGTTGAACACCGCGAACAGTTCCAACTGATCCTGGGACATGCCCACGGTCGACCTTTCCCGAATGATCCGGATCGCACTGTAGATATTCGCCGCCATGATCGCACAACTGCCAACGATGGCTTCCCACAGCGGTTCGTCGACCACAGTCCCGTAATAGACAACGTAGAAAAACGTGCCCACGAGGACCAAGCCACGCAGCACAAGGCTGTCCTTGGCAAGAAACCCCAGCACGTAAAGCAACAACGCAAGGTGCGCGTAAAGCTGAGGTGGGCTGAGCTGACTGCTCACATACGTCCAATCAACGGCAGACATGGGATCACACGGGCACTGCATTAAGTTTTCGATCCCAAACCGCTAACACAGGTCAGG
>JBCDFD010000095.1:0-12934 GCA_039178645.1 Pseudomonadota bacterium | reverse complement strand
GTGTCGGGATAGGCCACGGTTTGGCCGTTCTGGTCCGTGTCGCTCCACACCGCTTGGGCGAGATATTCCAAATTCACTTGGTGGCAGATGCCTGTTCCAGGCGGCACCACGCGGAAATTGTCGAACGCGCTCTGCCCCCATTTCAGGAAGGTGTACCGTTCGATGTTGCGTTCGTATTCGCGATCCACATTCATCTGAAACGCGCGCGGGTTGCCGAACTCGTCGATCATCACCGAATGGTCGATCACGAGGTCCACAGGGTTAAGCGGATTGATCTTGGTGGGGTCACCGCCAAGAGCCTTCAACCCATCACGCATGGCGGCCAAATCAACGACGGCAGGGACACCGGTGAAATCTTGCATCAAAACACGCGCCGGTCGGTAGGCGATTTCACGGGGATTTTTACCGCCGTTTTCGCCCCAATCCGAGAAGGCTTTGATGTCGTCCACGGACACCGTGCGCCCGCCATCCTCAAATCTGAGCATGTTTTCCAGAACAACTTTCAGGGCCGCAGGAAGTTGGGCGAACTGTCCGAGGCCAGCAGCTTCGGCGGCTGGAATGGAGTAGTAAGCAACGCTTTTGTCGCCCACAGTCAGTGTTTTACGGGTATTGGATGTGTCGGAGCCAACTTGGATCGCCATGGCCTGGGCCTCCCTTTTCGGTGGGTCAGTTTCCGAAGATATGGAGCCGAGGTATGGGGCCATCAAGACTGCCGACACACAATTGTGTACAACAGAATACCAAATATAAAACGTCAGAAATATGAAAAGATCTCTCGCAAAAGGGTGATTGGCCCGTGCGAGTTCGGTGCCCTAAACCATGTTGGGTTATCTATTCAGCAAAGGCCGACCATGCGAAACATTCTGGGATCACTCTGTGTGACAGCCGCACTTGGGCTGGGGACGGTCGCAACAGCAGCCGATGAGCCATCCCTCGTGGTGTTGGAGCTTTACACGTCCCAGGGGTGTTCATCCTGTCCGCCCGCCGATGCCCTGATGCACACAATCGCCAAGGAACGTGCCGACGTGCTGCCACTGTCGTTTCACGTTGATTATTGGGACTACATTGGCTGGACGGACACATTCGCCGACCCAACGCACAGCGAGCGGCAAAAAACCTACGCGCGCAACTTCAAGGAGCGCATGGTGTATACCCCGCAGGTTGTTGTGAATGGCTCAGTCTCGATGGTCGGACACAAGGCCAAAAAGTTAAACGAAGCAGTCTCTTTCTTTGAGGCGCAGGCAGCGCTGGTGTCCCTGTCGTTGGTCAGAACTGGCGAGGATGTCGTGGTGAACCTGCGGCCCCTGGCTGTGGAAATCCCTGCGACCGAGCTTCACTTGGTGCGGTATAAACCGGAAGCCACGGTGCAGATTGGTCGGGGTGAGAACGCCGGACGCAGTGTAACCTACACAAATGTGGTCATGGATTGGCACGTGGCCTGGGTGTGGGATGGGTCAGAGGCACAGTCTGTGACATTGCCCGCCCCTGGCCCAATGCCTGTGGCCGTCATTTTGCAGGAGCGTGGACTCGGGCCCGTTCTGGCTGCGGCACAGCTTGAGTAAGCTCGGCCCAAAGTCGCTGATCAAGCATCGACAGCGTCGGTTTTCCAGCGCCGATGGATCCAAAGCCACTGATCCATGTGCTCTCTCACGCGGGCTTCTAGACTGTCGTTCAGCGATTGCGTCATCGTCATGGGATCGCTGTGGGGGATCGGTTCCTCGACCACGAGATGGAACCCTTTGTCAGGGCGGCGGATACCATAGACCGGCACCAACAACGCGTTGTATTTGAGCGCCATTTCGGCGGCAGACAGTGACGTGGGCGCAGGTTTTCCGAAAAACGTCAGCTCAGGTGCGCCGTGGACGTATTGGTCAATGAGTATGGCAACCGCGTTTCCTTGGCGCAAATGGCGCAGCATCTGTCCAAGGCCAGCACGCCCGCGGGCAAAGATCGGCTCTGAAATGGCGGTCAGCATATCACGAAAAGCAGTTTCTAGCTCAGGGTCATCCAGAGGCCGATAAATGGCGCCGATCTTGTGGCCGCGCAGAGCCAGCGCGCCGCGCATGGCATCGAAGTTTCCAAAGTGGCCGCTGACCACAATGATCGGACGGTGTGCCTCTGCCGCCTCGTCCAACGCCGATACGCCTGGGCCTTGCAATGGCTCGTCCTTCAGAATGCTGAGAAACTCAGCGCCCGCGGCCAATTCTGTTAGCATCCGCCCCACATTGGCCGGGACATCCCGCTTCAATCTGGCGATTTCTGACGAGGTCAGATCGGGACAAACATGCCGGAGGTTGGCTTCCACGCGGCGGTCGTAACGAGCCATTGGGCCAACGATCCGACCACACAGCCATGCAACCACACTGCACCGTGTGCGAAACGGAAGCAGCCTCGGGACGGTGAACAGAACATGGATGAGACGGGCCTCTAGGGCAGATCTCCAGGGTGGTTTTGGTTTGCCTTTGGTCTTTCCACCGCCTGCCATGGATTAGCTTCGCCCACAATTTATCTGGCTTGGGGTCCAAGCCAGTCATGCCTTGGGGCGGGATAGCCGATGGGAAACCCAACATTCAACCAGACCATCACCGTCAAACTGGAGTCAAATGCCGCCCGAGGGTGAGATATCAGATGCGATGGCTTAGTAGGTTTTCTTGTTGTGCGGCGCAGAGCAAGAGCGGAGGTGTGAGCCGATTGGCATCACTCATCCGCCATTTCCTCTGCGTCTTCATCGGTGATCAACAGAAGCTCTCCGGCGGCCTCCATTTCGCGAATGGCGCCCACAATGTTGGACATGGCTTCTTCCACGTCTTTGGTCTTCAACTTGCCCAGTTCATTCATTTCATCGCGCAGTTGA
Source organism: Pseudomonadota bacterium (assembly GCA_039178645.1). Classification (GTDB taxonomy): domain Bacteria; phylum Pseudomonadota; class Alphaproteobacteria; order Rhodobacterales; family Rhodobacteraceae; genus Mangrovicoccus. Next base: position 10,080 of record JBCDFD010000095.1, on the reverse strand, counting down.
TCTGCCATACGTGTCGACATATTCGACAAAATGAAATCGGTGGACTTTGCGTCTTCACCTTTGGCGCCTGCCATTGCGGTGATGAGAATGTTCTGGTCCACCGCGCGGGTGACCTTCGCGATATCGCGGGGATCGATGCGCGTGGGTATATTCGCAAATGTGAATATCGCCTTGCGAACTTCGCCTGCAAACTGTGAATCAGTGTCCTCAAGTCCGTCGAGCACGTTGTCTCGCGTGGTGGCCGGCGAAGAATTCAAAATTGCGCCAACCCGTTTTTCGGCTCCATCGGAGAAGGCGGTCAAAGGTTGACGGTCGATTTGCATCGCCAATGCAGCGCCAATGGTTTCCACCGTTTCGGGGTCCACGGAGCTGGTTTGTGACACCGCGTAGGTGATTTCTTTGGCTATGTCTGCCGGCAAGATCGACAGAAGCTCCGCCGCCTTAGGGACCGGCAATTTCGAGAGTATAACCCCTGCCACCTCTGTGCTTTCTTGTTGGATAAGCTGGGCGAGCTTTTCCGCGTCTAAACCTTCGATCAGTTCCCAAGGTTTTGCGTAAAGCGGCGCGCCCACTTGTTTGCGCAACCTGTTTGCCGGTCCCGGAGCGATCGCTTTGTCCGCCGCATTCAAGGCGCCCAGTAATCCACCGGGGAACGTGATTCCAACATTATCAATCTCCGCCATGAATTCCTGCAAAACCTCTTCCAGGGTGGCCCGGTCGATCTGTCGGATCGCCCCCATTTCATGTGTGAGTTCCTCTTGCATGGCTTCGGGCAAATCTGTCAGCGAGAGTTCCACACCCTCTTGCAACAGCACCCGCACCACAATGGCAGCTTTACGTTTCTGCGTCAGATATGGGGTCCCAGACACCACATCAGTTCCGGCGGCAACCGATGGTAAAGCGTTCAATCCGGCCTCCTAAACGAAATCCTGGCGGCACAATGGAATCGAATGATTTAATTCTAAGTGTACTTGAAATGTTCACTGTGCCCCAAAGACCTTATGGGGCACAGGTGCAGCTTCAAAGATCAACCTTGGCCGTAGCCTTCGCCGGTCAGGAGAGCTTTCTTTAGGCTAGTCTCTGCCCAAGTGTCAGCGCCCCCGCGGTTCTGAATTTCACGCAATTGGATCAACGCGCCTGCCATGTCGCCAGCCTGCACTTGGGCTTGTCCCAGGTAAGACCGCGCGAGGATGTTATCCGGGTTCTGCTGCAACGCCGCGTGATAGTAGCTCAGGCCCAAATCCCAAGCCCCCAAGTTGCGGTGCGTGTACCCCCAATAGGTCAACACCCGATCCTCGGTCTGGTTGGACATCGCCGCCAAAGCCTGTTGAGCGTGGCCGAATGCACCCGCATGGGCGAACTCGCGCGCCGCTTGGTACAGAGTGTCGTCGTCTAGTCGGCTCTCTTGCGGCGTGACGCACGACTGTGCCCGCTCATCGTACACTTGGCCATCGGTACAATTGGTGGTGGTCGCGGTCGAAGAGGCGGGCGCGGAGCCGCCTGCCGCCAAAGCGACCGTGGGCAAAAACATCAGTGGCAATAGTAGGTAACGCATTGGGTAACTCCCTGTTTACTATGGCGAGAGTTAGCCCGGAGGGCGCCGGGGACCATGCCCCCGGCGATGATCTTACGAGGTGGTCACAGGCACACAGGTGCGGCTGTCCGCGTCCCAGGTCATGCCTTGGGCACAGCTTGCCGCAGTCTCAGTGGCTTTCGATCCCCAGTTGCAGCTGTATGCCATGGCCAAGCCCGGCAAAAGCGTCAGGGAGAGGGCAATCAGAGCGGTCTTCATAGTCTTCTCCTATAGGTTGTCTTACAACCAAAACGGTAGCAGCGGATTTCACTCTGTCCATCACTATCTTGCATCAATCGCCGAAGACTCGTGCAAAAATCGTGTCAACATGCTTGGTATGATACCCAATGTCGAATTTCTCCTCGATTTCCGCGTCGCTGAGCGCGGCGGTCACATCGGCATCAGCTTTGAGTTCAGTGAGGAAGTCTTTGCCCTCTTCCCATACTTTCATGGCGTTGCGCTGTACCAATCGATAGCTGTCCTCACGGCTCACACCCTTTTGGGTTAAGGCCAAAAGAACCCGCTGCGAATAGATCAAACCCCGGAACTTGTTCATATTGGCGATCATGTTGTCGGGGTAAATCACCAGTTTATCGATCACACCGGTGAGCCGCGCCAAAGCAAAATCCAGCGTCACCGTTGCGTCCGGGCCGATGTTACGTTCCACCGAACTGTGGGAAATGTCCCGTTCGTGCCAGAGCGTCACATTTTCCATCGCTGGCACCACCGCCATGCGCACCAACCGCGCCAAACCCGTCAGGTTCTCTGTCAGAACCGGGTTGCGTTTGTGCGGCATGGCCGATGAGCCCTTTTGGCCCTTGGAGAAAAACTCTTCGGCCTCCAGAACTTCTGTGCGCTGCATGTGACGGATTTCGGTGGCGATGTTTTCAACGCTGGAGGCAACCACACCCAAAACCGCAAAGAAGGCGGCATGGCGGTCTCTGGGGATGACCTGTGTGCTGATGGGCTCCGGGACGAGCCCCATTTTCGCGCACACATGTTCTTCGACGCTAGGATCAATGTTGGCAAATGTGCCCACCGCGCCGCTGATGGCTCCGGTCGCGATTTCCTCGCGCGCCGCACTCAGCCGGTCGCGGTTGCGGTCCATCTCTGCATAGAACCGAGCAAAGGTGAGCCCCATGGTCGTGGGCTCCGCATGTATCCCGTGGGATCGACCAATGCGGATCGTATCTTTGTGTTCGTGCGCGCGCCGCTTGAGTGCCTCCAAAAGCCCGTCCATGTCCGCCAAAAGGATATCCGCCGCCCGCGCCAATTGGACGTTGAACGTGGTGTCGAGCACATCCGACGAGGTCATGCCCTGGTGCACAAACCGGGCTTCGTCATTACCAATGATTTCCGCCAAGTGGGTGAGAAACGCGATCACATCGTGCTTGGTTTCCCGCTCGATCTCGTCGATGCGGTCCACATCGAACTCCACGTCCTTCGCCTTCCACACAGCTTCCGCATTTTCTTTGGGGATGACCCCCAATGCCGCTTGAGCATCGCAGGCATGGGCCTCTATCTCATACCAGATCTGGAACTTGGTTTCTGGCGACCAGATGGCGACCATGCCAGGGCGGGACTAGCGGGGGATCATTGCGGACCTCGTTTTCTCAATCGCCGGTTTCCTAGAGGGGGAACATGTCCGACACAAGCGCACCCGATGGCACAGCATTCTTCACGCCCAAGTCCCTCGCCGGGCACTGGCGCGCAAGGCGCCATATCGAAGACGCCCGTGCCGGTGGCACAGCTTACCTCAGCGGCGTGGCAGTGTTTTCCCAAACCGGGCCACAGGACATGACCTACCGCGAAGGCGGGCGGCTTTTCATGCCCAACGGTCAGGTGTTTGAGGCCAGCCGCACCTACCTCTGGAAATTCCCTGCAACATCACCAATTCAGGTTTGCTTTGAGGACGGACGCCTGTTCCACCTACTGGACCCTTCGGAACTGGGAAAGGAAATCACCCACCTGTGCGGCGAAGACACCTACCGCGGGACCATTACCATCGACGGCGACCAAGAATGGACAACCATCTGGACCGTCAAAGGCCCGCGCAAGGATCAACAGCTCACGACCCGCTACGCGCGGACATGAAATCCCTTTCCATCTTCATTGTTCTGAAAAATACTCCGGGGAGTCCGATTGCGCGCAATTGGACGGGGCAGCGCCCTATGGCCGCTTCGGCCAAACACAACAGATAGCGAAAGAACTCTCTGCTGGGGCAAACCACCGGCATGACGTGCGGACCCCACGGGGTCCGCTCATTTTAATTCAGATCATGGCGCTTCGCCGCTGACGATCTGGTTGGCGAAGCTGTGGTTGATGTCGCGGTGGTTGGCCTCATCGGCGCGGACCACTTCCACCACTTCACGCAGTCGTGCGTCTTCCGGCAGTCCCCAGTACTTGATGGCAATCGCCGGGGCCGGGACGTTTTCCACCGCCCCCGCATCAATCTGTTCCAAATACTGCGTGTAACTCACCACCGCTTCTTCTTCGAGATACCCCACAATCCGGTGCGCCGTTTTCGGGGCCAGCAAGTACGTGAAGAAATACACGTTGTAGAAAACGAACTGCGTGATCATCACCAGTGTCCGCTCAAACCGGGACGGTTTGGCGATATGGATAAATGTCATCAGGTGCATGCGTTCGTTGTCGGCCTCATCAAGCAACTCTTTGATCCAGCCCTGGTCATCGCGGATGTGGCGGATCGCTTTGAGGTGTTGCAGCAAGCCGCCCACCATGCCCGGTACCGCCGCCACGGTTTCCAGGACAACGGCGCGGTGACCATAGCGTTTGGCGAAGAAACGGTCGGCAAAGAACCGCAAAAACTTGACGATGCGGAAGGCCACGCGGTCGCTGAAAGTCTCAGGTGTGTGGTGCACGTCCAGGATAGGCGCTTCCACCGCGGTGAAGTCTGGGGTCTGTTTCATGGCAACACTCCCTTATGCCTGCGAGCAGAAGGATAGTGCGGCAATCAGATCTGTCAGATTTTGGCCCCTTGGCCGCCTATGCCCCGCCCATCCGGGCGCGCATGTAAGCCACCAATTGGGCTGTGGAGCCGTCTTTGCCCTCGGTCCCAGCCTCGCCCGCCAATACGGGTCCGAGGGCGTCGGCAAGTTCCTTGCCAAGCTCCACACCCCATTGGTCGAAGGAATTGATCCCCAAGATCACCCCTTCGACGAACACACGATGTTCGTAGAGCGCGATGATCTGGCCCAAGGTGCGCGGTGTCAGCTTTGGATAGACCAGCATGGTCGAAGGACGGTTGCCCGGGAACACACGGTGGCGCGCCTGTCGGTCCAACTCTTCGCCGTCGAGCCCCGCCGCCCGCATCATGTCGCGCGCCGTGTCCAAGCTCCGGCCCACCAGCAATGCCTCGGCCTGGGCCAGGCAATTGCCCACCAAAAGCTGGTGGTGGTGAGACAGATCCGCCTCGTGGCCCTGGGCGGCCATCAGAAACTCGCACGGCACCACGCCAGTGCCCTGGTGGATGAGCTGATAAAACGCGTGCTGGCCGTTGGTGCCCGGTTCACCCCATACGATCGGCCCAGTCACGCGCGGCACGTCTGAGCCGTCCATGGCAACCGACTTGCCATTGCTCTCCATCTCCAACTGCTGGAGATAGGCGGGCGATCGCGCCAGTCTCTGATCATAAGGCAGCACCGCCCGGCTGGGGTAGCCGCAGACCTGATGGTGCCAGATACCCACCAAAGCCAGCAACACCGGCAGGTTTTCGGTGAGCGGTTGAGTGCGGAAATGGTGGTCCATCTCGGCCCCACCGGACAGGAACTCCCTAAACCGCTCGGGCCCGATGGCGAGCATCAGGCTCAACCCAATGGGACCCCACATGGAATACCGCCCGCCAACCCAATCGGCGAACCCAAACACCCGGTCAGCCGTTATCCCGAACGCCTCTGTGCGATCCGCAGAGGTGGACAGAGCGGCAAATTGTGCCGCAGGCTCTGCGACTTCGCCGGACATCCAGACCTTGGCCGTTTCGGCATTGGTCATGGTTTCGATGGTGGTGAAGGTTTTGGACGCCACGATCACCAAAGTTCGGGTCGGGTCCAGAACCGCCAGCGTTTCAGCGATCTGCGCGCCGTCCACATTGGACACGAAATGCACCCGCGGACCATCGGCGTAGGGGGACAAGGCAATACAGGCCATGGCAGGCCCCAAGTCAGAACCGCCAATCCCGATGTTCACAACGTCCGTGTACGTGCCCCCTGCCCCAGCGATTTCACCGGATCGAACGGCGTCGGCAAAGGTCTCCATCCGCGCCATGGTCGCCCGCACCTCGGGCATGACGTCTTCGCCATCCACCGATACATGGCCATCCAAGTTGCGCAACGCCGTATGCAGCACCGCCCGTCCTTCGGTGCCGTTGATTTTGGCCCCTTGGAACATGGCATCTCGCTTGGTCGCGAGGTCGGCCTCCTGGGCCAATTCGATCAAAAGCGCCCGTGCCGGCGCGTCAATGTTGGTCTTGGAATAGTCAAACAGCATGTCGCCCAACGTGGCGGAAAGCCCGTCGCCCGGTCCATGTCTTCGGCGAACAGATCAAGGATATGCCGATCCGCCGACGCCGCCCTGTTGGCCGCGAGGCGTTCCCATTGGTCTGACATGCGCTCACTCCGCCCAGTGTATGGTGGCGTCCTGCATGACCAACCTGATGGGGGCAAGAATTATGTCGGGAAGCTTTGCCGCAGTCTCCAGCGCCTCGCGTTTCTCGGCGCCGGTGATCAGCACATGGGTGGAAATTGCGCCCTTCAAAACTGGGCCACTGAGCGACACCCGTGGTTCTAATCCGCCCGGTGGAGTCACTTGAACCAAGGAGGGCGCATCGCTTGCCAGAGCACCGGCCAGTTCCACCGCGCCGGGGAACAGCGACGCCGTGTGCATGTCCGCGCCCATGCCCAGAACCAGCACGTCAATGGGCAAGAGCGGTTTGATATCAACGGTATCCGCACCGTCGCCATAGATCGGCACATAGGTCGCCGCCGCCGCACGGTTCACGAACAGCCGCTCGCGCAGCAATTTGGCATTGGATCGGTTCGAGGTTGCCGGGACGCAGCGTTCGTCGGTGAGCAACACGGACACGCCCGCCCAATTCAAATCCGCCGCACAAAGATCGTCGAACATCGGACCTGGCGTGCTTCCCCCGGGAACCGCCAAAGTGGCTGTGCCGGTGGACAGTAGCGCAGACTCCAATTCCTCCGCCACCTGTTGGGCCACATCCATCATCATCATGTCCCGGTCCGGGTACTCGACGACATTCAGTTTCATGGCCGCAAGCCCCGCCACGCACGACCGCACTGGTGCAGCAAAGCCAGCGCCTGCTCTGGGCCGGAACTGCCCGCATCATAGGGCATGGGCCTTTTCCTCTGTGCGCTCCAGGCGGCCAAGATCGGGTCGGTCCAGGCCCAGGCGGCCTCCACTTCGTCCCCGCGCATGAAGAGCGTCTGGTTCCCTCGGATGACATCCATGATCAGCCGTTCGTAAGCGTCCGCGCCGGACTGCTCGGCCCCGAAGGCCTCTGCAAATGTCATGTCCAACGGAACGCCCATGAGCCGCATGCCCCCTGGCCCAGGTTCTTTGATGGTGACGCTCAGGTCCATGCCTTCGTCCGGTTGCAACCGAATGACCAAGGCATTGGCTTCTCCGCCCGCATCCTCGTCAAAGATCGAGTGGGGCGTGGGCCGGAACTGGACCACAATCTCCGAAATCCGTTTCCGCATCCGCTTGCCCGTGCGCAAATAAAACGGAGTGCCCTTCCACCGCCAGTTGGAGATCGACACCTCCATGGCCACAAAGCTCTCCGTTAGACTGTCCGGGTTTTCGGCGTCCTCCAGGTAGCCAGTGGCCTCGCCTGCAGAGATGTATTGCCCCCGAATGGTTCGCCCAATGTCCACGGGGTCCAACGCACGGATTACCTTGAGCTTTTCGTCACGCACCGCATCTGGGTCGAACCGAGACGGCGGCTCCATCGCGATCAGGCACAACAGCTGCATGATATGGTTCTGCACCATATCGCGCATCGCGCCAGCGGTGTCATAGTACGTACCGCGACCGGCAACCCCCACCGTTTCCGCCACGGTGATCTGCACATGGTCAATATACTGACTGTTCCACAGCGGCTCGAATAGAATATTGCCAAATCGAACAGCCATGAGGTTCTGAACGGTCTCTTTGCCCAGGTAATGGTCGATCCGATAGATTTGTGTTTCATCGAAGTAGGCGGCCAAGCTCGCGTTCAACGCTTTGGCCGTGGCCAAATCCTTGCCAAAGGGTTTTTCCACGACGATCCGGCACTCTGGCGTAGCCAACCCAAAGCTGTGCAGCCGTTCGGCAATGGCGCCGAAGAGGTCGGGCTTTACCGAGAAGTAAAACGCTCTGACAGGACCGTCGCGCAGCTTACCGGCCAAATCCCGCCAACCGCCTTCACCGGATGCATCCACTTTGCCATAGTCCAGTGATTCCAGGAAACGACTGATATCATTGTCATTTAGCTCATCGATTGACAGGAATTCCTGTAACGCTTCGCTCACAAACTGCCGGTACTCTTCGGGCGACATCTCCGCCCGAGCGGCACCGATGATCCGTGCGTCCGCTGGCATCTGACCGGATGTGAAGCGACGAAATAGACCGGGCAAGATCTTGCGCCGCGCCAAGTCTCCCGTGCCGCCAAAAATGACCAAGTCGAAATCATCGACCGGAATTATACGTGCCACCATCGCTACCGCTCCACCTGTCGACGGCGTGCCGTGGCACGGGACCGGTTCGCCGTTCATCACAACCGCGCCAACTGGCAGAAGTCTGGTTTCCGTCTGCGCAACTGGCCGCTATGTGTATGGAACGACAAAGGAAAGCCCCATGAAAGACCACCCGCACGATCCGGCGACACCTCGCTTTGACAAGTTCCAACATCCCACTGTTACCGCTAAAGGTGAGCCTCGTGCAACCGTCCGTCTGACCAACCCGGAAACGCTTTGGTTCAACACGGGGACATTGTGCAACATCACGTGCGTCAATTGTTACATCGAAAGCTCGCCGACCAATGACCGGCTGGTGTATCTCACGACTGAAGATGTGATTTCTTATTTGGATCAATTGGATAGCCGTGGATGGGGCGTGCGTGAGATAGGTTTCACCGGTGGTGAGCCGTTCATGAACCCCAACATGATTGCCATGGCAGAGGCCGCGTTGGCGCGGGGCTATCAGGTTTTGATCCTCACCAACGCCATGCAGCCCATGATGCGGCCCAAGGTTCAGGAGGGAATTCAACGGCTTAATACCTCATACCCCGGTCAAATGACGCTGCGCGTGTCGCTCGATCATCATGACCCGGATAACCACGACGCAGAACGGGGAAAGGGAAGCTTTTCCAAGACGTTAGCAGGCATGGACTGGCTCCGCGACACGCGTGTCCCCATGGCCGTGGCGGGGCGGACTATGTGGGGCGAGACCGACATGGACGCCCGCGACGGGTTCGCACGCCTCTTTGCGGCCCGCGGCTACGACATCGATGCCCACAATCCGGGCACGACCGTGCTCTTTCCAGAGATGGACGAAACCGTGGATGTTCCCGAAATAACAACAGCTTGCTGGGGCATCTTGGACAAACAGCCCGACAGCGTCATGTGCGCATCGAGCCGCATGGTGGTCAAACGTCGAGGGGCGGCAGCACCCTCAGTGGTCGCCTGCACGCTCCTACCTTATGACATGCAGTTCGACCTGGGCGAAACCTTGGAGGAGGCCGAACGGGAGGTCTCTCTCAACCACAAACACTGCGCCAAATTCTGCGTCCTGGGCGGCGCCAGCTGCTCCGCCTGACAACGTACCAATGGTACGGATTTCGCCAGTTATCTCACAATTGACAGCTTGTTCCGGCTCCCTGGTTTCGTACCAATCGTACGGAGCTTGATCTGTTTTGAACAAAACCCCAACGGCAGACTGGGATTAACCAAACATCAACCAAACGGCGGTCATCCAAGGCCAAAACCGGAGCCCCACATGCGCCGCCGCGATCCACTCACGACACACAATGAACGGATGAAAATGATTGCCACAACCGCCAATGCGGTTGGCTTGGGGGTGGTCGGTTTTGCGCGGAGTCCACGCTCGCCGTGGCCTCGTCCAGGATCACCAGCTCGGGATCCCCCGCCAGCGCGCGCGCGATCGCCAAGAGCTGACGCTCCCCGGTCGAGAAGCCGGCTCCGCGCTCCAACACCTCCGCGTCCAACCCACCCTCCAACCGCTCCACCAACGCTCCCGCCCGGCTCGCCTCCAACGCCCGCGCCAGGGACTCCGAGCTCACGTCCGGGCGGCCCATCGCCAGGTTCTCTCGCACCGTACCGCTGAACAGGAAGTCCTCCTGCAACACCAGCCCGAAGCGCCCCCGGTGCCGCTCCAACTCCAGCTCCCGCAGGTCCACCCCGTTCCACTCCACCCCGCCCGCCGCCGGGTCGTAGAAGCGCAACAACAGGCTCACCAGCGTCGACTTGCCC